>CALGOO010000219.1 GCA_937960715.1 uncultured Candidatus Competibacteraceae bacterium
GGTCAAAAATGGACAAAATGAGTTTCTCTTATCAGAATTTATTGATTGAAGAATACTTAATACGAAGCCGTTCTTATTTTAAACCGCCTTATTATTAAAAAAATAATAAAAATTATCCTGATTAAAACAAATTATCAAAATGGCAAATTAACAACGACTACTTTAGTAAGATATTTGTGAGCAAGGAAAAATTTCCCGTGACGCCCGCAATTCGTCTGTTGCGGCAAAACAACATCGCCTTCACCGGCCATCTTTACCCCTACGAAGAGCATGGCGGGACCGCGCACAGCGCCCGTTGTCTGGGGGTGGACGAACACGCGGTCATCAAGACCCTGATCATGGAAGACGACCGCAAACAGCCCCTGATCGTACTGATGCACGGCGACCGCAAGGTTTCCACCAAGGAACTGGCGCGGCTACGGGGAGCCAAGACCATTGTTCCCTGCGACCCCGCCGTCGCCAACAAGCACAGCGGTTATCTGGTCGGCGGCACTTCACCGTTCGGTGTCCGCAAACCCATGCCGGTGTACCTGGAAGCCAGCATCCTCGACCTGCCGCGCGTCTACCTCAACGGCGGCAAGCGCGGCTTTCTGGTCGGTCTGGCGCCGGCCGAGGTTCGGCGCTTGTTGCAGCCGACGCTGATCCAGGTTGCCATCGAGGAATAGATGAGGAATAGATGATGAGCGAACAGCGATTTATCGCCACCGCTCCGGCCGGCGTGGAACCGTTGCTGGCGGCGGAACTGGCCGAACTGGGCGCGGCGGCGCCTCGTCCCGTGCGTGGCGGCGTCGCGTTCCACGGCCCGCTGGAGCTAGCCTACCGGGCCTGCCTGTGGTCGCGCACCGCCAGCCGGGTGCTGCTGCCGCTGGCCGAGTTTCCCGCCGCCGACGCGGATGCCCTGTACGCCGGCATCCACGACCTGCCCTGGGAAGCACATCTGGCCCCGGACGGAACCTTGAGCGTCGAATTCAGCGGCGGCGGTCCGGCATCGACCACGGCCACTACGGCGCGCAGCGGGTCAAGGACGCCATCGTAGACCGATTCCGGGCGCGCTGCGGTCGACGGCCAAGCGTGGACGCGCGCCAACCGGATCTGCGGATTCACGCCCGCTGGCGCGACGGTCAGGCCGTGGTCAGCCTTGACCTATCCGGCGATAGCCTGCACCGGCGTGGCTACCGCGAGGCCACCGTGACCGCGCCGCTCAAGGAGACGCTGGCCGCCGCCCTGCTACTGAAAACCGGCTGGCCGGTCATCGCCGCCGTCAGCGGCCCCCTGCTCGACCCGCTATGCGGCTCCGGCACCCTGGCCATCGAAGCCGCCTGGATCGCCGGTGACCACGCGCCCGGTTTGTTGCGCGAACACTGGGGATTCAGCGGCTGGCTGGGTCACATCCCCGCGTTGTGGAACCGGCTGCTGGCCGAGGCGCGGGAACGGCGCGACGCCGGCCGGACGCGCATCCCGCCGATCCACGCCAGCGACCGCGATCCCAAGGCGGTGCGCGCGACGCTGATTAACGCCGGCCGGGCCGGCGTGGCGGATCGAATCCGGATCGAATGTCGCGAATGGGCCGCCGTCGAACCGCCCGCCGGCCCACCGGGACTGTGGATCGCTAATCCGCCCTACGGCGAACGGCTGGGCGAACACGACGAACTGGGCGAACTGTACGCCCAACTGGGCGACCGGCTGAAAACCCGGTTTCCCGGCTGGCGAGCGGCGTTGTTCACCGGCAACCCCGAACTCGGCAAGCGCATGGGCTTGCGCGCCGTCAAAACCAACGTTTTCCACAACGGCCCGCTGGAATGCCGGTTGCTGCAATTTCGAATCGAACCGGAATTCTTCGTGAATCGCGCGGCGGCCGACCAGCGCGCCCGCGCCGCCGCCCTGGAGCGGGCCGTGGCCACCGGCGCCGAGGACTTCGTCAACCGTCTGCGCAAGAATCTGCGCCATCTGAGCCGCTGGGCGGAGCGGGAAGGCATCACCTGCTACCGCCTGTACGACGCCGACCTGCCGGAATACGCGGTGGCGGTGGATCGTTACGAACAATGGCTGCACGTCCAGGAATACGCCCCGCCGCCGAGCGTGGATGCCGCCAGAGCGCGCGAGCGACTGGAGCAGGTGATGGCGGTGCTGCCCGCGGTACTGGAGATTCCACCCGACCGGATTTTTCTCAAGGTGCGCCAGCGACAGAAAGGCGCCAGCCAATATCAAAAGCAAGCCGAACAAGGCCATTTTCACGAAGTCCGCGAGGGGCCGGCCCGACTGCTGGTCAATTTCACCGATTACCTCGACACCGGCTTGTTTCTCGATCACCGCCCAACCCGGCGCCTGTTGCGGGAACTGGCGAATGGACGGCGCTTCCTCAACCTGTTCGGCTACACCGGCGCCGCCACCGTCCACGCCGCGCTGGGCGGAGCTATCCAAACGACCACCGTGGACTGGTCGGCCACCTATCTGGACTGGGCGCGGCGCAACCTGGAACTGAGCGGTCTCCACGGCCCTCGACACCAACTGATCCGGGCCGACTGCCGGCAATGGCTGATCTGGGCGCGGGACCGCTACGACCTGATCTTTCTCGACCCGCCGACCTTCTCCAACTCCAAACGGCTGGAAGCCACCTTCGATGTGCAGCGGGACCATGTCGAACTCATCCGCCAGACGGTGCGACTGCTCGCGCCAGACGGTACGTTGATTTTCTCCACCAACGCCCGCAAGTTCCGGCTGGACGCGGCCGCGCTGGCCGATCTGCGTATCGAGGACTGGAGCCGGCGCACCCTGCCGCTCGACTTCGCCCGCGATCCCAAAATTCACCAATGCTGGCGTCTCACGCGGTCATAAGGAGTACAATAACGGTGTGAAATGTGTGGAATGTTTGGAATGTGTTGCCCGACCGCGCCCCCTCTCCATGGCGCAGGAGGATTCGCATGAACGCCCCGATGTTCGACACCCCCACGGTTTCCCCGTCGCCCAGATCGCAGCTTGACCCGTTCGACATCGTCGGCTCCAGCCTGGCGGTGCAACAGGCCTGGCTGCGTCAGCCCGAACGGCTAGCCGCCAGTCTGCAGGGGCTGGCCCTGGACGCGCACCAGGTTCACAACCATTTCGCCCGAGCCAGCCTCGGCGTTCCGGGCGAACCCGTGGTGCCCGCCGTCATCCACGACCAGCGCTTTCAAGACCCAACCTGGACCGACCACCCAGGATTTGCCTACCTCAAGGAAATCTACCTGCTCTATGCCCGTTGGCTGGAAGACGCCATCCATGCCACCGAGGGCATCGCCCCAGCCCGGCGCCAGCGGGCGGCCTTCTGGGTTCGGCAATGGCTGGACGCGGTCGCCCCCTCCAACTTCTTCTGGACCAACCCCGAGGCGTTGCGGCGCGCCATCGCCAGCCACGGCTGTAGCGTGCTCTGGGGCCTGCAAAACTGGCTGCGCGACGCCGCGGCCCACGACGTGCGGATGGTGGAGCCGGATGCGTTCCAGGTCGGCCGCGACCTGGCCACCACCCCCGGTCGAGTGGTGCTGCGTAACGAACTGCTGGAACTGATTCAGTACGCGCCGACCACCGACCGGGTTCACGCCGTGCCGATCGTGCTGGTCGCGCCCTGGATCAACAAGTACTACATCATGGACCTGAGCCCGGACAATAGTCTGGTCCGTCATCTGGTCGACCAGGGTTTCACCGTGTTCGTCACCAGTTGGAAAAACCCCGGACCCGACGCGCGAGCCACTACCTTGGACGATTATTTGCTGCGGGGGCTGCGACCGGCGCTGAACGCTGCCCGCGCCATTTGCGGCGTTCCTCAGGTTCATGCCACCGGCTACTGTCTAGGCGGCACCGCGCTGGCCATGCTGCTGGCCTGGTTCGCCGCCGATCCCGCTGACCGCGCCGTCAATCCCGTCGCTCACTGGACCACGTTCACCACCCTGGTGGACTTCAGCGATCCCGGTGAAATCGGCGCGTTCCTGAGCGAATCCAGCTTCGACTTTCTCAAGCAGCGCATGAACGCCGCCGGCTACCTGGAAGGCGCCGACATGGCGGGCGCCTTCCGCCTGTTACGGCCCAACAACCTGATTTGGCACTACGTGATCCACAGCTATCTGTACGGCGAGGAACTGCCGCCCAGCGACGTACTGTTCTGGAACTGCGACACCACCCGAATGCCGGCGGCGATGCACGAGTTTTATCTGCGGGAACTTTATCTGAACAACCGGCTGGTCCAGGGCGACCTGGAGATCGGCGGACGCCGGCTGGGATTGGGCGCGATTCGGCAACCGTTGTACGCGGTCGGGGCGGAGCAGGATCATATCGCGCCCTGGAAACAGACCTTCCGGCTGTGCGGCCTGATCGGCGGGCCGGCGCGTTACGTGCTGGCCACATCCGGCCACATTCTCGGCATCATCAATCCTCCGGTCACGCCGCCCAAGCGGCGCTACTGGGTCGGCGACGCCACCGGCCAGGGCGACGCGGAAGCGTGGCGAAAAAAAACCGAAAAAACATCGGGTTCCTGGTGGGAAGACTGGACGCGCTGGCTGAGCGCGCATTGCGGTCTCCTGGGACCGCCACCGCCGTTCGGCAATGCCGACCATCCGCCCCTGGAAGCGGCGCCGGGGCGGTACGTCCTGGAAAAATGAAGGGAACGCCCATCGAGAACCTTGGACTCCCCGGCCTTTCGCCCCTGGCCCTTGGCCCTCAGCCCCGATTCGGGTTGCGCCACGCCACCTCGACTCCGCCCTCGTCGCGGGCCAGAATCCGACACAGCACGAACAACAAATCCGACAGCCGGTTCAGATAGATCCGCGCCGAATCGCCGACCTCCTCCTCGCGCGCCAGCGACACCACCCGTCGCTCGGCGCGGCGGCAGATGGCCCGCGCCATGTGGCAATCGGCCGCCGCCCGTCCACCACCCGGCAGGATGAACTCCTTGAGCGGCGGCAACTGAGCATTGAATTCGTTCAGCACGGTTTCCAGTCGCGTCACGTCTTCCTCGCGCACGGTCTGGTAACCGGGAATGCTCAGTTCCCCCCCCAGATCGAACAGCCTGTGCTGCGCTTCTTGCAGACAGCCGCGAATCTCCTCGCGCAGGTCGTGCGCCAGCACCCGCCCGATGGCGCAGTTCAGCTCATCCACCGCGCCGATGGCCTCGATGCGCGGGCAATCCTTGGCGACCCGTTCGCCACTGCCCAGCCCGGTGGTGCCGCCGTCGCCGGTGCGCGTGTAAATCTTGGAAAGTCGGTTACCCATCGTCATTCCTCCAAATCGGCCTCAGTCGTGTCGAGCGCCGGCCAACCCGATGAACGGAGCATCCCTCCGCGCGCCGGCGACGCGCCGATCATACCTTACCCTTGCCGCCCTCCGCGCGCCGCCCGCGTAACGCGGCGCATCCCTCGCTCGCGGTCCTGGTCAAAACCCGCTTACAATCCGTTTAATAAAAAATTAATAATTTCAATAATTTGATAAAATAACTCAATTAGTTACCAACTATCTGAGTATTTTTTATAACCAATTGAATTTACTATATTATTAATTTATAACGTCATTTTTTTTCGCAACAGCCTTCCAGTTCCCTTTGCAACCACTTCTTGCCGGAGAACCAGTCTCATTTACAAAAAATTAAAGAACTTTTTAACATTTTGTTTTAAAACAACATTTCAATTTTTCGCCAAAAAAACCAACAAATATTTAACTTATTGTTTAAAAACAATAAAAATAAAAATAATCATTGATCAGAAAAATTCTTCAGACCAACAGAATTTATTCATTTGCCAATTAGATACTTGCAAAATGTTTTGTCGTCATGTTTTCATACCGTCGTATTGCTGTATTGCAATATGTTCCTGCCATAGGCCAGTCACGTTGTAGACACTGCCCTGGGAACGTCAGGCGACACCGGAAGCCGGGCTCGGCAGGCTTCGGCCCGGAGTTGCTTAGGTCGGATTCGCGGGGATCGGAATCATCCGATCCGGGTTGGGAAAACCCCTCGTCGATTTGGGATACGAATCCATCGAGCACTATCAGTTCGTACTGATCAACGACGGAGGTCTCATGGAATTCACGGAATGCCTCAAGGACCGGTTCACTCTGACCCTTCAGTCAGGTCTGTTGTGCGCGGTCGTGCTGATGCCGGCCACGGCCCTGGCTCAATCGCTGGAAACCGTCCGTGGCGAGAACGCCACGAGCATCGCCAATACCGTGACGGTGGCCACGATCGCCACCGAACAGCATGGGGTAAGCCTCATCCCGGCCGATACCGCCAGCGCCGCCGCCCTGGCCCAACAGCGCAAAATCGCCCGCCTCAGCGGGCACATCCACAACCGGTACCAGGTTCCCGAACACAAGGCGCGCCACATCGTGACCGAAGCGATCCGCAACGGCGAAACGCATCAGGTGGATCCAGAACTGATCCTCGCCATCATCGCCGTCGAATCCACGTTCAAGGAGCGGGCCGTCAGCCGGGTCGGCGCCCGTGGTCTGATGCAGGTCATGCCCGGCTCCCATTCCCGTAAGATCCGGGAGATCGGCGGCAGCCACGCGCTGTTCGATCCCGCCAAGAACATCCACACCGGCTCCCGGATTCTGGCCAGCTACCTCAACGATCACTCCGGCAACCTGCGACGGGCGCTGCTCAACTACAACGGCAGTCTGGGCACCCGCTCGTCCTTTCCAGACAGGGTCATGCGGATTTACCGCGACCTGCGGCGGGCCACGGTCGAGGGCTAATCCATTTCCCCAACCCTCGCCCGCGACCAGCGAGGGTTGGGGTCGCGATGCGGGCAAAGGTTCTTCATCACGGGTTTCCATCATTCATAATAAAATATGAGTGAATTCGATCACCGTGCCGGAACCCATGTCCCTCTCTCCACCTGACCCCACCAATCTGGCGAACCAACTACCCACCGGCCGGCCCTTGCCCCCGGTCGAGCGCTGGCATCCACCGCTCAGCGGCGACATGGATTTGCGCATCGCCCGCGATGGGACCTGGTTCCATGAAGGCGCACCCTTCCAGCGCGAGGCGCTGGTGCGGCTGTTCGCTTCCATCCTGCGCCGCGACGCGGATGGTTGCTACTATCTGGTCACCCCCGTGGAAAAATGGCGCATCCGGGTGGACGACGCGCCTTTTCTGGCGGTGCGACTCGACGTGGCCGGTCAAGGACGCCATCAAACGTTGACCTTCACCACCAACGTCGGCGACATGGTCGTCGCCGGTCCCGATCATTCGCTGACCGTCGAATACCGCACGCCCGGCGGCGAACCGGCCCCCTACCTACACGTGCGCGGCCGGTTGCGCGCCTTGCTGACCCGGGCGGTATTCCTGGAACTGGTCGAACTGGGCGAGGAGCGGCCGGACGCGCCAGGGCGGGACTACGGGGTATGGAGCCAGGGCCAGTTCTTCAGCCTGGGTCGGCTGGACGACGAGACCTGAGCCATGCGCCGCTTCCCTTGGTCGTTGCTGCGCACGCTCGTGCTGCTGCCCTCGCTCGCCCTGGTGCTGCTGATTCGCGGGATCAAATGGTCGATCGCGCCGCTGGCGCTGCTGTTGCAGTTGCTGCTAGGGATTCCGCTGGCGCTGCTCCAGGTCCGCCAACCTTTGCGGCCGCGCTTCATTCCGATCGAGGAGGCCGATCTGCCCGACGCCGCCTGGATCGCGCTGACCGATACCGCCGAAGCGCTGGCCGCCGATGGCTTCGTGCATTACGGCGATTTTCGCGGCGACGGTCTGATCCAGAACGCGGTGCTGTGGCTGCGCTTCCTGGGTCAGCCGGAGCAAGGCATCGGCGCCATCGCCGCCCACATCGAGATCATTGGCGGCGCCCAGCCAGCGCGCGATTACATCGAATTCGCCACTGAATTCCGCAACGGTCGGGTATTGGCCACCAACAATCTGAATCTCCCCTACAGCCTGCCAACCCCGGACTATCTGGCCCGCCTGCAACTCAAGGACGTTTGGGATTCACGGGCACTGTATGTTCTGCACCGTGACCTGGTCGCCGCCCTGGGTCAATCGATCAGTTTGGCCAAGGTCGCACAGGCCGCCCGCGATCCCGCCGGCCTGCTGACCGACAGTTACGCCCGGGAAATCCAGGCCCTGATCGCCCGGGGCTGGCTGCGGGTCGACGCGGCGGCGGATATGGCCCGACTGAATCCATGGAGCGCGCTGGTGGGTGTCTGGCGCCAAGCCTGGCCACTCGCCAGTCTGCATCTGCGCGCCACCGATCGCCGCGCGCGCCGCTTGCTGGCCGAGCATGGCATCGATGTCGAAGCCTTCGTCGGCGGCGCTTCCGGCATCGTGGTCGTCCGCCAGCCCCTGCCGGCGCCCATCGTCATCGACACCGCCCGCGCCGGCTACGAGCAGGTTCTGCCGCTGGCCCGGCGCACCGATCCCCAAGCCGTGCTTGAAGCCGTGGTGGCGGAACTGGACCGCAACGGCGACGCCGTGCTGATCCTGGAACTGCGCTATTCGTTTCGCGGTTGCGCCGATCAAAACCCGCGACGGATTCGCCGATTGCGCGGCTTCGACATCGTGCTCGATCCGGAAGCCGGCGAATTGGCGGTCACCGCCATGGAGCGGGAATTCGAGCAGGCGGACCACGAAACCGAGTGGGCGGAATGGACCGCCCGCTCACCGCTGGTTCCGCTGGTGCTCGGCCGCCCCTGGCTCCGCGACCTCGACAGCGTGTTGCCCGTGGCCCTGGCGACGCTCGACGCCCAGGCTGGAACCGGACGCGCCACGCTGGATTCCGCCGCGCTCTACGGCAACGAGGACGGCGCGCCCTATTGGCAGGTGGTCGCCTGGAACGGCGAGGACGATCCACCGCTACACGTGAGAGTGGACGCCCGCTCGGGCGCCATCTTGCCGGATACCTGATCCCTTCACTTCGCACAGAGAGGAGTCGCGTCATGGAAGGTTTTGCCACATTTGTCGTCGGCTTGGCGATCTTCGCCATCATCCTGATTTTCCTGGGGGTCAAGTCGGTGCCACAAGGCATGGAATATACGGTCGAGCGTTTTGGCCGCTATACCGAGACCCTGCGCCCTGGCCTGAACCTCCTCATCCCCATCGTGGATCGCATCGGGCACAAGATGAACATGATGGAAACGGTGCTGGACGTGCCCTCGCAGGAAATCATCACCAAGGACAACGCCATGGTCCAGGTGGACGGCGTGGTGTTCTATCAGGTGCTGGACGCCGCCAAGGCCGCCTACGAGGTCAACAACCTTGAATTGGCCATCCTCAACCTGACCATGACCAACATCCGCACCGTGATGGGCTCGATGGACCTGGACGAACTGCTGTCCAAGCGCGACGAGATCAACGCCCGGCTGCTGGCGGTGGTGGACGAGGCCACCACGCCCTGGGGCATCAAGGTCACCCGGATCGAGATCAAGGACATCTCGCCACCGAAGGATCTGGTCGATTCCATGGCCCGGCAGATGAAGGCGGAGCGGGACAAGCGGGCGGCCATCCTGGTCGCCGAGGGCGAGCGCCAGGCGGCGATCCTGGCCGCCGAGGGCCAGAAACAGGCGGCGATCCTGGAGGCCGAAGGCCGCAAGGAATCCGCCTTCCGCGACGCCGAGGCCCGCGAGCGGCTGGCCCAGGCCGAGGCGCGCGCCACCTTGATGCTGTCGGAGGCCATCGGCAAGGGCAACGTGCAGGCGGTCAACTACTTCGTGGCGCAGAAATACGTGGAAGCAGTGGCCAAGCTGGCGGCGGCGCCGAATCAGAAAGTGCTGCTGATGCCGCTGGACACCTCCGGACTGGTCGGCACGCTCGCCGGCGTCGCCCAACTGGCGCAAGAAGCGCTGAGCAAGCCGGGAACCCATTCATGAGCGCGTGGTTGTTGGAACCGGCCTACTGGAACTGGTGGGTGCTGGGGGTGGCGTTGATGGCGGTCGAGGCGCTCTTGCCCGGCTTCTTCTTCCTGTGGATGGGCGTGGCCGCACTGCTGGTGGGCCTGGTGCTGGCCGTATGGCCAGGCATGGAATGGACTTGGCAGGTCATGCTGTTCGCCATGCTGTCGGTGGGTTCCATCGTCGCCTGGCAAATCCGGCTGCGACGGCATCCCACGCCGACCGCCGATTCGCTGCTCAACCGCCGTGGCCACCAGTACGTCGGCCGGGTGTTCACCCTGGACGCGCCGATCATCAATGGCCATGGCAAGATTCGGGTGGACGACAGCACCTGGAAGGTGGTGGTGGACCGGGATTGCCCGGCCGGAACCCGGCTGCGCATCGTCGGCGTCAGCGGCGTCGTGCTCCAGGGCGCGGTGGAAAGCCCGCCGGCCACGGAGGTCTGATGCGCGACATCATTCATTTAACCACTCGGCACCGTGAGGAGCTGGTGGACATCACCGCGCGGGTCGCCGCCATCGTCAAGGCCAGTGGCGTGCGCCAGGGCGTGGCGACGGTCTACGCCCAGGGCGCGACCGCCGCGCTGATGATCCAGGAAAACTGGGACGAGAGCGTGCAAACCGATGTCATTCACCTGCTGCGCAAGCTGATTCCGCGCGGAGTCTGGCTACACGACGAGCAGGACGGCAACGGCGACGCCCACCTCAAGGCCGGCCTGGTGGGACCGTCGGAGGTTATTCCGATCATCGACGGCGAGCTGGGCCTGTCGCGCTGGCAGAATATCTTCTTTTGCGAGTTCGACGGCCCGCGGCGGGATCGCCGGGTGGTCTGCACCATACTGGCGGACCACTAATCCGCCAGCGCCGCCCGAATTTGCGCCGCCACTGCCTTCAAGTCCTCGATCCTGGCGGGCGCGCGGCCATGGGCGCCGGCGCGCTGTCCCTCGCGCATCGGTACGATGTGGACATGATAGTGCGGCACGGTCTGGCCAGCGGCGGCACCGTTGAACTGGCCGATGCGCAACCCGTCGGGCGCCAGCGCCTTTTGCACCGCGCGGGCGACGCGCTGGACGATCACGGCCACCGCCAGCAAGTCGGGCTCGGCGATTTCCAGCAGATTGGGCGCGTGCGTCTTGGAAATCACCAATACATGACCCGGACTGGCCGGCTGGATATCCATGAAGGTCAGCGTGCGCTCGTCCTCGTGGACCTTGACCGCCGGGACTTCACCCCGGACGATCTTGCAGAAAATGCACTGGCTGGATTCGGACATGACGAAGACTCCTCGCGTGGTGGAATTGGGTTGGTGGTGAATCACGCGGGCGCCGGGTTTTTCCGGGCCATCGCGGGCGCCGGCGCGAGGCGAATCATTTCACTTTCTGGTGTAGCTCGATCAGCTTCGTTTCCTCGCCCATCACCACCAGCACGTCATCTTGCACCAATGCGTAATCGGCGTCGGGAACGAAGGGGGCGGACTGTTCCGCCGCCGGCTTGATGGCCAGCAAACTCACCTGGTAACGGTCGAGCCATTCCAGATCCGCCACCTGCCGCCCCACCAGCCCGGTCGGGGTCCGCAAGGTGAGCGCGAAGTAGCCGTTGCCCAGCGTCATCGCGTCCAGCAACTTCGAGCGGGAATAGTGAATCAGATGGGCGGTCTTGACCGCGCTTTCCCGTTCCGGCTGCACCACGTCGCTGGCCCCGATCAGGTTCAGGATCTTGCCCTGGTCGGCGTTGGCGACCTTGACCAGCACCCGGGGAATGCCCAGTTCCCGCAGGTAGTGGGTCAGCAACACGCTGGTTTCGAACCGCTCGCCCACGTCCACCGCCACCACATCCATGTGCTGGATGCCCAGGTCCTTGAGGGCCTCGCGGTCGGCGACGTCGGCGACCATCGCCTTGCCGACATGGCGCGCGATCTCCTGCACCTTGTCCGCGTCCCGATCCACCGCCATCACGTCGTCGCCGAGTTCGCTCAGGGTGCGCGCCAGGTGAAAGCCGAAATCCTCCAATCCCAATACCGCGATGTGCATGGTTGTTTCTGTTCCCTTGGTTAGCCAATCATGACCTGCTCTTCCGCATAGGCGACCGCCGGCCGATGCTTCTGCCGGGCAATGGCGATGGCGATGGTCAACGGTCCCAGCCGCCCGATGAACATCAGCGCCATGATCAGAACCTTGCCGCCCTCGTTCAACTGTGGAGTAATGCCGGTGGACAGTCCGACCGTGCCCAGCGCCGAAACCACCTCAAACAATAGTCCCAGCGACCATTCGACCGTGCGCGGGTGAAACTGGCCGCTCACTTGCGCGGCCGACAGCAGGATGGTCCCCACCATGATGATGACGAACGCCAGCGCCACCACCCAGGTCGCCTTGGCGATGTTGGCCTCCGGCACGCTGCGGTTGAACAACCGCACTCCCCGTTCGCCGCGATAGCGCGCCCGCGCCAAGGCCAGCAGGACACCCAGGGTGGTGGCCTTGATCCCCCCGGCGGTCGAGCCGGGACAGCCGCCGATCAGCATCAGCACGATGGTGAAGTACAGGGTCGCCGCGGTTGCCTGACCGTAGTTCACGGTATTGAAGCCGGCGGTGCGGGGCGTGACCGAGGCGAACCAGCCGACGAGCAACGTTTCCTTGAAATTCGTGCTCGCCAGAAGATTGGCGCGCTCCAGCAGAATGAAGCCGATCATCCCCACCACCAGCAGCGCCCCAGTCATGGTCAACGCCACCTTGGTGTGCAGGCTGAGCGGGGTCCGTTGCCGCCGCCAGCGCCGCCGCGACCAGCGCGCCAGTTCCGCCAGCACCGCGAACCCCAACCCGCCGAGGATGATCAGCAAGGAAATCGGCAAGATAACGCCGATATTGGCCCGATCCGCCATCAGGTTGTCCGGACGCAACCCAAATCCCGCATTGCAAAACGCGCTGATCGCGTGAAACACCGAAACCCAGACCGCTTGCCCCAGGGGTAGCCGCTGACTCTCGGTCAGGAACAGCACGAGGGCGCCCAGGGCCTCGATGGTCAGCGTCCACAGGAACACCAGACGCAGCAAAGTCCCCAGGCCGAGGCGATGGCTGGTGAAAAAGCTGTCCTGGACCGCGTCGCTACTGGACAGCGAGATGTCCTGGCCGATCAACAACAACAGGGTGCTCGACAAGGTCATGATGCCCAGGCCGCCAATTTGCACCAACCCCAGCAACACGGCCTGGCCAAAGCCGCTCAACGCGCCGCCGGGGTCCACCACCGCCAGTCCGGTCACGCACACCGCGCTGGTGGCCATGAACAGGGCGTCGACGAAGGCGAGCGGAGCACCGGTGCTGGCGAGCGGCAGGGCCAACAGCGCGGCGCCGCCGAGGATGGCGGCGGCGAAGCTGAAAACCAGCAGGCGGGCGGGATGGCGGATCAGGCGGAGCATGGGGCTGATGCTGGGTGAAATCTGGGGCGCGGCATGGTAAGGCTAGCGTTCGACCGCCCGGATTTCCATGCGCAACTCCTCCTTGCCTTTCTTCTCCTGCGTGATCCGCACGGGCAGGTATTGTAGTTCGGGCGCGACCCAGAACGTGGTCATCCGGGTTTTGCCAGGCGTGTACTGGTTGATCAACACGGTGTTCAGCTTGCCAAGCGGGGTCTCCAGGATTTCCCGCCCCTGGTTGCGGATCTGGTAGGTCTTGATCTCGTTCCGGTCCACCAGACTGTATTGACCGGGCGCTTGACCACGCCGCAAATCCGCCATCACCACCAGTTGCAGGCTCAGCGGATCGACAACGCCGGGCACGAGCGGCAAAGTCGCCTGGTCCGCGTTGTGGCGGGCCTGAACCTGGCCGGCGGACCAGTCGAACCGCAGTTGCATGTGATCGGATTTGCGGCCGGTATCCAGCAGTCGCTCATACTGGCGGGGCTGAATCGCTCCCTCGCGGATCTCGCCGCTGGCTTGCTCGTGGATGCGGCCAGCGGCCAGCAGCGTGACCAGTCCGTTGGGACGCACATCGGACGTCATCCGGTAGGCGCCCACACCGGGCGTGGTCAAGGTGATCACCGCCTCGCCGACGGAGAACCCGGAAGCGTAAACCTCGTAACGGGCCTGATAAGGAGCGACGGGCAGGCCGTCGGCGGCGGCAACCGCCAGCGGAAACACCAACCCGCAGGCGAACGCGACAATCGGACGCCAAAACTTCATCAGCATGTTTCACCGGGTCTTGAAACGCATGGATAGGTCCACGGCGCGCACGTCCTTGGTCAAGCCACCGATGGAAATGTAGTCCACGCCGGTTTCGGCGATGGCGCGGACGGTGGTCGTAGTGACGTTGCCCGACGCTTCCAGCTTGACCCGCTTCGCGGTGATCCGCACCGCCTCGGCCAGGGTCGCCAGATCGAAGTTGTCGAGCATGACGATGTCGGGGCGGGCGGCCAGCGCCTCTTCCAGCTCGGCCAGATTTTCCACCTCCACCTCGACCGTGATGCCCGGATGCAGGCGGCGGGCTGTGGCGATGGCGTTGGTGATCGAGCCGGCGGCCATGATGTGGTTTTCCTTGATCAGCACGGCGTCGAACAAACCGATGCGGTGGTTTTGGCAGCCGCCGCGCCGGACCGCGTACTTCTGCGCCAACCGCAGGCCGGGCAGAGTCTTGCGGGTGTCGAGAATGGTCGCGCCGGTGCCGGCCACGAGATCGGCGTAAAGCCGGGCCAGGGTAGCGGTGCCGGACAGGGCTTGCAGGAAATTCAACGCGGTGCGCTCGCCGGTCAGCAGGGCGCGGGCCGGGCCATGGAGGGTGCAAAGCAGTTGGTTCGGCTCGACGCGGTCGCCGTCGGCCGCGCGCCACTCGATGTGAATGCGCGGGTCCAGTTGCTGGAACACGGCGTCGAACCAGGCCGCGCCACAAAGCACGGCGCGTTCGCGGCTGACGACGGTGGCCTCGGCCTGGGCGTCTTCCGGGATCAGGGCGGCGGTCAAATCGCCGCCGCCGACATCCTCGGCCAGCGCCAGGGCAACGGTGGGATTGGGATCGGGCGGGATCATGACGGGTCCTCGGCAGGGGGCTACGAGCAAGCAACTATACACGCATCCGTCAATCTGTCGCCTAGAGGCTGTCTAAAAACGTCTCTAAACTCATCCGCGGAGGTATCAGCATGTCCGAACTGGCCTTACCACTGATCGCCGAAAACAAGAAAACTCGCGCGCCCTTTCTAGATCTGGGGCTTTGCGGATTGACCGAGGTGCCGGAGGCGCTAGGAGAATTGACATGGCTGGAGGAATTGTCGTTCGCACGGCATTGGTGGGATGGGGAGGTGCCGAAAGACACCAGAAATAACGGCCCCAGGAACAATATCGCCCGCCTCGCGCCCACGGCGGCCCGCAATCCCTTTGCCGGCCTGACGCGACTCAAGAAGCTTTGGCTGGACGGTGGTCTTGCTAGCCGGACCAATCTGGAAGACCTGTCCCCGCTGGTTGGACTGGCGGGTTTGCAAACCCTCGACCTCTCGGGTACGAAGGTTACCGACCTGTCCCTGCTGGCCCGGTTGCCGGGCTTGCAAACGCTCCGCCTCACGGACACCAAGGTCACCGACCTGTCCCCGTTGGCCGAGTTGCCGGAACTGCGAGCGCTCGATGTCAACTGGACGCCCGTCGCCGATCTGGCGCCCTTGGCCGGGCTGGCGCGGTTGCAAAGGCTTGGGGCCTGGAGAACGCAGGTCAGCGACCTGTCCCCGCTGGCCGGGCTGGCCGGGTTGCAATGGCTCAATGTTTCGATGACGCCGGTCGCCGACCTATCCCCGCTGGCCGGACTGACGGGGCTGCGAAAGCTTGAGTTTTTGAGTACCCAGGTCGCCGACTTGTCCCCGTTGGCCGGGCTGGCGGAATTGCAAGAACTCAATTTCGCGTTCACGCCCGTGGCGGATCTGGCGCCCCTGGCCAAATTGACAAAGCTACGTTGCCTTCACTTCACCAGGGCAAACGTGTCCGACCTGTCCCCCCTGGCTGGATTGAAGCACTTGCAGCGGCTCGATGTCTGCGCCACGCCAGTCACCGACTTGACACCGCTGGCTGGGCTGACGGAATTGCGGATGCTCGACAGCTCCGGCACGCCAGTCGCCGATCTGGCACCGCTGGCCGGGTTGACGGAACTGCAAGCGCTTAACGTCCGGTGCAAGCAGGTGACTGACTTGTCTCCCCTGGCCGGGCTGGCGCGTTTACAAGAGCTGGATATTGCGGGTACGCGGGTTACGGACCTGTCCCCGCTATCCGGGTTGACGGAACTGCGGAAACTCAGAGCCGCGCAGACACCGGTTGCCGATCTGGCGCCTTTGTCTGGATTGGCGGGATTGCGGGAACTCAACCTCGCGGAGACGCCAGTCGCCGATGCGGCCCCTTTGGCCGGGCTGGCGGAACTGCGGTTTCTCAACCTCAACAAGACGGCGGTCACCGACTTGGCGCCCCTGACGGCATTGATAAAAAACGGCCTCCCCTTGCAGTGGCACTTGGATGCATCTGAAGAGGGTATTTATGTCAGAGGCTGCCCTCTCACCCATCCACCGGTCGAAATAGCCATGGAGAGCGACGAAGCCGTCCTCGATTTTTTCGAGAAACAGGGCCGTAAGCCAGGATGAGGCATCGCGCAATCCCAGCCTCTCTTCCACCGCCGCCCGGTGGCGGTACAAAAACGCATCTCAGTGCCCTTGTTGACCTGTCGGCCCTCGCTTGCTGGCCGACCGACAGCAAGTTTCAGGACTACCGCCGCGGGCATGGAAATCAATTGGCCTTTCCCGATCCCGAATTGCGCTGCTGACTCAACGCGCTGTCCTTGGCCGGATCGATCCACCAAGCGTCCAGTTGCACTCCATGCAGCGGCGTCATCGCCGGATAGCCAAATTTGTCCCAAAAGGCGACTCGGTCGTAAGGAATATGCCAATGCGGGATGACCAGGAAATGCCACTGGAGCGCCCGATCCAGCGCCCGCGTCCGGGTCACCAGGCTGGCTCGGTCGGGCGCGGCGATCAATTGATCCACCAGCTTGTCCACGGCGGGATTCTTCAGACCGACCAGATTGCGGCTACCCGGCTGATCGGCGGCGGCGCTGCTCCAAAATTCGCGCTGCTCGTTGCCGGGCGACAGCGACTGACCCCAGACGTTCACCACCATGTCGAAATCGAAATCGCGCAGCCGGTTTTCATACTGGGCGGAATCCACCGAACGCACGCTCATCTCGATGCCCAGCCGTTCCAGATTGCGGGCGAAGGGCAGCGCGATCCGCTCCCAGGTCGGTTCGGCGATCAGCAACTCGAAACGGAACGGCACGCCGGTCTTGGCATTGACCAGTTTGCGGTCGCGGAAGGTCCAACCCGCATCCTGTAGTAATTGCAGGGCTTTTTGCAAATTCCCGCGCAGTTGAGCGTCGTCGTTCGCGACCGGCGGCGCGTAGGCGGCGGTGAAAACCTCCGGCGGCAACTCCTTGCGCAGCGGCTCCAATAGCGCCAGTTCTTCCGACGAGGGTAAACCCTGCGCCGCCAGTTCCGAATTATCGAAATAGCTGCGGGTTCGGGTGTACTGGTTATAAAACAGGTTCCGATTACTCCACTCAAAATCAAAGGCGTAGGCCAGCGCCTGGCGGACATGCAGATCCTGAAACAAAGGCCGACGCAGATTGAACGCGAATCCCTGCATCCCCGCTGGCAACTGCCGGGGAAAGGTTTCCTTCTTGACCAGACCCTTGGCCAGGGCCGGGAAATCGTAGCCGGTCGCCCACTGCTTGGCGGAATTTTCCAGGCGCAGGTCATAAGCGCCCGCCTTGAATGCCTCCAGCGCCACGACGACATCGCGGTAGTAGTCGTAGCGCAGCCGGTCGATGTTGTGCAACCCTCGATTCACCGGCAGATCCTTGCCCCAATAACTCCCGTCGCGCTGATAGACGACGAAGCGGCCCGGCTCGAACCGCTCGATCCGGTAGGGGCCGCTGCCCACGGGAATATCCAGCGTGGTCGCGGCAAAATCGCGACTCTCCCAGTACTTCTTCGACAGCACCGGCATCTGGCCCATGATCAGCGGCAATTCCCGATTCTCGCCGGGCGCGAAGGTGAACTTGACCTGTCGCTCGCCCAGCTTCTCGACCTTGGCGACATTGGCGTAATAGAGCCGATAGAAGGGGCTGCCCTTGCTCTTCAAGGTCTCGAAGGAAAACAGCACGTCATCGGCGGTGATCGGACTGCCATCGTGGAATTTCGCCTGCGTTCGAATGACGAACGTGACCGATCCCCGGTCCTCGGGCAGCTCGATGCTCTCGGCGATCAATCCGTAGGCGCTGAACGGCTCGTCCTTGCTCTCGGTCAACAGCGTTTCGAATAGCTGCCCGATGCCCGCGGCGGCCTCGCCCTTGATATTGAAGGGATTGAAGGTGTCGAAGCCGCCGATGGCGGCGAACCGCGCCTCGCCGCCCCGAGGGGCATTGGGATTGACATAAGCGAAGTGTTGAGAATCCGGCCCATACTTCGGCTGACCATACAAGGCGATGCCGTGGACCGGAGCGCCGAATCCGACGGTTGCGGTCAGAAGGCCAGCCAGTCCCAGCAAACCCATGGCCAGCAACCGGGAAAAACGGTTTTTTGCGCGCGTCATGCACTATCCTTTACAGTTCGCGAATTGATTGACCCGTTAAACGATACCTAAAACGCATAGGAGTTCATTATGGGCTTTCTCGCCGGCAAACGCGCCCTGATCCTGGGAGTCGCCAGCAACCGTTCCATCGCCTGGGGCATCGCCCAAGCCATGCACCGGGAAGGCGCTGAACTGGCCTTCACTTACCAGAACGACAAGCTGAAACCCCGCATCGAGAAAATGGGCATGGAACTGGACAGCTCCATCGCGCTGCCCTGCGACGTGGAAAGCGACGCCGACATCGCGGCGGTGTTCGAGGGACTTCAGCAACACTGGGATGGGCTGGACATCGTGGTGCATTCGGTGGCCTACGCACCGCGCGAAGCCTTGGAAGGCGATTTCCTGGAAGGCATCAGTCGCGAGAATTTCCGTATCGCCCACGACATCAGCTCCTACAGTTTCGCGGCGCTGGCCAAGGCGGCGCGGCCCCTGATGCGCGGTCGGCGGGGCGCCCTGATCACCATGACCTATCTGGGCGGCGCGCGGGCGGTGCCCAACTACAACGTCATGGGCCTGGCCAAGGCCAGCCTGGACGCC
>CALGOO010000220.1 GCA_937960715.1 uncultured Candidatus Competibacteraceae bacterium
AGGCTTGGAAGTGCTGCTGCTGAGCGACCGGGTGGACGAGTGGCTGATGTCGCACGTGACTGAGTTCGAGGGCAAGCAGTTCCAGTCGGTGGCCAAGGGCGCGCTGGACCTGGACAAGATCGCTTCGGAAGAGGAAAAGCAGGAGCAAAAACAGGCCGAGGACCAGTTCAAGGATTTGCTGGCGCGAGTCAAGGAAGTGCTGGGCGACAAGGTCAAGGAAGTGCGGATTTCCTCGCGGCTGACCGATTCGCCGGCCTGTCTGGTGGTGGATGAGTACGCCCTCAGTGCCCATCTGGAGCGGCTGTTGCGCGACGCCGGCCAGAGTGTCCCGGCGAGCAAGCCCTATCTGGAATTGAATCCCACCCATTCACTGATCGCGCGCCTGAAGGGCGAACCGGACGCCAACCGGTTCAGCGACTGGACCCACCTGCTGTTCGAACAGGCGGTGTTGGCCGAGGGTGGGCAACTGGAAGATCCGGCCAGTTTTGTAAAACGATTGAATGGATTGTTACTGGCGCTGGGACGCTGATCGACGGAGGGGACGGCGGACGCCAGGTCTTTCTCCGAAAGGGGCGCGTCGCCTGCCTGTTGACGCCGCTGGCTAAAACCGATGGATTTGCTAAATTATCGCCGGATTTGCCCAGCTAGCCTGTTTTAACCAACTCCAGGGGGGATGCCCGAATGATGCAGTTGAAGGAAATTCTGAGTAAAAAAGGCGGCCAACCCGTCACCGTGCCAACCACCGCCACCGTCGCCGACGCTATCCGCGCCATGACCGAGCATAAGGTGGGTTCGGTGATGATCCCGAACGCCGATGGTTCGCCCGCGGGCATCTTCACTGAGCGCGATGTGCTGAACCTGTGCGCCGAGGGGCGGACCGATTTTGCCAAAATGTCCGTTCGACCCTGTATGACCTGCGACATGACGACCGGCAAACCGAGCGAGACGGTCAGTGAAGTCCTGGCCATCATGACCGCCAAGCGTTTCCGCCACATGCCGGTGGTCGATGACGACGGCAAATTGATCGGCGTGGTCTCCATCGGCGACCTGGTCAAGGCCAAGCTGCAGGAAACCGCCCAGGAAGCGCAAGCCCTGCGCGAGTACATCACCACCTGAATCCTTGGCGCCGGCGCGCGTTCGCCCGCGCTGCCGGTTCCGGCGAATGGCATGAGCGCCAAATCTCCATCTTCTCCATTTTGGGAAACCAAAACCCTCACCCAGCTCACCGAGCCCGAATGGGAGGCCTTGTGCGACGGTTGCGGCAAATGTTGCCTGCGCAAGCTGGAAGACGAGGATACAGGCGAGGTGTTCCATACCAATGTCGCTTGCTGGCTGTTGGATCTGACCACTGGCCGGTGTAGTCGTTACGCCGATCGCCTGCGTTGGGTGCCCGACTGTGTGCAACTGGCGCCGGCCGAAGTGCGGCGGGTCCGTTGGCTGCCACGAACCTGCGCCTACCGGTTGCGGGCGGAGGGTCAGCCGCTGCCAGACTGGCATCCCCTGCGGGTCGGCGACCCCCGTTCCACCCAGCGCGCCGGGATGACCGTGTGCGGCTGGGCCGTGTCGGAACGGCGAGTCCGCCGGCTGGAAAATCATATTATCGAGGGCCTGTCATGAATGTTCGCTGTCTGACCGTGGGCGCATTCCAAGTCAACGCCTATCTGATCGAGGATGCGGCTACCGGTCAGTGCGCGGTGGTGGACACCGGCGACGGGCCGCAACTGGCGAACGCGCTGGTCCGGATGCAACCGCGCCCGGATTTACAAGCGATTCTGCTGACCCACGCCCATTTCGACCACGCCGGCGGACTGGCCGACGTGCAGCGAGAATTTCCTGGGGCGCTGACCTATCTGCCGGCGCTGGAGCGACCGATGTTCGACGCGCTGCCGCAACAAGGCTCGCTGCTGTTCGGCATGGCCGATTTCGACCGGCCCAGCGGGCGGATCGACCGGGAAGTGCGCGACGGCGACACCATTGAGGTTGGGAGAATGCGCTTCCGCTTCCTGTCCACGCCAGGCCACACGCCGGGCCAGGGCTGTTATTACGATGATACCTATATCTTCGTCGGCGACACCCTGTTCGCCGGCAGCATCGGCCGCACCGACTTTCCCATGAGCGACCCGGAATTGATGCAGGCCAGCCTGAGCCGCTTGCTGGAACTGCCGGGCCATCTGCTGGTATGCAGTGGCCACGGTCCGGTCACCACGCTGGAGCAGGAATTGCGCACCAATCCGTTTCTGGATCACGTTCGCCGGGCGCGGGGCATGGCCGAATCCCACGGGTCGTCCGAGCTGGGGCCACGCTGGGGCTGAAGCGGGGTTCGATCATGTGCGAGTTGCTCGGGATGAGCGCCAATGTACCGACCGATATCTGCTTCAGTTTCACCGGGTTGATGCAGCGCGGCGGCAAGACCGGCCCGCACCGCGATGGTTGGGGCATCGCCTTTTACGAGGGGCATGGCTGCCGGACCTTTCACGATCCCAATCCCAGCGCCGAGTCGGAAATCGCCCGGTTGGTGCAGCGCTATCCGATCAAGAGCCTGATCGTCGTTTGCCACATCCGCCGCGCCAATCGTGGCCGGATATGCCTGGAAAACACCCATCCCTTCAGCCGCGAACTGTGGGGTCGGCACTGGGTGTTCGCCCACAACGGCCAGTTGCGGGGCGTCAAGCGGCTGCCGCTGGCTTTTTACCGACCCATCGGCGGCACCGACAGCGAGCACGCCTTTTGCTGGTTGCTGGATCGGATTCGCGCCCGTTTTCCCGAGCCGCCGCGCCGGCCGGAAGTATTGTGGCGGCATATTCATGCCTTGGCCCAGGAACTGAATCCGCGCGGCGTCTTCAATTTCCTGCTCAGCGACGCCCGGCACCTCTATGCTCATTGCGGCACGCAACTGTCGTGGCTGACCCGGCGGGCGCCGTTCGGTGAGGCTCGGCTGATGGATGCCGACATGACGGTGGATTTTCAACGGGAGACTACCCCCACCGATGTGGTGACCGTGGTGGCAACCCGGCCGTTGACCGACAACGAAGCCTGGACGGTGATGGACCCCGGAGCGTTGGCGATTTTTGGCGTCGGCGAGCGAATCGCGACGTTCGGGGCGTGACGGTCGAACGAAACCGCCCGGTGAAAGCCGCTAACCGCTTGGACCATGGTCCGCTGGCCAGCGCCGGGTGATCGGCAAGGTTCCCGCGCTCAGGAAGGTTGCGCCGCCGACCATGCGTTGTCGCCAATACGGCTGGCCCAGACTGACTTTGCGCACCCGCCCACTGCCCGAGGACGCATGGATCATCCGCCCGCCGCCCGCGTAAATCCCCACATGGGAAATCCGCCCGCCGCCGTCGGTGCGGAAGAACAGTAAATCGCCCGGCAGCACTTGCCGCCGGGATTGTCCCGCCTGGAACAACTCCATCGTGGTGCGCGGCACCTGGATGCCCGCCTGACGGTAAACGTACCGCACCAGGCCGCTGCAATCCACCCCACCCGGCGATTCGCCGCCCGGAACGTAGGGGGTCCCGACCATCCGCTCCGCGGCGCCGAGAATATGCTGGCGGACGGTGGCGCCCGGATCGCGTGGGGCGGAGGACGGCGTCGCGCAACCGCCCAGCCCAATCAGCCCAATCAGCCCAACGAGTAGCCATGATGCGATAAGCGGCCGACCGGCGCGAGACGGGATGACAGGCATGACGGAAACCCCCCATAAACTCGATGGACGATGGCTCCAGTATAGGCGGCGCGCTGGAATCAATCGCAAAGCGCACGCGCGTTTTTTTGCGGCGAATGCAGACGGGATGTTCTATAGTAAAGCCTGTTTTCAGCCCACGGGGGTTTGTCATGAAAGCAGCTCGCGGCAAGGTCGTGTCCCTGCATTACACCCTGACCGACGATTTAGGCGTTCGACTCGATTCCAGTCGCGAGCGCGAGCCGTTCGCCTACCTGCACGGTTACGGCAACATCATTGCCGGGTTGGAGGCCGCGTTGGAAGGCCACGAGGCGGGATTCAGCTCGGCGATCCACCTCGCGCCGGCCGAGGGCTATGGCGAGTACGATCCCGAGGCGGTGTTCGAAGCGCCGCGCGCGCAATTCCCGCCCGGCGAGGACATTCGGGTAGGAATGCGGGTTCAGGGCGAGGGCGCGCGGGGCGTTTTGAATTGCACCGTGATCGACGTGAACGATCAAGCCGTGGTGCTGGACGCCAACCATCCCATGGCCGGCAAGAACCTGCATTTCGCGGTCGAGGTGCTGACGGTGCGGGATGCAACCGCACAGGAGCTAGCCCACGGCCATGTTCACACCCATGGCCACGATCACTGAGGGACATGGATGACCGGCCGCGCCCGTCGCGAACGGATTTCGCCGCGCGGTGAGCGCCGGGAATGACGCGGACAGTCCATCACCGTTTAGCCTGAGAACCCCGGTGCCGCCATGCTGCTGCGCTCCTCCCGTTTCGCCGCCGAACCCGCTCCGCCCTTCGAACTCAAGGGTAGCTTGTTCACTCTGACCGTTCTGCATTTGTTCCAACTGGATCGAGTCGCCATCGAGCGGCATTTGGCGAGAAAGGTCAAACAGGCGCCCAGCTTCTTCAACAATACCCCGGTGGTGATCGACCTGGAGGATCTGGCGGAGCCTCCAGGCAAGCTGGACGAGGTGGATTTCAACAGCCTGTATGACTTGCTGCGCGGGCATGGCATGGCGCCGGTGGGCATCCGCAACGGCAACCCGGAGCTTCAGGCGGTTGCCCGCCAAGCCGGATTGCCCATGCTGCCGGACAGCCGCTCCACCGGCGCGACCCGAAAACCCGATCGATCCGAGCCAACCCCGATTCGCAGCCGGATCATTAGCCATCTGGTTCGCTCCGGCCAGCAAATCTATGCGCCAGACGGCGACTTGGTCGTGCTGGGGGCGGTTAGCGCCGGTGCCGAGGTGATCGCCGACGGCAATATTCACGTCTATGGCGCGCTGCGTGGACGCGCCCTGGCGGGCGTCAAGGGCGATGTCGAGGCCCGGATTTTCTGTCAGAGCCTGGAAGCGGAACTGATCTCGATCGCGGGCCGTTATCGCATCAGCGAAGAGATCGATCTCGGTCCCGCCGATCGGGGCAAGGCCATGCAGGTTCATTTGGCGGACGATCGGTTGATCATCGATCACCTGATGCGCTAAGCATCGGCCGGGCTTGAACGTAACGCATTTAACCTTAAAATTCTTGACATCACTTTCGTATGGGATGACAACTTGGCTACCGTCATCGTTGTGACTTCCGGCAAGGGGGGCGTGGGCAAAACCACGACCAGCGCGAGTTTCGCCACGGGCTTGGCCCAACGCGGCTACCGGACCGTGGTGATCGATTTCGACGTGGGCTTGCGCAACCTGGACCTGATCATGGGCTGCGAACGCCGGGTAGTGTACGATTTCATCAACATTATCAATGGCGAGGCAAATCTTAACCAGGCGCTGATTCGCGACAAGCGAGTGGAGAACCTTCACATTCTGCCGGCCTCGCAGACTCGCGACAAGGACGCGCTGACCAAGGAAGG
>CALGOO010000221.1 GCA_937960715.1 uncultured Candidatus Competibacteraceae bacterium
CAAGTACGGTTCTTAGGGGAGGGAGCGGTAGTAATGCCGCTTCCTTACCCGACACAGCGATGATGCCCGGCTGCTGGCGCTGGAAGCGGAGGCGAAAGCGGCGCGGCGCGGGCTGTGGGCCGATGCTAACCCAATTCCGCCCTGGGACTGGCGGCATGGTGAAGCGGCGGGAAGGCCGGAACCGATCCCAACTCGGCCAGTTTTTGCGGGACGGTGCGGGGCGAAAAGTACCTGCCGCGAAATGACTTCGTGCGACGAAGCGCGGTTCTATCTCACGCAATGTGGATTGAGCCGGCTGGATGGAGACAAGGATGGGACGCCGTGTGAGGCGTTGTGTCGGTGATGGGGAATGCAGGGGTGGCAGCGTAACACCGAAGACACCAGCGGTTTTGCCGGAGCTGCGCATCCGCAGAGGCGAAAACGTCCGGTGGAGCGACTAGCCTGGCTCAAAAAGTTAAGAACAAAACGCGGCGTCTTTTACACAAACTCATCCTTTACACACGATGCCAGAGCTGCGGGAATACAAGCTTCTGAAACTTCAATATTCTCGGTGCCGTTGACCGAGAGACGAGAGACCCGAAATCGAAAACTGTCGGCTACGTTGGAATCGAGAATACTGCCAGATCGAAACAATTCGTCTATTGCCTTCTGATCGTCAGGAGATAGTGTGGCAGTATCGATCCGACCTACGCTACGGATGTGGGACCGCATCCCCCCAAAACTGGCTAATCCGCCAAGCTTTTCAACCTGCAAGATGGACATGGCCTCTACCTCTCAGAACGTTTCCTAGAATGGACATGATTACTCAGTCCCCTCTCCCTCTGTCAAGGAGAGAGAGTTAGGGTGAGGGGGTAAATCTTTGAAACCCGCCCTCACCCCCAAATCCTCTCCCACCAGTGGGCGAGGGGAGTGAGCGGTTACGAAAGGACTAAAGACCCACATTCTTCCATGCTTTGTCGACCGCAGCCTGAATTGCAAGTTCGGCTGGGAACATGCTGCTGGCCAGTTTTCGCGTCCGGTTAGCGAACACCTTCATCTTCATGTTCGGGCTTGCCGAGAAGCCGGTCAACGCTTGGTACCATATCTTGCCAACCTTCTCCCAGCTCTTGCCGCCAACCGTCATCGCAGCCTTGTAGAAGACGAAGTTGGGAATGCCGCTGCTCTCGTGCGGATCCATACCGTCGCGGTATTGCGAAAAGTTTATCGGTTGGGGGGATAGGCAGTGGTTAGCGGCAGGATTTGACATATCTCGGAGGCATGTAAACCCTCGCTTGATCGCACCAGGTCCCATGATGTCCTTTCCGATAAGCCAGTCTGCCGTAAATACCGTCTGGTTTGCGCGCCATTGGCGGAACATCGAGCCGAACACATCGGACATGCTCTCATTCAAGCCCCCAGCTTGATTGGTATAGCCTAGTCCCGCTGTGAACTGAGTGACGCCGTGCATCAATTCATGTGCGATTACATCGTTGGATTTAGTGAAATCAACGAAGATGTTTCCATCTCCGTCGCCGTACGTCATCTGCGTACCGTTCCAGAACGCGTTATTGTAGTTGATACCGTAGTGGATTGAAGACAGAAGCCCCATACCAGCATTGTCCAATGAATTACGGCCAAACACCGATTGGAAAAAATCAGCCAAGGCCTGAGTTTCTTCAAACGTCCGCTTAGCGGTAGCGTCAGTCGATGATTGTGGATTGGCGACCAGATTGCCCGGAAGAGCCGATCCATGCCGGCAATCAAATACCGCAACTGAGGGCAAAGCGGTAGCACCTACAAGCAAACCTGTCGGAAGGACGGATTGGGCTAAGCGAGTATATTTGGTTTTGGCGACACGCATTTGTCGCCACATTTTTTCAAGCGCGACGGTGTTAGCGAATGATTTCCGCTGTTCATCAGTCAATTTCTCATCATTTGCAAATCGCTCCAAGACATTCTTTGGAATAATTGAGCAGACACAGGTGCTATTGGAATAGTGAGTGCGATGCGCCAACTCTGGATTAATCAGTGACGACGGAGATATTGCGCGATTACTGTTCTTCATCGATTAATGATCCTTAATCAAAAAACTAGTTTGAAGATTAGAGCCACCATTGGTTGGAGGAATCGTTTCTTCATGACACACAGCCGAAAGATCGTTATTAACCTCCCCAAAAAGCGGAGTGAAGCGGTGCTTTTTGGGGTCGACTGGATGATATTATTAGACTTATGTGAACACCTTTTCACCAATTGAGGTTGTTGTGCCTTCCAACTGAGGTACTTGGCTATGACCCAGCTTCTTCAGGTCTGCACTTACCAGATCGTCAAGGCGACGCCGAGTCACAGCAACGCCCGCTCGCCTCAAGGCTTGGCAGAAGCAATAGGTGAACGCGCCTCGCCATACGCCATCAATAGGAGCTTCGGCAGAGGTTTGGTTATCACGACAGCCTGCCCACAAGACGTGGTTTAATCCGGGAACAATAACTGCCTCCCTTTCTCCCCCAGCGGCTCTTCCCGGCTTGAAGATTCCGCGTAGCGAGAGTGTAGGTTCAACTTCCAGGAAATAACCCCAGTCGATCGGCGGCTCTACATATCGGTACACAACCGCTTGCTCCTCGGGAACGGCTGCCAAGGCGGCCAACTCCCGCGTTCCAGTACCGGAATGACAGGAATCAAGGATTACATCCAGGTTGACCCCCGCTGGAAGGCCAGCCAACAGCGAGCGAAAATCGTCATCCTTGATCATCCCGGCGGTTGCATAGTCGTGGGGGCAAATTGTCTCATCTCTTTTATCCAATTCTTCCCCACTTACATCCGCAATTTGCGAGCCATGGCCTGAATAGTAGAAGACCAATACGTCGCCTTTCTTCGCCCCAGTGATCAACCAGGTGAACCCATCGAGAATAGCCGCCCTTGTCGCCCTTGCATCGGTGACAATTCGCATCGTGCCAGGAGTTGCTGGCACGATGCCGAGTGCATTTAGGGTATGCGCCATGTCACGCACATCGTTCACGCAGCCCCGCAAGTCAGGCCCCCCTGCGCCACTAGGTGCGTAGTCATTGATTCCAACTAAAAATGCTTTCTTTCTAGCCATGATTATCTCCTATGACATATGAGTTGCGGTTCATATATGGCCCTAGCATCGCAACCCTTGGAACGCTAAGGCCTGAGGCTGGGGCTCACCTGCTGCCGAAAGCAAGAGTGCAGCGGACGCTGAGACAGTCAGGTGCGGCCCAATGATAGGCGGAGTGCTTCGCGCTCCGCCTATCGGAGTATCCAACGGATGGCTCGGTTCGGTTCTATGCAAACGCTAAGGCTAGAGAACCAGCAAGCCGAACTGCATCAACCAAGAGTTTGGTCGCCTCAATAGCATCTTGAAGGCTCTTTGACCTTTGAGTAATTTCTTCCGCAGCTTTTTCTAGGTCCTTGGCCACCTGCTCAAACAAAGGCCCCGTGCGCTTGAGAGATTTATCCATACAGTTGGTGTATGCAAGTTGACAAATATCGCGGTCGGCGATCACCTTCTGCATTTGTTTTTGGGTTTCGCATTTAATCAATGCGTCCGGTAGAGCCGCAGTGGCGGCTAGGGCAGCGGCATTCAACGCCGCAAGTGCTTCCGCACGTTCGAGCTTGCCGTCCATCAAGAGGGTTTGCATGATCGTTGCCTTTTTCTCAGTCAGTTAGGTGACTCTGTAATTTACTTTCTCTCGGAGGAGGACGCTTTCGGTACGAGAAGATCGGTAATGTGCTGAAGCTCGGCAATAATTTGACGCAGCCTCGTCAGACTAAGCTCCTCTCCTTTCTCTAGTTCTTCATGTTTTTTAATCAACTCCTTCACTGTTTTGACGCTAGCATCATACCCCTGCTCGATCAAATCGATTCTTCGATTGAGTCGGGCAACAATGACCTTCTCCAACCCACTGCTGATGGTTTTATCGTTCTGGTCGTTGACAATTTTGATGACATCTTTACTGGCCGTTAGACCAATATCAGTCCCCATTTGATTGATTAATGGGCTCGGGTCGAATACACCCTTTTTCCACAGGAGTTGAATGGCGCTTGATCTGGTTTGAGCTAGGTTTTGCTTGAATGTGACCATTTGAGCTCGTACCAGAGGGTCTTCAAACAACTTGGCAAAGGCAGTCAACCGCTCTCGGATTAGCACGCTGGATTGATTGATCTTCTCTTTTTGGATCTCGGCGGCAGTCAGCCCACCTATCCTGGCGATGACACCCTGAGCAGAACTGGAGATGACCGGGCTTTTATTGAGAGCAGATGCATAGCCATTTACTGCATCGCCAAGCCCATTGATTGCTGTTTCGACGCCGGTCGCCGCATCGATGGCTACGAGACTGGAAAATGCGCCGTAGACGTCGCCGAGGTTCGAAAACACAATCCTGCGCGTGCTGAGTTCGGCTTGAATTGTTTTGTAATTGTCAAACAACTTCTGAGGTACGCTCATGCCAGCGAAACCATGGAAGAACGCCTCTGCATCCATTGTGCTCTGGTATTCGTCGTCGGAAGCAAAGATATTCGCAGCATTCTGTACCGAGGCCTCTAGGCCAGCAGTGCCGAGGCCCTTCGCGGAATCGATACTTAGCGAGGAGCACCCCACTAGGCAAATAAAGAAGAATCCGCTGGTTAGAGACAGCCCCAGGGGTATCGCTCCGAAGTACGATATGGAAAAACATCTCCATTTCATGAGGCATGACTCCTATTATGGCTGGATATTGGCGGTTGGTCTTGGTCATCGCCATAAAATGAGGCATCTTCCATGCCACAGCCGTGCCCAGTGCGGATGGTGTTATCCATCAATCAGTTATCAGTGCTGGCTCTTTATTTTGAGTGGCGAGGCGATTTCAATTTGCAACAGAGAATTTCACGCCGTTTCAATTTGAAACCAGCGCCTGGCGATCAAGGCGATCCATCCGACGTGTCGTGCGGCGGAGCGATGCGATGCGAGAACTGGCCAAAGCTCTAGCCGTCCTCCAAACCGGGTTGTTGGCATCCGTGGCCGGAGAGTTTGACCGGCATCGACAGTTTTGGGGAAATATCAGGAATGGCTACTATGCGGGTTATCCGTCCAGTTGTGGCACAATCGGTTCGAGCAACCGCCCCTTGGAAGCATGGCCATGTCCCTGCAACCCAAACCGTATCTGAGTCCTAAGGATTATCTCGCGCTCGAACGCCGCGCCGAACTCAAGAGCGAATATTTCGACGGTGAAATTTTCGCTATGGTCGGCGCAAGCGAGCCACATAATCTGATTGTGATTAATACCTTGTCCGAAGTTCGGCAGCAACTCAAAAAACGTCCCTGTAAGACCTACGCCAACGATATGCGGGTCAAAGTCAGCCCGACCGGATTTTTCACCTACCCGGATGTCGTGGTGGTCTGCGGCCAAGCCCAGTTCGACGATAGTCAACGGGATACGTTGCTGAATCCAATCCTGATCGTGGAAGTGCTGTCGGATTCCACGAAAGCCTATGACCGAGGCCGGAAGTTCGAGCATTACCGCAAGCTGGAATCGCTGATGGAGTACGTGCTGATCGCCCAGCATCGCCCGCATGTCGAATCCTATCGGCGGCAGCCAGATCAACGCTGGGTGTTGACGGAAAGCGATGGCTTGGAAAGCCGCTTGCGGCTGGACGCCATCGACTGCGAACTGGCGCTGGCGGAGATTTACGACAAGGTTGAGCTTTCCGGCGCGGCATAGTCCCAGGCCGGTTCCTCGTTCAGGCCGGCCACACCCCCAATACCACGAATCCGCCGACCAGCGTCCACGGCACGCTGCGCGTCGTGGCGGCGATGACGATAGCCGCTACCCCGGCCATCAACCGGGCATTGTCCCAGGCCAGCCATAGCGTTCCCTGGGGCATCAGCAGTTCGGGAATCACCAGCGCGGTCAGGGTGGCGACCGGCACGAACGGCAACAAGCGGCGAAACCCTGGTGGGAACGCCACCTTGCCTTCTGCGGCGATGAACGACAGGCGGATGGCAAAAGTCACCACGCCACACAGCCCCATGATCAGCCAGACGCTCATCGCATTCTGCCCGCCAGTCGCCAGCCGACCGCCATCCCGGCCAGCGCCGCCGCCAGCAGCCCCAGCTTGAACGGCAGACCAGCGGCCAGGAGCGCCACGATCCCGGAGACCACCGCCACCGCCAGCAGGGTCCGGTTACGGATCAGCGGAACCACGATGGCGATGAAGGTCAACGGCAAGGCGAAATCCAGCGGCCAATCCGTCGGCAGCCGCGCACCCACCACCACGCCGGCGGCGGTGGACAGTTGCCAGCCGCTCCACAGGGCCAACCCCGCGCCCAGATAGAACCAGTGCCGATCGGGTCCCGCGTCGGCCACCGTCTCCCGCCGGGCGATCACGGCGTAGGCTTCGTCGGTCAGCAGATAGGCCAGCGCCAGCTTCCAGCGCCGGGGCAGATGGGCGATGCGCGGGGCCAGCGCGGCGCTGTACAGGGTGTGGCGCAGGTTGAGCAGACCCACCTCGGCCACCATCACCGGGGCCGGAACCCCCGCGCCGAGCAGTTGGCAAAACAGAAACTGCGCCGAGCCGGCGAACAGAATCGTGGACATCGCCAGCGCCGCCGCCGGACTCAGACCCTGACTCAGCGCCAGCGCGCCGTAGATCATGCCGAACGGCATCACGCCAACCAGCAGGGGCGCCAACGCCAGCGCGCCGGCCCGGAATTCGCGAAAAGCGGAAGCAACCATGAGGGTCGTGAGGGTGGGATGGAACGCGGAAGGGGCGGATTATCCGCCATCAAGGAATCGCAGCGAACGGGAATGCGCTAAGCTTTCCCATTCATCGTACTTTACCGGATAGGGATGATGAAACCACTCACGCGCATCAAGCAACATTTCGCCGCCAGCATCGCGGCCAAGGAGCGGACCCTCGCCACCCTGGGGCCGCGTATCGCTCAGGCCGCCGAACATCTGGCCGAACGGCTGCGGCAGGGCCACAAGATTCTGGTGTGCGGCAACGGCGGGTCCGCCGCCGACGCCCAGCATTTCGCCGCCGAACTGGTCAACCGCTTCGAGATCGAACGGCCGGGATTGGCCGCCATCGCGCTGACCACCGACAGTTCGGCGTTGACCTCCATCGCCAACGACTACGCCTTCGAGCAAATCTTCGCCCGGCAAGTCCGCGCCCTGGGTCGTCCCGGCGACGTGTTGCTGGCGATTTCGACCAGCGGCAACTCGCCCAACGTCCTGACCGCCCTGGTCGCCGCGCGCGAATTGGGCCTGTCCACGGTGGCGCTGACGGGCCGCGACGGTGGGCGCATGGCCGGTTGTCTGGGCGCGGAGGATATCGAGCTTCGCGTGGCCGCGACGGCGACCGCGCGGATTCAAGAGGTCCACATCCTGATCATCCACTGTCTGTGCGATCTGGTGGACCATCGGTTATTCGGCGAGGAGGAACCCTCATGAAGACATGGCCAATCCCTCTCGTGGCGGCGATCCTGACCACGACACTGCTGACCGGCTGCATCCCGCTGCTGGTGGGCGGCACGGCGGTGGGCGTCGGCGTGGCGCACGACCGGCGCACGGCCGGCGCCGTGGTGGACGATCAGACGATTGCATTGAAGCTCTACAACACGCTCGATCAGCAATTGCCGCCGGGCAACCACCTCAACGTCACCAGCTACAACGGCGCTGTGCTGCTGAGCGGCGAGGTCGTGTCGGCCCAGGCTCGGGAACAGGCGGAAGCCATTGCCCGCCGCATCGAGCCACCGGTTCGGGAGGTTTACAATGAACTGGCGATCGGCCCGCCCAGCGCCCTGTCCAGTCGCAACAACGACACCTTGCTCACCACCAAGGTCAAGGCCGCGCTGCTGCGGATCAACGATATCCCGGATTTCGATCCCAGCCGGGTCAAGGTGGTGACGGAGCGCGGGGTGGTCTATCTGCTGGGACTGGTGCAGCCGCGGGAAGCGGACGCCGCAGCGGACGTGGCCAGCCAGGTCGGCGGCGTGCGCCAAGTAGTGACGCTGTTCGAATACATCCGCTAAGCGCCGCTATTTCACGATCTTCAGCACCGGCCTGCGGTCGGGACGCGCCGGCTTGTCCGGCTGATCTGGCTTCTCCGGCGGTGGCGAACCGGGCGGTGGCGGTTCGTCGCCGCTCTTCTCCTCGCCAAAGGCCATGCCATGCCCGTTTTCGCGGGCGTAAATGGCCAGAACGGCGGCCACCGGAATCTGGATCGCGCGGGCCACGCCGCCGAAACGGGCGTTGAACTCGATCCACTCATTGCCCAGCCGCAGATCGCGCACCGCCGCCGGGTTGATGTTGAGCACGATTTGCCCATCGCGCACATGCTGTTTGGGCACGCTGACTCCCGGTGCTTCCGCGTCGACCAGAATGTGCGGCGTCAGGCCGTTGTCTTCAATCCACTCGTACAGGGCGCGGATCAGATAGGGACGGGTCGAGGTCATGGCGAAGGGTTCGTGGGCAAGGCGCGGAGAACGGATTTTCCCCGCCAGGCGCGGGGAGCGGCGGTTCAAGGAACGCCGGCGAAGAGCGGTCGGCCCTTCACCGGCGACAGCGACGTCAATGCACGTCCTTCCAATACTCTTTCTTCAGCAGGTAGAACACCACGCAGAGCAGGCCCAGGAACAGCAATACCCAGATACCGATCCTCTGGCGCTCCAGTTGGATGGGTTCGCCGACATAGGCCAGGAAATTCACCAAGTCCACCATGGCTTGCTTGAACTCCGGCGGACTCATGCTCCCCGGTTGCGCCAGTTCGAAGCCCTTGAGAACCTTGCTTTCGTGGCCGGCGGCGTCCTTGTGAACCGCGTAGACCGGCTTTTGCATCCCCTGCAGTTCCCACAGCACGTGCGGCATGCCGGCGTTCGGAAACGCGGCGTTGTTCACGCCAAAGGGCCGGGTGGCGTCCTGATAGAACGTCAGCAGGTAGGTATAGAGATAATCCACCCCGCGCGATCGGGCGATCAGGGTCAGATCGGGCGGGACGACGCCGAACCACTGCTTGGCGTCCGCCTTGGGCATCGCATTCCTCATGGTGTCGCCGACCTTGGCCCCGGTGAAGATCAGGTTCTCCTTGACCTGCTCGTCGGTCAGGCCGATGTCGCGCGCCATGCGGTTGTAGCGCTGGTGCTCCAGCGAGTGGCAGCCCATGCAATAGTTGACGAACAGCTTGGCGCCTTTTTGCAGCGAAGCCTTGTTGTGCAGGTCGATGGGCGCTTTCTCGAGCGGAAACCCCGCTCCGCCAGCGGCCGCGGTCAAGCCGGGCAACGCCATCAATACCAGTGCGACGATGATTTTTTTCATTTTTCGGTCACCCTTTCCGGTACGGGCTTGGTCTTTTCGAAGGCCGGCAGGATGGGCAGCACGACGAAAAAGGCGAAGTAGAGAATGGTGCAGATCTGCGCCACCGAGGTGCGGGCCGGGGTGGTCGGCAATGCGCCCAGGTAACCCAGGATCAGGAACGAGATCACGAAGGCGGCCAGCGCCAGCTTGAACGACAAACCGCGATAGCGGATGGATTTGACCGGGCTTCGATCCAGCCACGGCAGGAAGAACAGCACTAGAATGGCGGCGAACATGACCAGCACGCCCCAGACCTGGGTGCCGGCAAAGGACGGCACGGCTCGCAGCATCGCGTAGAACGGCGTGAAGTACCAGACCGGCGCGATATGCGGCGGAGTCTTCAGGGAATCGGCGGGATCGAAGTTCGGGTGCTCCAGAAAGTAGCCACCCATTTCCGGCATGAAAAAGATCACGGCCGCGAAGAAGACCAGAAACACCGCCACACCGACCAGATCCTTGACGGTGTAGTAGGGATGGAACGGAATGCCGTCCAGCGGCCGGCCTCTTTCGTCCTTCAGTTTCTTGATCTCGACGCCGTCTGGGTTGTTGGAGCCGACTTCGTGCAGGGCCATGATGTGGGCGACCACCAGCCCCAGAATAACCAGCGGCAAGGCGATGACGTGCAGCGAGAAGAACCGGTTCAGGGTAGCGTCCGAGATCACGTAGTCGCCGCGAATCCAGACCGCCAGATCCGGGCCGATGCCGGGAATGGCGCTGAACAGGTTGATGATCACCTGCGCGCCCCAGTAGGACATCTGGCCCCAGGGCAGCAGATAACCCATGAACGCTTCGGCCATCAGGCACAGGAAGATCAGCACGCCGAAGATCCAGATCAACTCGCGCGGTTTCTTGTAGGAGCCGTAGATCAGGGCGCGGTACATGTGCAGATAGACCATGATGAAAAAGGCGGAAGCGCCGGTCGAGTGCATGTAGCGGATCAGCCAGCCCCAGTCCACGTCGCGCATGATGTATTCGACCGAGGCGAAGGCGTCGGCGGCCGATGGCTTGTAGCTCATGGTCAGCCAGATGCCGGTCAGAATCTGGTTGACCAGCACCAGCAGCGCCAGCGAGCCGAAAAAGTACCAGAAGTTGAAGTTTTTCGGCGCGTAGTATTCGGTCAGATGCTCGCGCATCATCTTGGTGAGCGGGAAGCGCTCGTCGATCCAGCCAAGCAACCCGGTCGTGCCTTGTGTGTTCGCCATTACGCAACCTCCGGATCAACGCCGATCAAGATGCGGGAATCGCTGAGGTACCGGTAGGAAGGCACCTCCATGTTCGAGGGCGCGGGAACGCCTTTGTAGACGCGCCCGGCCAAATCGAAGCGAGAGCCATGGCAGGGGCAGAAGAAGCCGCCCTTCCATTCCGGCCCCAGATCGGCGGGCGCCAGGTCGGGTCGGAAGGTGGGCGCGCAGCCGAGGTGCGTGCAGATGCCGACCAGCACCAGCACCTCGGGCTTGATCGACCGGTTGGCGTTCTGGGCGTACTTGGGCTGCTGGCTGGCCATCTGCGAGTTGGGATCGAGCAGTTGATCCTTGAGTCCGGGTAGGTCGTCCAGCATCTTCTTGCTGCGTTTGAGCAGCCAAACCGGCTTGCCGCGCCATTCGACGGTCATCATGGCGCCGTCCTCCAGTTTGCTGATGTCCGCTTCCACTGGCGCGCCAGCGGCCTTGGCGCGCTCGCTGGGCGACCAGGATTTCAAAAAGGGAACGGCGACGAACGCCACGCCAACGCCGCCGACCACGGCAGCCGTGGCGGTCAGAAACCGGCGTCTGCCGGGATCGACGTCCTCTACCGTACTCATACGCAGTCTCCTGTTGTGAATTTATCGTTGGATTTAAGGATGGGTTGGCAACGCAAACGATATGCACGGATTTCGTGTTCGCCGGAGCCGGATTGGGAGCCGTTATTTTGCCGAAACCAGCCCGCTTCGCGGGGCACGCTGGACGATGCGCGAACTCCATCGGTATGAACTCCCGCCGTTTTCGCGGTACGGCAAAACTATACCTCAGCGAGGGTATTAGGGTCTATGCGCTTGTCGCCCAAAGCCGCGAGGTTGGCGCGGCTCGAAAAGGCTGGCGCGGGGATCAGACTGGATTGTCGATGTCGACGAACACGAAGTTTAGAGCGAATCGCGCGGCCAGATGCGCGCCCAGCGCGGGCACGCCATGGCGCTCGGTGGCGTGGTGACCGGCGGCGAAAAAGTGCAGGCCGTTCTCGCGGGCGACATGCACGGTTTGTTCGGACGCCTCGCCGGTCAGGAAGGCATCCACGCCAGCGTTCACCGCGATCTCGATAAAGGACTGCGCGGCGCCGGTACACCAGGCCAGTCGCCGGATGGGCGCGGCTTCGCCAGCAACATGCAGCGGCTCCCGGCCCAGGCGGGCGGCAAGATGAGCGGCGAAGGCGTCTCCGCTCAGCGGTTGGGCCAGCTTGCCCAACATCACCAGCCCTGGCGTCCGACCGTTGCCGCCGGTGGTCCCAGTCACGGTCAAATCCAGCGCTTGGGCCAATTGGACATTGTTGCCCAGCTCGGAATGGGCATCGAGCGGCAGATGGTAGGCGATCAGGCTGATCCCGTGACGGAGCAGGGTGGCGAGCCGCCGCTGTTTCATGCCGACGACGCGCGGATTCTCCCCTTTCCAAAACCAGCCGTGATGGACCAGCACGGCGTCGGCCCCGCGCTCGACCGCCGCGTCCAGCAACGCCTGGCAGGCGGTAACGCCCCCGATCAGGGTTTCGACTTCCCCCCGGCCCTCCACCTGCAGCCCGTTCGGGCAGTAGTCGCTGAAGTTTTCCGCCGCCAGCAGGCGATCCGTATACGCAACCAGTTCGCTCAATCGCACCTTCAACCCTCCGCCAGAATCAGCCCGAGCGCGGCGAGCAGGGCGGCGTTCTGTTCCGGGCCGCCGACCGTGATTCGCAGGAACTGTTCGATGCGCGGCAGGCGAAAGTGACGCACGATCACATGGCGTTCGCGCAAGGCGGCGGCCAAGGCGGCGGCATCCCGTTGCGGGTGGCGGGCAAAGACGAAGTTCGCCGCCGAGGGCAATACCTCAAAACCAAGTACCGCCAGCGCGGTGACCAGTTGGACGCGGCTGGCGATCACCAGTTGTCGAGTGCGCTCGAAATAATCGCGGTCCTCGAACGCGGCCACCGCGCCGGCGATGGCCAGCCGGTCGAGGGGATAGGAATTGAAGCTGTTCTTGATCCGCTCCAGCGCCTCGATCAGCTCCGGGTGCCCCACCGCCAGCCCAACCCGCAGCCCCGCCAGCGAGCGCGACTTGGACAAGGTTTGCGTCACCAGCAGGTTCGGATAGCGATCCACCAGCGCGATGGCGGTCTCGCCGCCGAAGTCGATATAGGCTTCGTCCACCACGACCACCGAGTCCTGGTTGCGTTGGAGCAGCCAGTCGATGTCGACCAGCGGCAGCGGGCAGCCGGTGGGCGCGTTCGGATTGGCGAAGACGATGCCGCCGTTCGGGCGCACGTAGTCGGCGACCCGCAGGGTGAAATCCTCGGCCAGTGGCACGGTTTCAAAATCGATGCCGTACAGGCCGCAGTAGACCGGGTAGAAGCTGTAGGTGATGTCGGGAAACAACAGTGGGGCGGGATGCTGCAATAAACCCTGAAAGGTATGCGCCAGCACTTCGTCCGAACCGTTGCCGACGAACACTTGCGCTGGCGTGACGCCGTAATAGTCGGCGACGGCCTGCTTGAGCCGCTCGGCGCTCGGGTCCGGGTACAGGCGCAGGGCGTCGGACAGTTCGGCCCGAATGGCCTCCAGCACGCGCGGCGAGGGTCCGTAAGGATTCTCGTTGGTGTTGAGCTTGACCAGTCTGTCGAGCTTGGGCTGCTCGCCGGGCACGTAGGGGGTGAGCCGCCGCGTCACGGGGCTCCAGTAAGGATTATTCAAGGTTCGCTCCGCAATCGCCGCAATTCATCAAGAGTCAGGCCAGTCTTGGCGGCGATGGTGTCCAGGTCCAATACACCCAACAGGGCGCGGGCAATTTCCAGTGCCTGTTCCCGGCGGCCTTCGATATGGCCTTGTCGTTGAGCCTTGCGCAAGGCGTTGCGCTGGTCGGCGATGAACACTTCCCGCCGCTCCAAATCCTCCAGTTCCTCCGGCTCCAGATTGACCCGGTTCGCCAGATCGAACGCCTGCCGCAACGCCGGCACGGCGGCCCAGTTGGGCGGAATCATCGTCAAATCCGGGGCGTGCTTGATGAAATACAGCCATTGCTCCAGCCGGCCGCCCAGATCCTCCAACGACTTTTCGAACTTCGGCAGTTCGATAAACACCAACTCCAGGTCCTCCACCGGATAATCCATCAAATAATCCCGCTCCCGCAGCACGAAGCGGCTGAGATAGCCGGGATACGATTCGAACATCACAAAGTCGGTCAAGGTCAGGGCGATGACCGGATGCAGGTCGAGGTAGTCTTCTCCGCTCCGCAACTGGTTGGAGTAGGTTTTGGCGGCGTTGTACAGAATCCGTTTCTCGAAGCCTTCCACGTTCAGAACCTGCATTTCGATGATGACCAGCCGGTTATCGGTCAGCCGGGCGCGCACGTCGAGGTAGGTGTCCTTCATGCCGCGAATGCGGGGCGCCAGCCAGGGATTCAGGATTTCCAGATCGACGATCAGTCCCCGGCTGCCGTAGAGCACGGCGTCGAGAAAATCGATCAGCACCTCATGGCTTTGCTCCGAGCCGAAGATACGCTTGAAGGCGAAATCGGTCTTGGGATTGATGAAGCGCATGGTTCGTCTTTACTCGCCGAGACTTATGCGTCGTTGGGGGACTGGCCATCGGCACGGGCGGCTTCCCTCCCCGAATCAAGGCTCGGAAAACGGTCGTGGAGCCGCCCATCTCCTTGCTGGCTGCTTCCCTTGGGCTGGGAAGCATGGGACACTGAGAACGATGGGCCAAACTGGATTTTACAACGCCGAGGCGCTGGCGTGACCATGGTCGGTGCCAATCGGGCGTCCCCTGCCCAATCCCGCGAGGCGTTGCAGTAGCGCGCGTTGTCAGTCGATCCGCTCCAAATTCGGCGGAAAGCACGGCCAGGAGCGTGGACGGTTACCGACAAGAGTGAGGTTCCTATGCGCTGGAGAACGGGTAGGGAAAGCGACAATGTCGAGGATCGTCGGGGCGTTCGAGCCACGCCCACCCTCGCGGGCGGTGGCATCGGCGCCATCATTCTCGTGCTCGTCGCCCTGTATTTTGGCATTGATCCCAGCTTTCTGCTTCGAAGCGGAGCGCCGGGCGGCGGCGCGACCCAGCACTCGGCTCAACCATCCCCCACCGATGACGAGTCACGCAAGTTCGTCTCCGTCGTCCTGGCCGACACCGAGGATACCTGGCGCGACCTGTTCCGTCGAATGGGCGGTACTTATCAGGACCCAAAACTGGTGCTGTTCACGGGCGCGGTGCAATCGGCCTGTGGCTTTGCCCAGGCGGCGGTCGGTCCGTTCTACTGTCCGGCGGACCAGAAAGTCTATATCGACTTGAGTTTTTACCAGGAACTCAAGAATCGCTTCCAGGCTCCCGGCGATTTCGCCCAGGCCTACGTGATCGCCCACGAAATCGGGCATCACGTGCAAAACCTGCTGGGAATTTCAGACAAGGTTGAATCCCTGCGCGGCCGCTCCAGCGCGGCGGAAGCCAATGCCTTGTCGGTGCGCCTGGAATTGCAGGCGGACTGCTTCGCCGGCGTCTGGGCCCATCACGCCCAAAAAGCCCGCCAGATTCTGGAAGCAGGCGACATTGAGGAAGGGCTGAACGCCGCCAGTGCCATTGGCGACGATCGCCTGCAAATGCAGGCCAAGGGGTATGTCGCACCGGATTCCTTCACCCACGGCAGTTCCGCGCAACGGGTACGTTGGTTCAAGCGCGGCGTTGCCGGCGGGGATTTGCGCCAGTGCGACACCTTCGGCGCTACGTCACTCTAGCCAAACCCCGCCATCATGCCGATCCATCCCGACAAACTGAAGGAACTCGCTCACCAGGTGCTGGCGATCGAAGCGGAAGCGATTACTCAACTCGCCGCGCGCATCGACGACTATTTCGTGCAGGCTTGTGAATTGATGCTGGCCTGCGTGGGCCGCATCGTGGTGCTCGGCATCGGCAAATCCGGTCATATCGGCGGCAAGATCGCCGCGACCCTGGCCAGCACCGGCACCCCGGCCTTCTTCGTTCACCCCGCCGAGGCCAGCCACGGCGACATGGGCATGATCACCGCCCAGGACGTGGTGGTGGCACTGTCCAATTCCGGCGAGACCGACGAAATCCTGACGCTGTTGCCCCTAATCAAGCGGTTGGACGTACCCTTGATCGCGCTTACTGGCAATCCCGCCTCGACCCTGGCCACAATGGCGGATGTTCACCTCGATGTCAGCGTGGTCCAGGAAGCCTGTCCGCTGGGGCTGGCGCCGACCGCCAGCACCACCGCCACCCTGGCGATGGGCGATGCGCTGGCGGTGGCGTTGCTGGAGGTGCGTGGCTTCACCGCCGAGGACTTCGCCCGCTCCCATCCGGGTGGCCGGCTGGGTCGCCGCCTGCTGTTGTTGACCGACGACATCATGCACACCGGCGCGCGGATGCCTTGCAGCGCCCCCGACGATCTGCTCAAGGACGCCCTGCTGGAAATGAGCCGCAAGGGTTTGGGAACCACGGTGGTGGTGGATGGAGAGCAGCGGGTGCTGGGCGTCTTCACCGACGGCGACCTGCGGCGGGCGCTGGATCGACAGGTGGACGTCCATACCGCCCGCGTCGCCGAGGTCATGACCCGCGACTGCAAGACCATCGCCCCCGGCGCCCTGGCCGCCGAGGCATTGCAGAAGATGCAGCAATACAAGATCAACGCTCTGCCGGTGGTAAACTCCGCCGGCAAGCTGACCGGAGTGCTGAACATGCACGATCTGCTGCGCGCCGGCGTGCTGTGACTTCCAACGACCCGCGAGAAACCCACGATGCGCGATGTGCTCAGCAAGGCCGCCCAGATTCAACTGGTGATTTTCGACGTGGACGGCGTGCTGACCGATGGCCGGCTGTACCTGGGCAATGATGGCAACGAATACAAGGCGTTTCATATCCGCGACGGCCACGGCATCAAGATGCTGCTTGAGGCCGGGGTGGAGATCGCCATCATTTCCGGCCGCCGCGCCGCCTCGGTGGAGCGGCGCATGGCCGATCTCGGCATCCACCACGCTTATCTGGGCGTCCAGGACAAGCAGACGGTGTTCAACAACCTGCTGGTCCGGCTGGGGCTGACCGCCGAGCAGGTCGCCTATGTCGGCGACGATCTGATCGACCTGCCGGTGATGACCCGAGTCGGTCTGGCCATCGCGGTGCGAAACGCCGATCCCTTTGTCAAGCAGCACGCCCACTGGCAGACGCCCAGCCGGGGCGGGCGCGGCGCGGCGCGCGATGTCTGCGAACTGCTGCTGGAGGCGCGCGGCCAACTGGCGGCCTTGCGCGACCGGTATCTTTGAAAAACACGAGCGGCGGCGTGACGGCGCGCGGTATTCTTTCCCTGACTGGACTAGCGCTACTGGCCGGCCTGAGCTATGGCCTGCTGCGGTGGGTGCAATCCTCGTTGCGGGAACCGGCGTCGGCCGAAAGTCAAGCTCCGGTATTGACCGTCGAGCAGTCCCGAGCGGTGCGCCTGAATGTCGCCGGCGTGCGGGAATATGTGGTGGAAGCGCCTCGATCATGGCAGTTGCCCGGTCAGGGCGGGGTTCGGATCGAGCAACCGGTGCTGGACTGGTACCTGCCGGATGGCCAAACCCGGGAATGGCGGGTGCAAGCCGAACAAGGCTGGATCGCCGCCGACAATCAGGTCGCGCGCCTCGATGGCAAGGTGGTGATGCGTCGTGACGCCGCAAGCGGGAAGCCACCGGTCACCATCACCACCCGCGACGTGCGGCTCCACCGGGCCGAACGCTACGCCGAAACCGCCGCGCCGGTTCGGGCGATAATTCCCGGCGGCGAGTTGAACGCTGTCGGCGCGCGCGCCTGGCTGGACCAAGAACGACTGGAACTGTTTTCCGAGGTAAGAGGCTTCTATGAACCACCCCAGCGCTAGGCTCGGGCTGGCGGTCGCGCTGACGCTGGCGTCGCCGCTGGTCGACGCCCTGCCGGAAGACCGCGCCCAACCCATCCAACTGGAGGCCAATCGCGGTCAGTTGGACCAGAAAACCGGCGTCAGCGTCTACGAAGGCAACGTGATCATCACCCAGGGCTCGATGCGGTTGACCGCCGACACCGTGACCATTTACCTCAAGGACAACAACTTCCAGCGCATGGAGGCAACCGGCGCTCCGGTGAACCTGCGCTATCGACCGACGGCGGACAAGCCGGAAATCCAGGGCGCCAGTCCGCGGGTCGAGTACGATGTCGTGGGGGCCAAGGTGACCATGAGCGGCGGCGCGCGGCTAACCCAGGGACGAGACGTGTTCACCGGCGAGCGGGTCGAATACGACCTCAAGGGCGACGTGGTGCGGGCGCGCGGCGCCGGCGACAACGGCCGCATCCAGTTCACCATCCAGCCCCAGGCGCAAAATCCACCGCCGGCCGCCCGGAAGCCCTGAGCGTGGCGCTACTGATCGCCAAGGAAATCGTCAAGCGTTACCGCAAGCGCGTGGTGGTGGACGCGGTGTCGCTGACGGTCGCCAGCGGCGAGGTGGTCGGACTGCTGGGGCCGAACGGCGCCGGCAAGACCACCAGCTTTTACATGATGGTGGGGCTGATTCACTGCGACGAGGGCCGGGTGCTGCTGGACGACCGCGACCTCACCCATCTGCCCATGCACGCGCGGGCGCGGCTGGGGGTCGGCTATCTGCCGCAGGAACCGTCGGTATTCCGCCGGTTGACGGTCCTGGACAACGTGCTGGCGATCCTGGAAACCCGCCGCGATCTTCCCCGTGCCGCACGCCGGGCGCGGGCCGAGGAGTTGCTGCACGAACTGCATGTCGGCCATCTGGCCGACAGCGTGGGCATCAACCTGTCGGGCGGCGAGCGGCGCCGCGTGGAAATCGCCCGGGCGCTGGCGGCGGATCCGGCGTTCGTGCTGCTGGACGAACCGTTCGCCGGCGTGGACCCCTTGTCGGTGCTGGATATCCAGCGCATCATCGAACATCTGCGCGAGCGCCGCATCGGGGTACTGATCACCGATCACAACGTCCGGGAAACGCTGGGCATTTGCGATCGCGCCTACATCCTCAACGAAGGCCGGGTGATCGCCGATGGCGATCCCGCCGCGATTCTCGCCAACCAACAAGTTCGCCAGGTCTATCTGGGCGAATCGTTCCAATTGTGATCGGCCGCGCGGCGGTCATGGTGTGGCTGTCACGGCGCGCAAAACCGACTAGAATGAGGGGTGGATTGAATTTCCCGACTTCGGGCCGAGCTTAAGTCCCCATGAGACAGTCATTGCAACTGCGCCTGGGTCAGCAACTGACCATGACCCCCCAACTGCAGCAGGCGATTCGCTTGCTGCAGCTATCCAGCCTGGATCTTCAGGCGGAGGTGCAAACTATTCTCGACTCCAACCTGATGCTGGAGCGAAGCGACGAACCGCAGGATCTGCTGGTGCGGCCGGAGACCCTGGCCGCCCAGGCGGCGGCCGACGCCCGCGCCGAAACCGAACTGAACGCCGCCCCGGCCGACGCCACCCTGCCCGACGAACTGCCGGTGGACAGCGCCTGGGAAGACATTTACGAATCGTATGACGGCGAGACCCGCTATTCGCGCGGTGAGGACGAGGATTGGGATCCCTACGAGCGCTATGCCGGCGACGGCGAATCCCTGCGCGACTATCTATATTGGCAGATGCGGCTGACCCCGTTCGACGACCGCGACATGGCGATCGCCACCGCGATCATCGACGCCATCGACGAGTCCGGCTATCTGTCGCTGTCGCTGGCGGAAATCGGCCAGGGGCTGCGCGGCGAATTCGCGGTGACGCCGGCCGAGGTCGAGGCGGTGCTCAAGCAGATTCAGCGTTTCGATCCCCAGGGCGTCGGTGCCCGCAATCCGGCGGAATGCCTGCTGCTGCAACTGGATGCCCTGCCGGCGGACACGCCATGGCTGGTCGAGGCCCGCCGACTGGTCGAGCAACATCTGGAACTGCTGGCCGATCACGATTTCAGCACCCTGATGCGCCGGTTGAAGGTCCCGCGCGAGGCGCTGCAAGCCATCATCGGGCTGATCCAGTCGCTGAATCCCCATCCCGGTGCCTCCCGGTCCAGCGCCGCGCCGCAGTACGTCATCCCGGACGTGCTGGTTTACCGCCAGCGCGCCGCCTGGCGGGTCGAGCTGAACCCCGAGAGCACGCCCAAGGTACGGATCAACGCCCGCTACGCGGCCCTGGCGCGCCGGGCCGGTCAGGGCGGCGGCGACATGGCCTGTCTCAGAAACCACTTGCAGGAAGCGCGCTGGTTCCTGAAAAGTCTGCAAAATCGCAACGAGACTCTGCTCAAGGTGGCGACCTGCATCGTCGAGCGCCAGCGCGAATTCCTGGAAGGGGGCGACGAATACATGAAGCCGCTAATCCTGCGTGACATCGCCGAGGTGCTGGGCATGCACGAGTCCACCATCTCGCGAGTGACCACACAGAAGTACATGCACACCCCGCGCGGCCTTTACGAGCTGAAATATTTCTTTTCCAGCCATGTCGGCACCCGCGACGGCGGCGAGTGTTCCTCCACCGCCATCCGCGCCATGATCCGCAAGCTGATCCAGGCCGAGGATCCCGGCAAGCCGCTCAGCGACGACAAAATCGCCAAGCTGCTTGAAGCGGAGGGGATTCAAGTGGCGCGACGGACGGTGGCAAAATACCGGGAAGCGATGGCGGTTCCCTCGTCCTCGGATCGTAAGCGGCTGGTCTAGAGACGGCCTCGGCCATCGAAATCGACGATTGATCCGGCGCGGCTCGCCACCGAACGGCCCTACCGGCGGCGAGTGCCCCGGCAACGAAGCGCGCTGGGCAAACCCCGGCCAGCGTCGCGAAAATCACGCCTGCCAGACCCGAAGACCGCGGGCTTGGGGACTCAGGGCAGGAATGGAATGTTAAACTTCTTTGTTCACCTTCTTGAAGGCAGTCCATGCCATGCAAATCAAACTGAGCGGACACCATGTGGAAATCACCCAGGCGCTGCACGATTACGTGCATGGCAAGCTGGAGCGCATCGAGCGGCATTTCGACAATGTCACCAGCGCCCAGGTGATCCTCAGCGTCGAAAAACTGCGCCAGAAGGCCGAGGCGACCATCCATGTGGCCGGCAACGAGATCTATGCCGACGCGGTGGACGAGGATCTGTACGCCGCCATCGACGCCCTGAGCGACAAGATCGACCGGCAAATCAAGCGCCACAAGGAAAAGATGACTGACAAGCATCGCGGCGAAAAGGCGCGCGATTATCCCCAACCCTGAGGGCGGGGCGCGGCGATGGACATCACGGACCTGATTACCCGCGAGCGGATCCTTTGCGACAGCGAGGTGGCCAGCAAAAAACGGGTCATCGAGGTGTTGAGCGAGCTGCTGGCCAAGGGGCAGGCCGATCTGACGGCTCGGCCGATCTTCGACAGCCTGATCGGTCGGGAGCGCCTGGGCAGCACCGGTCTGGGCCATGGCGTCGCCTTGCCTCACGGTCGGTTCGCTCAAAGCCAGCGGGCCATCGGCGCCTTCGTCAAACTCAAGCGGGGCGTGGATTTCGACGCCATCGACCGGCAACCGGTGGATCTGGTGTTCGGTCTGCTGGTGCCGGATCACTATACCGACGAGCATCTCAAGATCCTCGCCCACCTGGCGGAGATGTTCAGCGACCGGACTTTTTGTCGACGGTTGCGCGAGACCGTCGTCGACCAGGCGCTGTTCGAGCACTTCCGGGACTGGAAGCCAACCACGGCGATCTCGCCATGAACCTGCCCTTGCATGCCCAAACGGTCTTTCAGGGACTGGAAGCCGTGCTGGACCTGCGCTGGATCGGAGGCGCGGCCGGAGCCGATCGCATCCTGTGGTCTCCGGTCGAAGCCAGCGCGCCGCTGTACGGCCGACTCAACTGGGTCCAGATGGCCCGGTTGCAGATTCTCGGCCCCGACGAGCGCGCTTTTCTGAACCGGCTGGGATCGGCGACCCGCCTGGAGTTGCTTGACCGCCTGCTGGAATCCCCGACGGGCGCCATTCTGGTGTGTGGCGAGTTCGGGTTGGCCGAAGCATTACGGCCCGGCGCCGACGCCGCTGACGTGCCACTTTGGTATACTCCGGCCGCGCTGGCGGTGGTCCTCGATCGGCTCGAAAGCTACCGGCACGGTCTGGAAGCCTCCACCGTGGTCCATGGCGAGTTGCTGGAAGTATTTGGCATGGGTCTGTTGATCACCGGCGGCAGCGGCGTCGGCAAGAGCGAACTGGCCTTGGAGCTGATCAGCCGTGGCCACCGCCTGATCGCCGACGATACCCCAACCCTGACCCGGGTGGCGCCCGATATCCTGGAAGGTGCCTGTCCACCCACGCTGAGCGACTTGCTGGAGGTGCGCGGGCTGGGCATTCTCAACGTCCGCCGCATGTTCGGCGACAGCGCGATCAAGCGCAACAAACGGATACGATTGATCATCCATCTGGTCAAGCTGGAAGACATCGCTCCGCCGGCCGAATCCCGCTTGCAGGGCCTGCGCGATACTCGGGTGATCCTGGGCGTGGGCGTCCCGACGATCACCCTGCCGATCGCGCCGGGTCGCAATCTGGCGGTGCTGGTGGAATGCGCGGTGCGCGACCATATCCTGCGGCTGGGAGGTTATTGCGCCGAGCAGGATCTGATGGCGCGGGTGGAAAAAACCATGACGAGGGCCGCGCCATGCGAATAATCATCGTCAGCGGCCTGTCGGGGTCCGGCAAGACCATCGCCTTGCAGACCCTGGAAGACCTGGACTACTACTGCGTCGACAACCTTCCGTTCAAGCTGATCCTGCCGCTGGCGCGAGAAATCCTCGCGACCGGCGACCGACCGCCGCCGGTCGTGGCGGTGGGCGTGGACGCGCGCAACTTCATCGACGATCTGGACCAGTTTCCCGCCACGCTCGCCGACCTGCGCGCCGGTGAGTTCGACGTTGAGGTGCTGTTCCTGCAGGCGCAGGATGAGATTCTGCTCAAGCGTTACAGCGAAACCCGCCGGCGGCATCCCCTGGACGTGGGCAGCATTCCCCTGCGCGAGGCGATTCGCCGGGAGCGCCGCCTGCTGGAGCCAATTGTCGCCAGCGCCGATCTGCTCATCGACACCAGCGAAACCCATATCTACCAGTTGCGCGAACTGCTGCGCGCCCGCCTCCATCAGACGCCGCGCGAGGCGATATCGCTGCTGTTCGAATCCTTCGGTTTCAAGAACGGAGTGCCGGCCGACGCCGATTTCGTCTTCGACGTCCGTTGTCTGCCCAACCCCTACTGGGAGCCGTCGCTGCGCCCGCTGACCGGGCTGGACCCGCCCGTCGCCGAATTTCTCGAACGCCAGCCGGAGGCGATGGCCATGGTCGCCGATCTGGGCCGGTTTCTGGAAGCGTGGCTGCCACGTTTCGAGGCCAGCGACCGCAGCTATCTGACAGTGGCCATCGGTTGCACCGGCGGCCAGCACCGCTCGGTCTTCGTCGCCAACACCCTGGCCCGCCGTTTCGACGAAACGCGCGACTATGTCATGGTTCGTCATCGAGAACTAAAATAATGAAGAGCCAGACCACGACATCATGTCGACCGCCGCTCGGAGGGACGCCGGGGTGTTGAAACGGGAAATCGTCATCATCAACAAACTGGGATTGCACGCCCGCGCCGCCGCCAAGTTCGTCACCCTGGCGGCCGGCTTCGATGCCGAGATTCGCCTGTTGCGCGGCGGGCGCGAGGTCAACGGCAAGAGTATCATGGGGGTGATGATGCTGGCCGCCGCCCGCGGCGCCCGGCTGGAGCTGCGCGCCAGCGGCCCCGAAGCCGAGCAGGCGCTTGAACATCTGGATGATCTGGTCCGCCGCCGTTTTGACGAAGACGAATGAGAGGGCTGCTCCGTGCCGTTTTCGCTGCATGGCATCGGGGTTTCCCGGGGATACGCGATCGGCAGAACGTATCTGCTGGAGCGTAACCAACCGGAAATCACCGAGTACACCATTCCAGACGCCATCGTCGAGGATGAGGTTCAGCGCTTCTTGAATGGCCTGACCGTGGCTCGGCAGCAGTTGCGGGACATTCGGACGCGGATTCCGGCGACCGCGTCCAGCGACGTCACCGCCTTCATCGACACTCACCTGCTGATGCTGGAAGACGTCACCTTCACCGAAGCGCCGATCCGGCTGATCCGCGCCCACCGCTGCAACGCCGAATGGGCGCTGAAAATCCAGCGCGATTCCCTGGCCCAGGTGTTCGACGACATGGACGATCCCTACCTGCGCACCCGCAAGGACGATGTCGACCACGTGGTGCGACGCATTCAGCGGATTCTACTGGCCGAGGATCCGGCCTATCTCAACGATCCCGGCTATGCCGAACTGGTGGCCAGCCGACTCGAAGGCCGGATCGTGGTCGCCGACGACCTGACCCCGGCCGACACCATCCTGATGCAGCATCAGGGCGTGCTGGCCTTCGTCACCGAGTACGGCGGCCCGCTGTCGCACACCGCCATTCTGGCGCGCAGCCTGGGCATTCCGGCGGTGGTGGGCGCCCGCAACGCCCGCGCCTATCTGGGCGTCGACGAGCCGGTGATCGTGGACGGTCGCCAGGGGGTCATCCTGGTCGGGCTGGACGAACGCATCCTGCGCTATTACCGCCACAAGCAGCAGCAGGAGCGCCGCGAACAGCGCGAGTTGAACAAGCTCAAGGGCCAGCCAGCGGTCACCCGCGACGGCGTTTCGATCGGCTTGCAGGCCAACATCGAACTGCCCGAGGACGCCCTTGCGGTGCGGGAGGTGACAGCCGACGGCATCGGGTTGTACCGGACCGAATTCTTGTTCATGAATCGTACCGACGCGCCCGACGAGGAGGAGCATCTGGCGTCCTATCTGCATGTGATCAAGACCCTGGAGGGTAAACCGGTCACCATCCGCACCGCCGACCTGGGTGCGGACAAGCAGGTGGACGGCGTTCGCAGCGGGCCGGTTTGCACCAATCCGGCGCTGGGTCTGCGGGCGATTCGGATGTGCCTGAAGGATCTGGCGATGTTCCGTCCGCAGTTGCGGGCCATCTTGCGGGCCTCGGCCCACGGCCCGGTGCGCATGATGATCCCGATGCTCTGCGCCATCCACGAGGTGTTCCAGGTCTTGCGGCTGGTGGCGGAGACCAAGCAGGAATTGCGCGACCGCGGTTTGGCGTTCGACGAGAAGCTGCCGGTCGGCGGCATGATCGAGATTCCGGCGGCGGCGGTGTGCGCCGACCAGTTCGCCCGGTATCTGGACTTCCTGTCCATCGGCACCAACGATCTGATTCAGTACACCCTGGCCATCGACCGGGTGGATGACGAGATCAACTATCTGTACGACCCGCTGCACCCGGCGGTGCTGACCCTGATCCGCAACACCCTGCGCGCTGGCCGCCGTGCCGGCATCCCGGTCAGCCTGTGCGGAGAAATGGCCGGCGATCCGCGCTACACCCGCCTGCTGCTGGGCCTGGGTCTGACCGAGTTCAGCATGCATCCCAGCAACCTGCTGGAAGTCAAGCGCGCGATTCAGGACAGCCATGTCGGCGCGCTGACCGAGACGATCCAGCGCCTGCTGCGCACCACCGACGCCGAGAAGTACGCCGAAATCCTCAAGGGCATTGCGCAGAACTAGGCGCTTTTCGGCGCGGGGCGGAGAGGACGCCGCGCGGCGCGACCCATCGTCCGCCCGGCAAGATTTTCGTCGGCAATCACCTGGGGATTCCAGCGGTTCCGGCGCCGCGCCGCAGATCGTCGATCAACGCATCCTTCTCCGTCCAAATCCAGCCGACCCAGTTTTGAATGGCCGTCCGAAACGCGGGATCGTTGCGGTAGTCGCCGCCGAGCAGTTGAGCGGGGATCGGCAGCGAGCGAACCCGCACGATCACCCGGCGGATACGGCCCATGAACAGATCCAGGAAGGTGGAATAACCGTCCGGGTAAATCAAAGTCACGTCCAGCAGGGTGCGCAACCGGTCGGGCAGCGCCTCCAGGGTAAACGCCAGCCCACCGACCTTGGGGCGCAGCAAGTGACGATAGGGCGATTGTTGGCGGGCGTGCTTGTCGGGGCGAAGGCGGGTGCCTTCCAGGAAATTGAGGATGGCGGTCGGCGTGTCGCGGAACCGCGCGCACAGCCGGCGAGTGGTTTCCCAGTCCTGGTCGCGCGCCTCGGGATGCTGGGCGAGATAGGCCGACGAATGGCGCTTCATGAAAGGAAAATCCAGCGCCCACCAGGCGCCGCCCAGCACCGGCACCCAGATCAGCGGTTGCTTGATGAAGAACTTCAGGAATGGGATGCGGTGGTTGAACGCCCGTTGCAGCACCACGATGTCCACCCAGGACTGATGGTTGGATCCCACCAGGTACCATTCGTCGCGTCGCAAATCCTCCAGGCCGGCCATGTCCCATTCGATGCGTTGGGCCAGATCGATGATGAGATTGTTGCCGTCGATCCAGGCTGCGGCGATTCGCGTCAGCAGGCGGGCATGGAACTCGCGCCAACCGGTCCGGGGAATGGCGAGCTTGAGCAGGAGCACGAGATAAAGCGGCGTACACCAGAACAAGGTATTGAGGATGAATGACAAAAAGGCCAACGCCCCACGAATGGGAGCAGGCAGAAAAGCGAACATGGGAATGGGGCCTGTCAGGAATTGGGCTTGGGATGCGCCAGCCCGTCGCGGACGGCGGCGTGACTTTCCATCATCGTCGGTGATTGACCACGCCGCGCCGCCAGCCAGTCACGAACGGCCGGACCGGTGCCGATGGTCCAGGGTTTCAACCGATCGACCGGTACCCGCTTGAAATCGGCCAACTCCTCGCCGAGGACGATTTCGCCCCGCGCCGGGACATGGTAGGCCAGAATCAACTGGTTCATCTCGAAAAAAGCGTAGTTGCCGATGAAACGGGCGGCGACGGCGTCCAAACCCAGTTCCTCCCGCACCTCGCGCCGGATCGCCGCGTCCGGCGTCTCCCCCTTTTCCAGAAAGCCGGTGATGAGCCCGTACATTTTCTCCGGCCAGCTCTTGCTGCGGGCCAGAATGACCGTCCCCTTGAGTTCGACGATGGCGGCGACCACCGGCACGGGATTGTCCCAGTGAACGTAACCGCAGTCGGTGGCGATACAGCGCGGTCGGAGGCGGTCGCCGACATCGGCGGTGTGGAGCGGCTGGCCGCATTGCGGGCAGAAATTGACGGGCATCGAGCGATATCCTGAGTTTGGACGGAAACGGCATGGTCGCGGTCGATGGCGTGGACCGCGACGGATACGGACCCTCGAAAAAAATTAGCCTATAATCCTTCCTTACGCGGCAGCTCGATTCGATGCTGCCGTTTTGATTTTAGCGAACGGCTTGCGGACGAATATTAATGAAACCACGCCATTTTCTCAGCCTGTTCGATCTGACGCCCGCCGAATTGCGACAAGTGCTGCGGCGCGCCAGCGTGTTGAAAGCCCTGTACCGACGCGGGGAGCGTTACGCGCCGTTTTCGGGGAAGATACTGGCCATGATCTTCGAAAAGGCGTCCACCCGCACCCGGGTTTCCTTCGAGGCCGGCATGACGCAACTGGGCGGCAGCGCCATCTTCCTGGCGCCGCAGGATACCCAACTGGGTCGGGGCGAGCCCATCGAGGATACCGCGCGGGTGCTGTCGAGCATGGTGGATTTGGTAATGATGCGTACTTTCGAGCACGCCAGGGTGGAGCGCTTCGCCGCGTATTCCACGGTGCCGGTCATCAACGGCCTGACCGATTACAACCATCCCTGCCAGTTGCTGGCCGACCTTCAGACCTTCATCGAACATCGCGGCGACATTCGCGGCCGCACCGTGGCCTGGATCGGCGACGGCAACAACATGTGCAACAGTTATCTCAAGGCCGCCATGCAGTGCGATTTTCAGTTGCGCATCGCCGTCGCGCCGGGCTACGAGCCGAACGCGGAATTGCTCAAGCAGGCCACTGGTCGGGTGATCCTGCTGCGCGATCCGTTGGCCGCCGCCCGGGACGCCGATCTGGTCGCCACCGACGTGTGGTCGAGCATGGGCAAGGAGGATCAGCAGCAACGGCGGGCGCGGGATTTCGCCGGCTACCAGGTCACCGCCGAGGTGATGGCCCAGGCCAAGCCCGACGCCATCTTCCTGCACTGCCTGCCGGCGCATCGAGGCGAGGAAGTCAGCGCCGAGGTGATCGACGGGCCGCAAAGTCGGGTGTGGGACGAGGCCGAGAATCGCCTGCACGCCCAGAAGGCGTTGATGGAATTCCTGCTGCTGGGCGAGTCCGCGCCGGTCGCCTGACGGGCGTTGGGAAGGCGAAAACCGACGGGAAGGGGCGTGAGCTGTTTTCGAGCGGTTAGACGAGTTGCCGTAGCCCGCGCTCCAGATCACGCTGGATATCCGCTACCTCCTCCAGTCCCACCGAAATCCGTACCAGCGACTCCTGGATCCCGGCGCGTTCCCGTTCCTGGGGCGTCAGCCGGCCGTGCGTGGTGGTGGCCGGATGGGTGATGGTCGACTTGGCGTCGCCCAGGTTGGCGGTGATCGAAAGCAGCCGGGTGGCGTCGATCAGATTCCAGGCGGCCTGCCGACCACCGCGCACCTCGAAGGACACGATGCCGCCGCACGCGGCTTGCTGCCGCTTCGCCAGTTCGTGCTGGGGATGCGAGGGCAAACCCGGATAGTAGACCCGCTCCACCGTCGGCTGGGTTTCCAGCCATTGGGCGAGTTGCAGGGCCGCCCTGCTATGAGCGCGCATCCGCAGTTGCAAGGTTTCCAGGCCCTTGAGAAACACCCAGGCGTTGAACGGACTCAGGCTGGGACCGGCGGTGCGCAGAAAACCGTAGATGTCGGTACCGACCCGTTGCCGGTCGCCCACCACCGCCCCGCCCACGCAGCGGCCCTGACCATCCAGATATTTGGTGGCGGAATGGATCACCAGGTCGGCGCCCAGCTCGAAAGGCCGTTGCAAGGCGGGGGTGCAAAAGCAGTTGTCCACCACCAGCAGAATGTCGTGGGCATGGGCCAACTCGGCTAACTGACGAATATCGGCCAATTCCATCAGCGGGTTGGACGGCGTTTCCAGATAGAACAACCGAGTTTCCGAGCGAATGGCCGCTTCCCAGGCGGTGAGGTCGCTCAGCGGCACGTAGGTGGTGGCGACGCCGAACTTGCTCAGATATTGGTTGAGCAAGGAAACGGTGGTGCCGAACACCGCGTTGGCGCAGACGATGTGATCGCCGCTTTTCAGCAGCG
>CALGOO010000222.1 GCA_937960715.1 uncultured Candidatus Competibacteraceae bacterium
CCCCCCAACCCCCTCCCGCTGGGAGGGGGAGTGAACGGTTACAATAAAGGCAGCCATTCCCGGCGATGACCTGGCCCGCTAAACTGAAATTGGGTCACGAAAAGCTTCCCTCACGGCTATGAAACCCCAAGAACCCCTCCCAACCGCGGACGAGGCGCTCCAGCGCCTCATCGATGGTAATTTGCGCTTCCTGCGGGGCGAAGCCCGATTTCCCACCGTGCAGAAGGAAATCCTGGCCGATCTCGCCCAGGGCCAGTGGCCCTATGCGACGAGCCTGGGTTGCAGCGATTCGCGGGTTCCCCCGGAACTAATTTTTGACGCCGGCTTCGGCGAGCTGTTCATCGTGCGCGTGGCTGGTAACGTCCTCTCGCCGGAAATCATGGGCAGCTTGCAATACGCCGGTTTGCACCTGCATGCGCCGCGCTTTGTCGTCCTTGGCCACAGCGGCTGCGGTGCGGTGCGGGCGGCGCTGGAGACCCAACGGCACGGTTTACAGCATCGCGCGCGCATTCAAATCCTGATCGACAATATCCTGCCTGGATTGCCCGATCTCGATCCTCGACTCCCGCCGTCGGCGCAGCTTGACCGAGCCGTCGAAGCCAATGTCCGCTGGACCATGCGGCAACTTCTGGAAACGCCCGAAGGGCAAGCCCGCATGGCCGAGGGGCGAATGAAACTCGTCGGCACTGTTTACGAGATAGAGTCCGGATGCGTCCGGTTTTTATCATGACAAGATAACTGTGGCAGTGATCGATCATGTTGAAGATGCTCAAGATAAATCCACGGAACATGCCGCTCTGGTTCATTCCGCTGCTGTATGTGGGCGTGACCGTCGTTTGCGGTCTGGTTTTTCCGCGCCTGGAACAGGAATACCTTGCCGACTACAGCCACGGCATGTCGGTCGCGTCGGCCCAGGCGACGCTGTCCGCCATCGCTTCCGGCATGATGGCGCTGACCGGCATCGTGTTCGCGCTGGCCTTCGTCATGGTGCAATTCAGCGCCGTGGCCTATTCGCCGCGCCTGGTGGCTTGGTTTGGCCGCGACCCGGTGCTGTTTCATTCGCTCGGCTTGTTCACCGCCACGTTCATTTATGCCATCGCCACCCTGGCCTGGATCGATCGCGGGGGGAGTGGCCGAGTACCCCTGTTCTCGGTCCTGTTCGTGACGGTGCTGCTGATCTTCAGCATGATCGTGTTTGCCCGGCTGGTGCAGCGGCTGAACGATCTTCAGATCACCAACGTCCTCCACTTCATCGGCCAGCAAGGGCGCGAAGTGATTCGAACGATGTTCCCGCAACTGGATGCGGCAGGAGGGGCGGCGCTGGAATCGTGGCAACAAACCGCCGAGGCGGCCCGACAGCGCCCGGTCACGCAAACGTTGCGCTATTCCGGCGAACCCGCGACCGTCGCGCGTTTTGATATCCCCGCTCTGATCCGACAGGCTCGTGCGGCGGATACCGTGATCGTAATGGAGTGCGCCGTTGGCGATACCCTGGTCGAAGATGCCCTGCTGTTGCGCGTGTATGGCGGTCGGGGTCCGCTAGCGGAGTCTCCACTCCGGCAGGCGATTCGGCTGGACCGGGAACGCACCTTCGAGCAGGACCCCAAGTATCTCTTGCGCCTGTTGGTGGACATCGCCATCAAGGCCCTTTCCCCGGCGATCAACGATCCAACGACGGCGGTTCAGGCCATCGACCAGATCGAGGATTTGCTGCGCCGCCTCGGCCGGCGCATGCTCGACGCCGGCTGCGTTGCCGACGAACAGGGCGTCTTGCGTCTCGTCTTTCCGACGCCCACCTGGGAGGATTACCTCACGCTCGCCTTCGACGAGATCCGCCAATTTGGCGCCACCTCGGTTCAGGTGATGCGCCGGCTGCGCTCGGCCCTCGTGGGCCTGATGGATTCCGTGACCGAGGCCGAGCGCAAGGCGGTGGTGCGGCGATATCTCCACCACTTGAACCTGGTGGTGGAACATTCAGTGCTCGATGCCGAGGATCAGGTGATGGCGCTACAGGAAGACCGGCAGGGCCTGGGCCTGTCACGTCGGCGGGCCGAGCCACACCCCAACGAGATACTATGATTGAGCACTGGTCAATTCGTGATAGGCCAATCTTGGCCTTGCCTCTTTATCGAAAAGGGCGTGAATGGATCCAGTGCGCTGATTGAGTTGGCGCGCTCGATTTTGAACATCGGCTTCGGAAGGGAAGAGCCGTGGTAGATTCGCGCGCCCGGCGTCGGCGGGTGATGCTGAACCGCCGCGTAACGTTGCCACAGGGCGAAGCCGCCGCCAGCCAGTAGCGCCGCCAGCAGGATGGCCAGCGCGATCTTCCACGCGCTGTACGGTCGCTCGCCCTGCACTTCCCCCGTGCGGCCGTTGACCACGAAGCGATATGTCTTGTCGCGGAACCGGAATGCCGACAGCCACACCGGCAGTAATACGTGCTTGAAGCGAATTTCGCCGTAGCGGGTATCCTGGGCATGAATGCGCTGATGGTCGCCGCCGATATCGTGCTCGACATCGCGGCGAATGACCGGCGCCATCAGTTCGCGGGCGCGCTCGAAGCCCTGTTCGAGTTCCACGCCATACATTTCGCTCTGGAAACCGCTCAGGTATTCCTCCCGATACGGCGTCAGGTTCGCCAAATCCCAAGGTTCCAGTCGTTCGGTCACGTCTCGCGGCAACGAGCGGCTGGCCAACACCAACACATCGTCGAAGAAACGCGAAACCGTGCCGGCGGCCGGCGTCCAGCGGGTTTTGGTCACGATGCGGACGCGCTCCACTTCCTTGCCGTTCTCGATGGCGCGATAAGTTTCCTGGACCTGATAATCGTCGCCCCGTTCGCCCTGGTAGCGCGTGGTGGTGTCGGCATCGTAGGTCCAGTACGGTACGTACATGCCGGCCAGGCGGGCGTCGTTGCGGGCGTAATCCTTCAACCCGCCCGGCGCGAACCACAAACCGCCGAGCCATCGGCGAAAGGCCGCGCGAGCTTGGTCGCGGCCGATCTGGAAAGGTAACAGCGCCTGCACCTGCAATTGGCGGTGCTGTCCGGTTTTCGCCACCACCGGCGCACCACAGAACGGACACTGTCCGGCGTGGGCGGCCACGCCGAAGCTGTAGGACGCGCCGCAGGAATCGCAGTGGATCGCGATATTGTCGCGAGTGGCGGTGTTCGTGGCCAGCGACCGGAGCGTCTCCCGAAAATCCTGCTCCAGGATCGGCGCGGTGGAGCCGGCGATCCGGTTCTCGTGGCCGCAGTGCCCGCAGCGCAACACGTCGGTACCAGGCGCGTATTCCAGCGAGGCGCCGCACTGCGCGCAAGGGAAGCGGCGAGGTTCGGAGTTGCTGGCGGGGGAGGGCGTTTCGGATTCAGTCTGCATCGGGGGATCCTCTAAAGCGGTTTACCGGAGTCTAGCAGGTTCGGTTTCGCGTTCCCCGATCTTGGCATTTACAGCTTCTTTACGCGGCGATGCCTTGTTTTTACCCCGTTTTTTCAACCGTCGGCCTATGCTCCACGACATCGGAACCGCCGCGTGGAGACACCGCATGGATATCTTCTATCTCGCTGCAATATTTATGTTTTTCTTAGTGGCGGTTGGCCTTGCGGCTGGCTGCGCCAAATTGGGAGGTACCCCATGACCTGGCTCTATGTTCTCGGCGGCCTCGTTTCGATCGGGCTGCTGATCTATCTCGTTGCCGCTTTGCTCATGGCGGAGGATTTATGATGACCCCGCACGCCTGGTTGTTGCTCGGGCTGTACCTGCTCGTCTTGTTGGTTCTGGTCAAGCCGCTCGGGATTTATATCGCGAACGTTGTGGAGGGGCGTTCGTGGGCGCTGCGTCTCGGAAGTCCCATCGAAGCGGTCATCTATCGCCTCGGCGGCGTCCGCAAAGAAAGAACGATGGGGTGGTTGCAGTACGCGCTCACGCTCTTGCTGTTCAACGCGCTGGGCGTGTTCGCCGTCTATGCCCTGCAACGACTCCAGCTCTGGCTGCCGCTCAACCCGCAGCAGATGGCCAACGTCGGCCTCGACTCGGCGTTCAACACCGCCGTCAGTTTCGTCACCAACACCAACTGGCAGGGCTACGCCGGCGAGACGACGATGAGTTATCTCACGCAGATGCTGGCCCTGACGGTGCAAAATTTCCTGTCGGCGGCGACCGGCATCGTCGTGGTCGTCGCCCTGATTCGCGGCTTTGCCCGCCACACGGCGCAAGACATCGGTAACGCCTGGGTCGATCTGACCCGCGTCACACTCTACGTGCTGCTGCCGCTGGCGCTGGTGTTTGCGGTGTTTCTGATCGGCCAGGGTGTGATCCAGAATTTCGCCGCTTATCGGGACGTGACCACGCTGGAAAACGCCACGCAAACCCTGGCGATGGGGCCGGTCGCCTCGCAGGAAGCGATCAAGATGATCGGCACCAACGGTGGCGGTTTCTTCAACGCCAATTCGGCGCATCCGTTTGAAAATCCCACGCCGCTGACCAACTTTTTCCAGATGCTGGCGATTTTCCTGATACCGGGCGCGCTGTGCCACACCTTCGGCCGCATGGTCGGCGACACCCGGCAGGGTTGGGCCGTGCTGGCCGCGATGACGATCATTTTCGCGGTGGCGGCTGTCGCGACAATCTCTTTCGAACAACAGGGCAACCCACTGTTTGCCGCCGCTGGCGTCGATCAAACCGCCAGCGCCGTTCAGGCGGGCGGCAACATGGAAGGCAAGGAAACCCGCTTCGGCATCGCCGACTCGGGCCTGTTCGCCACCCTCACCACCGCCGCCTCCTGCGGCGCGGTCATCGCCATGCACGACTCGTTCACCCCGCTCGGCGGCATGGTGCCGCTGGTCATGATGCAACTCGGCGAGGTGGTGTTCGGCGGCGTCGGCTCGGGTCTCTACGGCATGTTGGTGTTCGCCATCCTGGCGGTCTTCATCGCCGGCCTGATGATCGGCCGCACGCCCGAATACCTGGGCAAGAAGATCGAAGCCTACGAGATCAAGATGACCGCCATCGCGATTCTGGTGACGCCGCTGCTGGTGCTCGGCGGAACCGCCATCGCCGTCATGACCGCCGCCGGCCAAGCGGGCCTCTTCAATCCGGGACCACACGGTTTTTCGGAAGTGTTGTACGCCTTCACCTCGGCCGCCAACAACAACGGCAGCGCCTTCGCCGGACTCTCGGCCAACACGCCCTTTTACAACGTGATGCTGGCCATCGCCATGTGGTTTGGCCGCTTCGCGGTCATCGTGCCGGTGCTGGCCATGGCCGGCTCGCTGGCGGCGAAGAAGCGCCTTGCCGCGACTGCCGGCACCCTGCCGACCCACGGGCCGCTGTTCGTGACCCTGCTGATCGGCACGGTCCTGTTGATCGGCCTGCTGAACTACGTTCCCGCGCTGGCGCTGGGACCCGTGGTCGAGCATTTCATGCTGTGGGCTGGCCATTGATCGAAAAGTAGGGTGGGTTAGGCGTGAAACGCCGTAACCCACCGTTTTGCGGCGGGTTACGCTTTGCTAACCCGCCCTACGAAAAGGATAAGGATCTATGTCTCGTAAGACGCTGACTCTATTCGACCCGGCACTGGTGAAACCCGCCATCGTCGATGCCTTCAAGAAGCTGGACCCCCGGCTGCAATGGCGCAACCCGGTGATGTTCGTGGTCTACGTTGGCAGCATCCTGACCACGGTGCTGTGGGCGCAGGCGCTCGGCGGCCAGGGCGAGGCTCCCGCCGGCTTCATTCTCGCCGTCGCCCTGTGGCTGTGGTTCACGGTGCTGTTCGCCAACTTCGCCGAGGCGCTGGCCGAGGGTCGCAGCAAAGCCCAGGCGGCGTCCCTGCGCGGCGCCAAGAAAACCGTCATGGCCAAGAAACTGCGGGAACCGCGCTACGGCGCTGCAACAGAATTGCTGGCTGGCACCGACTT
>CALGOO010000223.1 GCA_937960715.1 uncultured Candidatus Competibacteraceae bacterium
TGCGGGCCGACGAGCGCGTGTTGGACGTGGCGGCGGGCAACGGCAACGCCACGCTGGCGGCCGCGCGCCGCTTCGCGCGCGTGACCTCGACCGACTACGTGCCGCATTTGCTCGAAAAAGGCGCGGCGCGGGCCCAGGCCGAAGGGCTGGGCATCCAATTCCAAGTGGCGGACGCGGAGGCGTTGCCGTTCGCGGATAGCTCGTTCGACGTGGTGTTGTCCACGTTCGGCGCGATGTTCACCCCCGACCAAGACCAGGCGGCGCGCGAATTGAGGCGCGTGGTGCGCGGCGGCGGTCGGATCGGCCTGGCGAACTGGACGCCGGAGGGCTTCATCGGCCAACTGTTTCGAGTGATCGCCGCCTACGTCCCGCCACCCGCCGGCCTGCGGTCGCCCATGCTCTGGGGCTCGGAACCGCGCATCGTCGAGATGTTCGGTCCGGACGCATCCGACATTCGCTGCGTGCGGCGCGACTTCAATTTCCGCTATCGATCCGCCGCGCATTGGATCGAGGTGTTCCGCGACTTCTACGGCCCGACCCACAAGGTGTACGCGGCGCTCGATCCCGCTCGCCAGGCGAGTCTGACCGAAGACATTACCGCTCTGCTGGAACGCCTGAACGTGGGCGGGCCGAACTCGCTCGTCGTGCCCAGCGAATACCTGGAAGTCGTCATCGCCAAGCAGTGACGGCGCAACTGTCGGGCGGGGGCGGGGCCGGAGCAGCGACCGTTGCTTCGATTCCCGCTACGCCAGCAAACCCGAATAGAAGGCCCTATATGCTTTTCATCGTATTTTCACCGGAGACATCGCCATGGCGATCACTTTATTCCTCGTAAGAACGCCGACCCATCTGTTCAGTTACGGGAGCCTGCACGGGCGCTTCGGAAAGCTGCTGGCCGTCAATGGGCCGACGGTCACGGCTGCCAGCCTGGTCGAGGCTGGAAGAGCCGGTGACGGTGACACCGTCACTGTCATACCCGGCGAAAGCCGCGCGCTCAAGCTCCAGTCCGACGGCGGCAAAATTACCGAAGTCCTGCGGTACACGACCATCGAGCGGATGGACGGCTACGTGCAACTGCGTCCGAATTGCGGCTCGTTCAAGACGAAGAAGGAGGGCGCCTACCAAGTCACGGTGGAACCGGGGAATCCCGTCGTCAGGCACCTGTATCAGGGCAAGGATGGTCAAGGGAACTGGACTGGTCCGGTAGTGCATGACGGCAATTGCCTCCGGATCCACGGCGCCGTAACCGCGCCGGAGCGGGGCATCCTGATCCACGAGGCCCCCAACGTATCGTGGCTGATCGGTTGCATTTCACCGCGCAACCTGGGCAATTTCCAGACCGCATTGACGCACAGGCCGAGAACGAACGAATCATACGTGGCCATGACCGAGCTGTTCCGGTTCATCGGCCGCGAGCGTGCGAACTTTTTCGTGCTCGATTGGTAATCCGGGATTTCCCCCAAAACTTTCCATGGGGTATACACGCCGCCGTTGACCGTCACCCCAACCGGCTGGGTCCAATGGACCGCCTTATACTAATTCTGAATAGATTTTCGTCATTCCCGCGAAGGCGGGAATCCAGCCAGCCACCGAACAACTGGATACCCGCTTTCGCGGGTATGACGAATGGAACAGTTTTTGACCCCTGAAAAAACAAAACCTAACAGGAAATGGTATTACAGCTCCACCTGCGTCCCCAGTTCCACCACCCGGTTGTAGGGGATGCGGAAAAATTCCATCGGGCGGGTCGCGTTGCGAAACAGGCCGGCGAACAGCTTTTCGCGCCACAGCGCCATGCCGGCCCGCGTGGTGGGAATCAACGTCGCCCGGCCCAGGAAGAACGTGGTGTCCATCATCTCGAAGCTCAGCCCGCGCGGCTCGCACAGCGCCAGGGCATGCGGCAGATCGGGATTTTCGGTGAAGCCGTAGCGGACCACGATCCGCCAGGTATTGTGTCCCAAGTCATGCACCGTCACCCGCTCCCGGTCCTCCAGGCGCGGAATTTCCTCCGGCGTCACGGTCAGCAGTACCAGGCGTTCATGCACCACCTTGTTGTGCTTCATGTTGTGCAGCAGCGCGTTCGGCACGCCGTTGGGGTTGCTGGTCAGGAACACCGCCGTGCCCGGCACCCGTAAGGTGGAGCCGTGGGTCAGGCTTTGCAGGAAGATATCCAACGGCATGGCGCTCTCGCGCAGCCGCTGATTCAGCAGCTTGCGCCCGTCCTTCCAGGTGATCATCAAGGTAAAGATCGCCGCCGCGATCAGCAGCGTGATCCAGCCGCCATGGCCGATCTTGAGGGCGTTGGCGCTGAGAAACGCCAGTTCCAGCAGCAGGAAAGCCACGACCGCCAACCCCACGCGGAACCAGCTCCAGTTCCAGCTTATGCGAGCCAGCGTCAGCACCAGCAGCGTGTCGATCGCCATCGCGATGGTGACCGCGATCCCGTAGGCGGCGGCCAGGTTGGACGAGGTATGAAAACCGATCACCAGACCCACGACCGCCAGCAGCAAGATCCAGTTGGCGGCGGGCACGTAAATCTGGCCGATGGCCTGGTCGGAAGTATGGCGAATGGCGATGCGCGGACAGTAGCCCAGTTGCGCCGCCTGGCGGGTGACGGAAAACACCCCGGAAATCACCGCCTGCGAGGCGATGACGGTAGCCATGGTCGCCAGCATGACCATGGGATACAACAGCCAGGACGGGGCCAGCAGATAAAACGGATGGGTGACCGCCGTCGGATCGCGCAACAGCAGCGCGCCCTGACCGAGATAGTTGAGCAGGATTGCCGGCAACACGAAGGAGAACCAGGCCAGCCGGATCGGTTTCTTGCCGAAGTGGCCCATGTCGGCGTACAGCGCCTCGCCGCCGGTCACCGCGAGAAACACCGCGCCCAGAACCAGAAAACCGCTCCAGCGGTTGATCGCGAAGAAATTCATCGCGTATTCGGGGTTGAACGCCGCCAGCACTTCCGGTGCCCGCGCCAGATTGACCAAGCCCAACAGCGCCAGGGTGGCGAACCAGACCACCATGATTGGGCCGAAATAGGCCCCCACCCGCGCCGTGCCCCGCGCCTGGATCAGAAACAGCGCCAACAAAATGACCAGCGTGATCGGAATCACGTAGTCGTCCAGCATCGGGGTGGCGATGTGCAGACCCTCGACCGCGCTTAATACCGAAATGGCCGGGGTGATCACGCCGTCGCCGTAGAACAGCGCCGCGCCGAAGATGCCCAGCCCGATCAGCCAGCCGCGTTGCTGCTTCGTGCCCTTGAAGTTGCGGGTCGTCAAGGCCAGCAACGCCAGAATCCCGCCCTCGCCCCGGTTGTCGGCGCGCATGACGAAGGTCACGTACTTGATGGAAATGACGATGATCAGCGCCCAGAAAATCAGGGAAAGCACGCCCAGCACGTTGTCGTGCGTGGGGGCAATCGCATGGCTGCCGCCGAAGCATTCGCGCATGGCGTACAGCGGGCTGGTGCCGATGTCGCCGAACACCACGCCGATGGCGGCCAGGGTGAGCGCCGAGAGATTGTTGTCGCGCGGGGCGGAATCGGAAGGGGCGTTCATGCGGAAGGCCTCGCCAGGAGCAACCCCGCACCCGCCGGATGTTGATCAGCGGGCGCGGCGCGATGGACAGTTACAGATACCGCCACTGGAGATAGAACATGCTGATCACGATGGACAGCAGCATGATCGGGAAGGCGGCCAGGGTGTATTGCACGAAGCGGATCGGCTGACCGGCGCGCTCGGCGAAGCCGGCGACGACCAGGTTGGCGCTGGCGCCGATCAAGGTGCCGTTGCCGCCCAGGCAGGCGCCCAGCGACAGCGCCCACCACAGCGGCATCAGCCCTTCCGGGCCGCCGAAGGTCGGCGCCATGGCCTTGATCAGCGGGATCATGGTGGCGACGAAGGG
>CALGOO010000224.1 GCA_937960715.1 uncultured Candidatus Competibacteraceae bacterium
CTCAAACTAATGAAGAGTGCCCGTCATAAATGTGTACCCTGAGTTTATACTTTTCACATAGGCTCTCAATGGGTGGTAAAGCTGGAAAGAGCGGAAACAGCAATATCTTCGCATCAAGACGTCTGGTGAGAGTTTTTTGCAACGACAGAGCCGCTGGCATCGCCAAGGGGGGACCGAGGCAAAGGCGCCAGTTGCCTGCCGGCGTGACCAGGGAAATTAGCTGGTATTTTCCGCTGTCCTGGCTCCATCCAAGCTGGGTGATGCCCTGTTCCAAAGCGAGTTGGGTGCGATAAGGTTCCGCTCGGCAAACCAGGCGATGCGTCTGGTTGTGCGCCTCGATCGACCGCAACAGCGCGGCGGTGTCGTGAATGTTGCCGGTATGGCGAACATCAGGGGCGATTCCCCGGCCCGCGCAATACTGACCGGCCGGGTCCAGGATGCGCCCGACCGTCAATTTCAGCCCATCCTTGGCGGGCAATTCGACGAGTTGTTGCGTCAGGCATTTGCCGAAGCTGGGTTGGCCCACCAGCACCGCATATCCGTAATGGTGCAGGGCGCGCGCAAACACTTCCGCCGCGCTGGCCGTATTGGGGCCGATGAGAAGATAGACCGGACCGGGCGTTACCCGCTGATCGTTGCGACTTTTGAACGTCACCGTCACTTGATCGCTGGTGGCGGTGGTGGCGATGGGCGCCTGCCGGGGCAGGATCAGCGAAACGCTGTCCAGCGCTTCCAGCAAGTCTCCACCGGTGGCGTAGCGCAGATCGATCACCGGCGGTTTGTCGGCTGAAGCCAGTTGCTTTAGGGCTTGGCGAAGCAGGGAAACCGTGTAGTTTTCCGCGAAAACGTGTAACCGCAGGATGGATTGCCCTTCGATCTCGATAACCTCTACGGGTCGAACCTGAAACGGCTTAATCCGAACCGTGGCCCGCACGGGCTCGGCGGTGATCAAATCCATCGCTTCGATGCGCACGCGCGAACGGGTTTTGACCAAGGTCGCCAGGGTCGCCAAATCCGATGTAGACGCTTCCCAGGTCTCCACCCGGATCAATTTGACCGGATCGTGAATGCCGGCCCGATAGGCGGGACCGTCGAGGAACGGAACCAAAATCCACCCGTCCTCGCGGTTCTGGGTCACCAGGGCGCCGATGCCGGGTTGTCGGATGTCAATCTCACGATTTTCACGGGCGAATTCCTGGGGATTCAAATAACTTGAATACGGATCGAGCCTCGCTAGAAACGCCTGCAAGCGAGTAAGGGAATCGGTGGGAATAGCCGTTAGCGAGGGGTGATCGATGTGTCGCTGATTGATGAATTTGGCGATAACGGTTAAATCAGAAGCAGGATCCGCCAAGGTGGCGGTGCCGAAGAGGGCGAGAATGAATGCGGAGGCAACGAGGCGAGCGGGCAACATGGTTTGGAAGCGAGCATCAAATAGTCCAATCTTCCATCGGCACCTGGATGGCTTTTGGAAAGAGGCGCTTAATACTTTTAAGGTTGCACTCCTGAGGCTCTAATGACTTTTCCCAATCCTTGAGCCACCAGCGGCGTTTTTGCCAGTTCCACCTCGGCGGCGGTCAAAATGTCGGCGGTTTCCACTTCAACCAGGCGCGCATTGACCGCTACCGCATTGCCTTCATCGGTGATCGTACCCAGCAACATCCCGACCGCGCCCAACAATTTTCCAACCTGCTGCGCGGAATTTAAATCGATCAGGCCTGAATAACTTAATTTTTGTTCGATTATCACTTTTTCCAACTGACTGCGTTCGACCACCTTGAGTCCTCTGTTCACCAACGCGGTAATCAATTTTTCTTGCAGACTGATGCTAAATTCAGTCAAATCATTATTATAGGTAAAAGACGCTACCACCAGGCGTTTCGTTTTTCTATCAGCCGCATAGATTTTATCGCCCGGTTTGGCGATCCCCTTCGCGTTTCTCGCCATGCGTGCAAGCGCCTTATCCCGAATCAGCTTGAAAATCCTTGCCGTACCCAGGCTTTCCTCATCGAAGCCGACTCTCTCGTCATCCACTCGAGCCGGCGGTCGAGGTCGCACCAGCTCTACTTGACTCTCTTCGGTCAGAATCCCCTGCCGATCAAGCTGGATAAACAGCACACCTGTTTCGCCGACCTGGATGACTGTACCCTCGCCGGAAGCGGTCAACATTTCTATCAATCGTCCCATTTCCGTGGTCTCCCGTTGTTTCAGTGACTTAGTGGAACTTAGGGCAATCTCCTGCGGCTTCATATATGCCGGCACCTTCTTCTCATATTGTTGCTGCACCTCTTCGGCTTGCTGCGCCCTCTCAACGGGCGTGGCCAGCCTATTCATCAACTATTCTACCGCATGATCCACATCCAAATCATCTTGGGCCGAGGCCGCACTCGCCAGCGCCAGCAGACCGACGAACACCCAAAGTCCGGCTAGTTCTTTCATATCGTTCCTCCTATTTACTCTCCTCTCCCACCCGTCGGCGCGATGGATCGCTCAGGCGCGCACCACCTGGGTGCGCCGATTCTGGGGGCTGGTCTGCTCGATGGCGGCCGTGCGTTCGGCCAGCGGCGGTTGTCCGGCCCGGCGGTCGAAGATCACCAGCCAGCCCGTGTCCAGACCCAGCCCGGTCAGATAACCGTCCAACTGCGTCAACCCTTCCTTGAGTGGGTCCGGGGCGCCGTCGCGCCACACCTTAAGCTCCATGGCGAGCGTGACCGTCCCGTACCGCAGACAAAGGTCCATCCGTCCCGACCCGATGGCGTATTCGCGTTCCAGGGTCCCATCACCGTTGACGACCCGGTGCAGGAAGGCCATCAGCACCAGATGGGGAGCGATCTCGTGATAGGGCGCGCTGCTTAGCAAGGGCTGGCCGTGCTGACGCCAGAAGGCGAGAAAGGCGTCCAGCAGGTTCTCGGGGTTAAGGCTGCCGTCCGCGTTCAACCAGGTCGGAGTGATCCGCGGCAGCGAAGCCTGTGGGGTAAACGCCAGGGCGCGGGGCAGCACTTCGCGGTAGATCGGATTGGCGATGGTCAGACCCTGACCGGGTGCCATTCGGCAGAGACCTAGATCGAGCAGATACTGAATGTCATCCTCGGGAACGCTGCCCAGCGTGGCGCCGGCCAGCATCGGCTCGATGACTCGTCGCACCCGGTCTTCACGCAGCTTGTCAGCGAGTTGATCCAGGTGGGTCACCCGATTAAGGATCAGCCGCTCTTTGGCCTGGTCGATCAGGTCCACCGTGATCGGTTGGCTTCGATTGCGCCCCGCCGACATCTCGAAGCAGGCCTCGTAAGCCAGGGCATTGACCAGCCAGGGTTGGCCCTGGGTCAGATGCCAGACCCGCGCCAAGGCTTCGGGCGTAAACACCTGTCCGGTCTCGGTGGTGTGTTCCTGAAGCAGAGTCACCACCTCGGCCGGGGTAAAATCGCCCAGGCGCAACGATTTCGCCCGGATGTTGAACGCACTGCCGCCGGTGATTATCGTGGCCCCAGCGTGGGAATGAATCCGATAATCGCGCAGATCGCGCACCCCACACAGAATCACCGTCTGCGGGAAATGGTGAGGACGCTGCTCGTAACCGGCCCGCAACTGGCGCAGCAACGAAATCAGCGTGTCGCCGATCAGGGCATCCACCTCGTCGAGCAGCAACACCAGCGGGCGCGGCGACTGGGCGCACCAGCGGGTGAGAAAAGCTTCCACGCCCACCAGGAGCGATGGGCTTTGGAGAACCTCGCGAGCCAGCGCGTCGGCATGGCTGTCTCCCAGCCGCCAGGTGGCGCTGTTGGCTATCGCCTGCACCACGGCGGCCATGCCGGCCTCGACCCGCTCGCGCGCCGCCTGGGCGGCTTCGATATTGACGTACAGCGCCCGGTAGCGGCTTTCACGATTAAGATGGTTCATCAGCGCCAGCAGGCAGGTGGTCTTGCCGGTTTGGCGCGGGGCGTGCAGCAGGAAGTATTTCTTCTGGTCGATGAGCGTCAGCACTTCGTCCAGATTCCAGCGTTGCAGGGGCGGCAGGCTGTAGTGGTCTTCAGACCGGACCGGGCCTTCGGTGTTGAAAAAACGCATGGCGTGGCTCCGGGGGACAGGGACAGGGTCGGAGGCGGGCTTCAAGCCCGGTTGTGATGAATTTAATCCCCCGAAGAATTTATTGAGGCTTCAATCCCGCAATACTGACCGAGAAATCCCTGATACCATGACGGGAAAAATATTTGGCTGTAAAGATGAATTCCTTACCCGCCAGGCCGCCATTTCGGAAAAGAATATCGGAGATACGGGGTGCGCCAACCGGAAGATTATGGCGTCTGCCATCCATTTCAGCTTCTTTAAACGAGTATTGGTTTCCCTCATTATCGACAAGATACGTGTTTTCCTCGGGATGGGCTAGACCTAACTGATTATCAAGTTTTGTTCTGTTCCAATATCTCAATTTCAGTAATAATCCTTCTGGTTGTTGTACAAATGAAACGGCTTCTATTCTCACGACATCGTTTTCAAAAAACAGGGAATTCTTATCCGGTTTTTTCCCCGTCCCTGTGCCTGCTTTTGAAGAACTACCAGAACCTCCCGATTCCGTAACGATTTTCTCCAATCCTTGAGCAACCAAGGGTGTTTTCGCCAACTCCGCTTCGGCGGCGGCCACGATGTCGGCGGTTCCCACTTCAACCAGGCGCGAATTGACCGCCACCGCATTGCCTTGATCGGTGATCGTACCCAACACGATGCCGCCCGCGCCCAGCAACTTGCCAATCTGTTGCGCGGAGCTTAAATCGACCAACCCCGAATAGCTCAACTGCTGCTCCTTCAGCACTCTTTCCAACTGACTGCGCTCGACCACCTTGATGCCTTTGTTGACCAGCGCCGTGATCAGTTTCTCCTGCAGGTTGATGCTGAATTCGGTCGGATTGTTGTTGTAGGTGAACGGCGTCACCACCAACCGTCCCTTTTGATCGCCGGCGGCGTAGACCTTGTCGCCGGCCTTGGCGATGCCCTTGGCGCCCCCGGCCATCTGCGCCAGCGCCTTGTCCTTCATCAGCTTGGTGATGGTCGCCATGCCCACGGTTTCTTCTTCGTAACCGACCGTCTCGTTGCCCACCCGGATCGGCGCTCCCATGCGCTTCAATTCGACTTGACCGCCTTCCGCCAGACCACCCTGTCGGTCAAATTGGAGAAACAACAGCCCGGTTTCCCCCACCCGGATCACCTTGCCCTCGCCCGAGGTGGTCAACCGCTCGGTCAGCAGCCGCACCACGCTGTCCACTTCGGAAGCGGCCCGAGCCGACGCCGCGCCCGCCAGCGCAAACAGGATTGCAAGCATCCAATAAATCGCGCTTTTCTTCATCCTGGTTCTCCTGAAATCCACAATGCAACGCCGATCCACCCTCCGACTGGCCGGAACGATCCGTCTCGCTTTTCCATGGGTGGGAAAAAGCGATGACCTGGTATTTCCTCAGTCAAGCACAATCCCGACTCGCGCCTCCGTCAGGAAACCCGACCGCGCCGCCGCCATCACCACCTCGCCCAGCCAATCTTCCAGCACCAAATCCACCCGTTCCGCGCCAATCGCCTCCGCCGCCTTGACGATGAGAGGATTGTCGCCCAAGTGTGGGTCCGCTTTCAGACCGGCCAGCGATCGGCCATAGATGCACAAGCCGCGCTTGACCAATTCGTTGGGATCACTCACGGTCAGATCGTACACGATGCGACCAGAGCGGGTGACCAGGCGCGGAAACAGGCCCGGTTTGGCCTTGATGCCCTGGGTGTCCACCACCAACCCGGTATAACCCGGTTGTTCCGGCGTGACGGGCGGCCACCGACTGCTGGAGTCGAGCTGGGTCAACCGGTGTAGCTCCAACGGCGTCAGGGCAGCCAGCAAACCGCTTCGTCCCAGCAGGGGAAAGCGCGCCAACAGGTGTACGCCGCCATCGTCGCCATGCCATTCGTCCACGATTTGAACCTGATCGACCAGAGTGGTCAGTTTGCCCCGAATCGCCGGGGTCGCGTCGATGACCGCTTGCAGGGAAGTTTCGGTGTTGAACCGCATGGCGCCCAGCGTATCCCACAGGCTGAGGGTGGCGGCCCGCAGCGCCAGCGCGCGCCTTTCCGGCAACGGCGGGAAGGGGTGGATCGGCGGCGATTCGGCTTCGCCCAAGACATAGAGCCAGTAGTGTTGCCAATCGAGATATCCGACCGGCTCCGGCCGCCGCAGGAAGGATGCAAATGCTTCCACGTCAAGGCCGTCTTCCCCTTGAGTGGCCGCCTCGGAAGCAAGCGAGCCACGTGGCGCCACATCGGCGGATGGCGCGGCAGATGTGAGTGGGCGATCGGGGGGTGTATGATCCTGTTCAAGCAACAGGGCCGTCGCCCGCTCCTGGGAAAGCGCCGCGCCCGCTCCACCCGCCCCATCGGCGGCGCGGGCCTGCCATGCCGCCAACTCGCGAATCGCGTTGCGTTGCTGTTCCTGTCGTTGCCAAAGCGTTTCCAGCCGCGCGGCCACGGCATTCCGACTGGCGTACCGTTGTTCCAGCCAGACGCGCAAGGCTTCCAGATTGACATGGGTGACACCGGCCAGGAACACGGGGTGGTCGCCTTCGCGCAAGCCGGCTTGATAGCGCGCCTTGCCCTGATTCAACAGAACCGACAGGCGCGCGTAAGTCAAGGTGTTTTCCTGAAGGTCGCGTGTCAGGGCATTCAGGCCATCGCGCAACGTCGCCAGCCGCCGCTCGACCGCGATGCGGCGCTCGGCCAGCCGATCGAGAGGTTGGCCGGGAGGGCTGGCTTGGGTGGAAAGCTCAGCTAGGGCCTCGACCCGCGCCAGTAGCCCAGGTGCAAACCGATGGAGCAGGAGGTAGGAGGGCGCCAGCGCCAGCAAGACGCCAACCAGCAGTCCAACCCGGAATTGTCGTCGAGTATCCATGAGGAGCCTGATTTTTTACCAATTTTAGTGGCTTTCTTCCCCATTGTCCGAATGTGAGCGGATGCTATCGTAAAATTGCCATAATCGTTCGCTGCCCTGGCCCCTCAGCGGGCCGGGGCCGGACGCTGAGAGCCGGGGCGCGAATCCCGGTCTTTCTGGCTGGATGACACCGGAACCACGAAGCAAGACCATGAGCAATCAAGAGGAATGGCTGTATCAGGGCATCGTTGCGCGGCGGCGCCTGCTGGCTTATCTACGGCGTTTATGTGTCGTGCATCATCGCGAGGCATTGCTGTCCCGAATCTGTGTCCCGTGCGCCGGCGACTCCTCGAGCGTCGCGCTGGCCCAGGCCGTCAAGGCCTGGGGTGAAGGGCTACAACGGGAGCTGGAGTCGGTGATTCGCCGCGACTCGGACGAACGGGGGCAAATAGCGCGAGCCGCCATTGGATTGCTGTTCGACAGTGCCGGGCAGGCTCAGGTGATCGCGAGCGTTCTGGAGCCGTTGTGCATGGCGTATCGCCACCATCGTGAGCGTCTGACGGACGAGCGCCGGGTGGAACAGTTGCTGTGGAACGTACTCAGCCAGCACTTTAAGGACAAAATGGATCAGTTGGATGGATTCGGCGGCGGGCCAGGCTCTCATCAATTGCAGGTGCTGCGCCGGATCGAGCAACTCAGCCGGGAATTGGAGCAGCGGCGCGGCAAACTGTATGCCGATCTCGCGGAACTGGCGGCCGATCTGCTGCTGGAAATTCAGGCCAGGGCGATGTCCAACATGCCGCGGACGGTGGTGACCATCCTGGAATATCTGTATGCATCGAATGCGCGCGCCGCGGAATCGCTCGATGACGACACGCAGCGGATCGAGTTGATCGCCGAATTCCTGGCCACGCCCGACGTATTGATCCAGCTTGAGCAGTGCTTGGAGCAATTGTCGTCCGAGTTGCGGCAAGCCTTGGCGATCAAATTCGGTCTCGAACGCGAACCGGCCTTCCTGCGTGAGATCGATTTCAAGAACCACTATGGTTTCGGCTGGGAAACCTTGCGCAAACGCGCCGATCAAGCGCGGCGCCTGCTAGCCGACTGTCTGCGCGAGTAAACGGCTTTGATGGGGATAACCGTGATGAATAGAAACAAGAAGTTAAATCTATTGGCCGCAGTCCTGGCGATGCAGGATGAGGCAATTGCCCCAACGGTTGGCGCGCGCGATGAGACTCCATGGCGAGAGGCGCTGGCGCGAGCAGACGCTTTGAGTGAAGAGGAACGAAAAGCGCTGCTCCATTCACCATCAGCGCGGCGCCAGTTTTATTTCATGGCGGATGTCGCGCGCGCTGAAGCCTACGTGCGCTGGAAACAGGCGGGAATCGAGACTTCCCTGTACTATCGGGCCGCCGCCAGTCCGACGGTCGAACCGTTGAAAATCGAGAGCAACCCCTATTTCACTTTGGTTCTGTTTCCCCTTGATGAGGAGGGCAAGACCTGGAATTTATTTCTGAAGTTGTCGCCCGCCTTTCAACGACTGGCGAGCGCGGGCATCCGTCTGGTGGATGATCGGGGTGAGGTTTGGCTGGCCGGCCAACCGGATGCCGATGGCGAGTTGAGCAGCGATTGGCGGTTGGAAGGTTCGCCGCTGGAGCGGTTGCACCAACAGCAATTACAGATTCAGCCCGGTTAAGGCCATGTTGGAGCAACGCGAAGCCGCCATCGAGTTTCCCACGGCCGGCGTAACCGGCGGTCTGAGTTGGGTTAAAGTCAGGGCGTATTTGACCAGCCACGGAGATCGGAAATCGTGTTCGTACTCGGATCGCACGACCGAGATCAAGCAGATTCTGGGTCATGCCCGAGATGGAGAAGACCTGGAGACGGTTCAGATCGATGTGGTAATCCGGTTTAGCGATCCAGATTTCGACGGCCGTAGCTATGGTTTGGCGCTGGCGTTGGCGGACAAGCGGGCGCGGTTTGGAGAGCGGGGACCCTTTGAGCGGATTATCGCGACCGGAGTTTTAAGCAACCAGGGCGTCATTTCGCGGGTCGACGCTTTTCCACAAAAGTTGGCTCTTGTTTTGGAGTCGCTCGATCCAAATTCGCTTTTTTTGCTTCCCAAGGAAAATCTGGATAGTGAGACTGATTTATTGGAAAAAGTGGCGGTCAGCGGAGGGAAAATGCGCGCGGTCAGTCAGCTCAGTGAATTGCGTGATTTATGGCAAGAAGACCTCAGTCGACCAGAACAGCACCGGTTTATGAGCCACTCCAAGGGCTCTTTTATCAAAGGTGTGATTTTTGGATTCTCGGCAGTGTCTTTAATAACAGGCGTATCTATTTTTTTGTTCCGATCATTGACAAGTCAATGAATGAGCGTGAACGGGCAAAGAAAAAGGGGCCAAGCTTGCGCCTAACCCCCCGCTCGATCTGGTGGGCCCTGTAGGATTCGAACCTACAACCAAGGGATTATGAGTCCCCTGCTCTGACCGTTGAGCTAAGGGCCCGGAACGTGGGTGATTCTAACCGCCGGCCCGGCTTCCCGCCACCGGCTCATTCCAAGTCCAGAAAACTGCGCAACTGCTCCGAACGGTTCGGATGCCGCAACTTGCGCAGCGCCTTGGCCTCGATCTGCCGAATCCGCTCGCGGGTGACGTCGAACTGCTTGCCGACCTCCTCCAAAGTATGATCGGTCGGCATGTCGATCCCGAACCGCATCCGCAACACCTTGGCCTCGCGCGGAGTCAGCGTCGCCAACACTTCGCGGGTCGCTTCGCGCAAGCCCTCGACCGTGGCCGCGTCCACCGGCGACAACACGCTGAGGTCCTCGATGAAATCGCCCAGGTGCGAATCCTCGTCGTCGCCGATCGGGGTTTCCATCGAAATCGGTTCCTTGGCGATCTTCATCACCTTGCGAACCTTGTCCTCCGGCATTTCCATCCGCTGGGCCAGTTCGTCCGGCGTCGGCTCGCGGCCCATCTCCTGCAACATCTGTCGGGAAATCCGATTCAGCTTGTTGATGGTCTCGATCATGTGCACCGGAATGCGGATGGTGCGCGCCTGATCGGCGATCGAGCGGGTGATCGCCTGGCGGATCCACCAGGTGGCATAGGTCGAAAACTTGTAGCCGCGCCGATATTCGAACTTGTCCACCGCTTTCATCAGGCCAATGTTGCCCTCCTGAATCAGGTCGAGGAATTGCAGGCCGCGGTTGGTGTATTTCTTGGCGATGGAGATCACCAACCGCAAATTGGCCTCGACCATTTCCTTCTTGGCGCGGCGGGCCTTGGCCTCGCCGATGGACATGTGGCGGTTGATGTCCTTGATTTCATGAATCGTCAGCCGCGCTTCCTGCTCGATGGCCTGCAGCCGCCACTGCACCGCCTGGACCGCCTCGCGCTGCGTCGCCAGCAGGGGCGAGTACTTCCTGTCCATCTGAATGTGTTCATCCACCCAGTCCAGCCGGGTTTCATTTTGCGGAAACGAAGTGATGAAGATCTTGCGCGGCATTTGCGCCCCATTGACGCAGACATTCATGACGTCCTTTTCATGCGCGCGGATGCGTTCGGCCCGTTCGTGCAAGCCCGCGATCAGTTGATCCAGGGTCTTCGGCACCAGACGAAACTGGAGGAACCGATCACCGATCTGTTGGCGCAGCGACCGGGTTTGTGCGTGCCGAAGGCCCAGTTCATCCACGCTGGCCAGCATTTCCTGATAGAGCGCGCGCAACTCCGCGAAGCGGCGCGCGGTTTCCTCGGGATCGGGGCCGCTCTCGACCACGGTCGCGTTTTCCCCATCCTCGTCTTCCTCGTCGTTCACCACCACCGCCACTTCGTCCACGACCACCACCGCGTCCGGATCGTCGGCCGCCAGCAACAGCGCCTCGTCCGGCAGTGGTGGAACCACCTCCTCGATATCGTTGAAACCGCTGATGATATCGGACAGGCGGGTGCCGTTCTCGCTGATCGAATCGTAAATCCGCAGCAGGTCGCCGATGGTCGGCGGATAGCTGGCCAGCGCCGACAGCACCTGGGTCATGCCCTCCTCGATTCGCTTGGCGATCTGGATTTCACCCTCGCGGGTCAACAGCTCGACCGTTCCCATCTCGCGCATGTACATCCGCACCGGATCGGTGGTACGGCCAAACTCGCTGTCCACGGCCGCCAGCGCGGCGGCGGCTTCCTCGGCCACCACGTCATCGTCGGCGCTGGCCGGGTTTTCGTTGAGCAACAAGGTCTCGGTATCGGGCACGAATTCATGCACTTCGATGCCCATGTCGTTGATCATCGCGATGATGTCCTCGATCTGCTCGGGATCGACGATGTCATCGGGCAGATGATCATTCACCTCGGCATAGGTCAGAAACCCCTTTTCCTTGCCGCGGGCGATCAACTTCTTCAATTGCGACTGTTGCTGCTCGCTCATGACTTTTCACGGACTGAGGTGGGAAAAATGCAAACTGATAATAGTAGCATAAATGCTGCGTTTAACCATCGTGACCAAAAACATTTAGATTTTTTGCGGCTTGCCCAAGTTCCGCAGAGCCTCGCGTTCCTCGGCACTCAGCGCGCTGGGCACGCCACGCCGCGACAAGATGTCCGGCAGACGCTCGCGCGGGTCGTCGCGCCGCCGCAGGTAGGTCAAGATATCGGCGAATTCCGCGCCGAATTGAAAACCCTCCGCCGGCGCCTCCGGCTCCCAGGTCGCCAGCCGCTCTAAAATGGCGCCTTCCGGGGTATCGCGGTAGCGCTCCAGCAAGGCGGCCACATTGAGTTGGGGATGATCGCGCAATGTTTCAATCAACTCGGCCAGCAGCCTCACTCCCGGCTCGTCGCCATCAAGGGGGGCGGAATCGTTGACCATTGCTTGCCGCGCCAGTTCCGGCCGATAAAGCAGCAAGGCGATCGCCTTGCGCAATGGGGTGCGAACCAGCCGCGGATTATGATCGGCGCGCCGGGTGGCGGTGGGCGGTGGGCGCAGCCGGGTGGCGGTCAATCCCGCCTCCCGTCGCAGCCGTTCGGCCATCAGATCGCGGAAATGGCCATCGGGTAGCTTTTCCAGCAGCGGCCGGGCCAGTTCGGCCAGCCGGGCGCGGCCGGCGAGGGTTTCGGCATCGGTCTGGCCGCGCAGCTCGGCGAACAGGTAATCGGCCAGTGGAACGGCCTGCTCCAATCGTCGTTCGAACGCTGCCTGGCCCTCCCGGCGGACCAGGGTATCCGGATCCTCGCCCTCCGGCAGGAACAGAAAGCCGACCTGCCGGCCATCGCGCAGGAACGGCAGCGTCACATCCAGCGCCCGCCAGCCCGCCACCCGCCCGGCCCGGTCACCGTCGAAACAGAACACCAGTTCGTTGACCACTCGAAACAGCCGCTCGATATGCTCCGCGGTCGTGGCGGTGCCCAGGGTAGCGACGGCGTAACCGACGCCATGCTGGACCAATGCCACCACATCCATGTAGCCCTCGACCACGACCAGCCGCGATAACGACCGGGTCCGGGCGCGCGCCTCGTACAGGCCGTACAGTTCCGCACCCTTGTGAAACAAGGGGGTTTCCGGGGAATTGAGGTATTTGGGCGTGGTGTCGCCGTCCAGCGCCCGACCGCCGAAGGCGATCACCCGCCCACGCCGGTCCCGGATCGGGAACATGACGCGGTCGCGGAAACGGTCGCGCAGCCGGCCCTGCTCGTCGCGGCTGGCCAGCCCGGCGGCGAGCAGTTCCTCGGCCGGGACGCCTTCCGCGCGCAGTGCGTGGCACAGGTTGTCCCAGCCGGGCGGCGCGTAGCCGATGCCGAAAACGTTGGCAATCTGGCCGGTCAAACCGCGCTGGCGCAGGTAATCCACCGCCCGTTGCCGGGCCGGATGGACGCGCAGTTGCTGACGAAAGAACCGGTCGGCCTGAACGACCCGCTCCAGCAGCATCCGGGAGGAATTCCCGCCGCCGCCCGCGTGGGGCACTTCCAGCCCGGCGTGCCGGGCCAATTCATCGACCGCGTCCGGAAACTCCAAGCGCTCGTAGGCCATCAGAAAGCCGATGGCGTTGCCGTGGGCGCCGCAACCGAAGCAGTGATAGAACTGCTTGCTGGGGCTGACCGAAAAGGACGGGGTTTTTTCGGTGTGAAACGGACAACAGGCGACGAATTCGCGACCGGCGCGACGCAGCGGTACACGGGCGTTGATGATCTCGACGAGATCCGCCCGGCTCAGCAGTTGATCGAGGAATTCCTGGGGTATGCGGCCAGCCATAACCCCAAAGCCTAGCGGACGCACGCCCGACCGTCAGCGGTCGGGCGAACGAACGATGGGAAATAAGGCGCGGCGGCGGTTCAAGCGCCGAAGCGAGTCTTGACTTGGGCGCTGACCGCCGCCATGTCGGCCCGGCCCTGCGCCTGATCCTTGATCACCGCCATGACCTTGCCCAGGTCGCGCACCGACTGGGCGCCCGTCGCGGCGATGGCGTGAACGATGAGGGCGTCAAGCTCAACCTCGCTCAGCGGCGCGGGCAGGTAGGATTGGATCAGCTCGATCTCGAAGGCTTCCTGGGCGGCCAAGTCCGCGCGGCCCGCGCTCTGGTACTGGGCCAGCGACTCCCGGCGTTGCTTGATCATCTTTTCCAGCACGGCCAGCGTCTGGGCTTCGTTCAGGTCGATGCGCTCGTCCACCTCGCGTTGCTTGACGGCGGCCAGAATCAGACGGATCGCGCCGAGGCGTTGCTTTTCCTTGGCGCGCAGCGCGGTTTTCATGTCATCCTGAATACGGTCTTTGAGCGACATGGCGGCGAACTTGCGGGCGGCGGCGGGTATGGACGATCTAGAACAACCGGGTACGACGGGAAATTTCCCGGGAAAGTTTTTTCAAATGACGCTTGACGGCGGCGGCCCGCTTGCGCTTGCGTTCCTGGGTGGGTTTTTCATAGGACTCGCGGCGGCGGACCTCGGACAGAACGCCGGCTTTCTCGCAAGATCGCTTGAAGCGGCGCAGGGCGATGTCGAACGGCTCATTCTCTTTGACTTTCACGGAAGGCATTAACCCATCACCTCGTTCATGGTCGAGTACAATGTCAGGTTGAAGAATTGGTAAACGGTGAATTGTAGTCACCCCCACGACCAAATGCAAAACCAGTGAGCTCCCATGGTGATTCTCGGCATCGAAACCTCCTGCGACGAAACCGGCCTGGCGCTGTACCACGGTGAGCGTGGCCTGTTGGCTCACGCCCTCCACAGTCAGGTCGCGCTGCACGCCGAATATGGCGGCGTGGTGCCGGAACTGGCTTCCCGCGATCACGTCCGTAAAACCCTGCCGTTGCTGCGCGGGTTGTTCCGGCAGGCGAACATCGAGCCGCGCCAAGTCAATGGCGTTGCCTACACCCGGGGACCGGGACTGATCGGGGCGCTGCTGGTGGGCGCGGCCATCGGGCGTGGCCTGGCCTGGGCCTGGAACGTTCCCGCCCTTGGCGTCCACCACATGGAAGGTCATCTGCTGGCTCCGATGCTGGAGCCGGATCCGCCGGCGTTCCCGTTCGTGGCGCTGCTGGTGTCGGGCGGCCATACCCTGCTGGTGCGAGTGGACGGCATCGGCCGGTACCATATTCTGGGCGAATCGGTGGACGACGCCGCCGGTGAGGCGTTCGACAAGACCGCCAAGCTGCTCGGGTTGCCGTACCCTGGCGGCCCGGCGCTGGCCCGGTTGGCGGAGCAGGGTGCTCCAGGGCGGTTCCAGTTTCCGCGGCCGATGACCGACCGGCCCGGTTGCGACTTCAGCTTCAGTGGTCTGAAGACCGCCGCCATCAATACCTGGCGGACGCTGGAGCCGACGGCGGAGAATCGGGCCGACGTGGCGCGCGCCTTCGAGGACGCGGTGGTGGAGACGCTGGCGATCAAATGTCGGCGGGCGCTCGAAGCCACCCGGCTGAAGCGGTTGATCATCGCTGGCGGGGTAGGCGCCAATCGACGCTTGCGGGAGCGGTTGCGGGGCATGACGGCGGAACTGGGCGGGCAGGTCCATTATCCCCGGCTGGAATTCTGCACCGACAACGGCGCGATGATCGCTTACGCCGGCTGGCGGCGGCTGGCGGCCGGCCAGCGCGAGAGCGCCGCGATCGAGGTGTTGCCGCGCTGGCCGCTGGACCGTTTGCCCTCGCTGGCGTGAGGCTTCCACGCCGGAGCGTGGGTGCCAGGCCGGGCGATTTCATTGCAGGCGCGCCTCATGCACGACACGCCCCTCCAGCAGCGTGTGCGTTACCCGCCCCGGCAGTTCCCATCCGATGAACGGGCTGTTCTGACCGCGACCGCGCAGGGTGACGGCTTGCCAGTCCGCGTCCGGATCGAACACGCACACATCGGCGGGGGCGCCGACGCCGAGATGACCGAGATTCAGCCCAAGAATGCGCGCCGGCCCCGCGGTGAGCCGCTCGATCAGCGCCGGCAGCGGCAATACGCCGTCCCGCGCCAGCCGCAGGCCCAGCGCAAGGAACGTATCCAGTCCCGAGATGCCCGGCTCGGTGTCGCCGAGGGGCGCTTGCTTGGCGTCCGGTTCGTGCGGCTGGTGATCGGAACAGAGCGCGCTCAGCGCGCCGCTGGCCAGACCGGCCCGAAGCGCGTCCCGGTCGCGCGATTCCCGCAGCGGCGGCCGAACGTGGCAGCGGCTGTCGAAGCCGGCCAGATCGGCTTCGGTCAGGTGCAGGTAGGGAACGGCGACATCGGCGGTGACCGGCAAACCCTCGGCCTGGGCACGCGCCACCAATTCCACCGACCGGGCGCAGGACAGCCGGCCAAAATGCACGCGCACGCCGAGGTCGCGGATCAGTTCCAGATCGCGGGCGATGGCGCCGGTTTCGGCCGCCATCGGAATGCCGGGCAGACCCAACCGGGTGGCGACCGAACCTTCATGGACCAGACCGAAACCCAGTTCGGGATCGAGCGGGGTCAGGAACACGGTCAGGCCGAAGGTGGCGGCGTATTCCAGCGCCCGCCGCAGGACGCGGGTGTTAGCGACCGGGCGACCGCCGTCGCCGACGCCGACGCAGCCGGCCTCCTTGAGGGCGGCCATTTCCGCCAGCCGTTCGCCCCGCAGCCGGTGGGTCAGCGCGCCCAGCGTCAGCACTCGGGCGTGGCCAGCCGCCTCGGCGCGGCGGCGGATCAGCTCCACCACCGCCGGTTCGTCGATCACCGGGTCGGTGTCGGGCGGGCAGACCAGGGTGGTGACGCCACCGGCCGCGGCGGCGCGGGTTTCGCTGGCGATGGTGGCCTTGTGTTCCTGCCCAGGTTCGCGCAACCGGGCGCAGAGGTCGATCAGGCCGGGACAGACGATGCGGCCGCGCGCATCGATGACCTGTTCGGCCCTGAAGCCGGCCGGCGGCTGGCCCAGGCTGGCGATCCGCCCCACGGCGACGAACAGATCGGTCACCGTATCGGTCTGATGGGCGGGGTCGATCACCCGACCGCCCTGGATCAGGATGTGCATCAGAGGGTCTCTCCGGCCGGGCGGGCGTGATTGCCCAGGGTGATGGACATGATGGCCATTCGCACCGCGATGCCGTTGGTGACCTGTTCCAGGATCACCGAGCGCGGTCCGTCGGCCACCCGCGAGTCGATTTCCACCCCGCGGTTGATCGGGCCGGGGTGCATGACGATGGCGTCCGGCCTGGCCAGCGCCAGCCGGTCCTCGGTCAGGCCGTAACGCTGGAAGAATTCCCGCTCGGTCGGCAACAGCGCCCCTTCCATCCGCTCCTTCTGCAAGCGCAGCATCACCACCACGTCCACGTCCCGCAGCCCCTGGCCAGGGTCGTGAAACACGCGCGCGCCCAGGGTTTCGACGTGGGCGGGCAGCAGGGTGCGGGGCGCGACCACCCGGATTTCGCTGGTGCCGAGAATGTTGAGGGCGTGGATCAGCGAGCGGGCCACCCGCGAGTGCAGGATATCGCCGACGATGGCGACTCGCAGGTGGGGAAAGTCCGGCTTGTGGCGGCGGATGGTGAACACGTCCAGCATCGCCTGGGTCGGGTGGGCATGGCGGCCGTCACCAGCGTTGAGTACGGCGATGTGCGGCTTGACGTGGCGGGCGATGAACTCCGCCGCGCCGCTCTGCTCGTGGCGCACCACGAACATGTCGCACTGCATCGCTTCGATGTTGCGCAGGGTATCGAGCAGGCTCTCGCCCTTGACCGCCGACGAGGTGGCGATGTTGAGATTGAGCACGTCCGCCGACAGCCGCTTGGCCGCCAGCTCAAAGGTGGTGCGGGTGCGGGTGCTGGCCTCGAAGAACAGATTGACCACGGTCTTGCCGTGCAGGGTGGGCAGTTTCTTGACCCGGCGTTCGGCCACGCCGCGCAGCGATTCGGCGGTGTCGAGGATGTCGGTCAGATGGCGGCGGGTCAGTCCCTCGACGGTCAGGAAGTGCAACAGGCGACCCTGTGGGTCCAGTTGGATGTGGGTGGCGCTCATGAAGTGGTTTGCTGGATGACCAGTTGCAAAGGTTCGGGGCCGGTCAGTTGCGCTTCCTGGTCCGCCGTCAGGCTCAGCCGGGCGCCGACCACGTTCGCTTCGATGGGCAATTGACGGCCGCCCCGGTCGACCAGCACCGCCAGCAGCACCGATGCCGGCCGGCCGTAGTCGAACAGTTCGTTCAACGCGGCGCGCACGGTGCGGCCGGTGTTGAGCACGTCGTCGACCAGCACCAGATGCCGGCCGTCGACGTCGAACGGCAGTTCCGAGGGACGGACGCGGGGATTGACACCGATTCGGCTGAAATCGTCGCGGTAGAAGGAAATGTCCAGTTGGCCGAGCGGGGCGGCGATGCCGAGCCGCTGGCGCAGGCGTTCGGCGATCCAGACGCCGCCGGTGTGGATACCGATCAACACCGGTTCGGCAATGCCGCGCGCGGTCAGCAGGTCGCGCAGTTGGCCGGCCATCGTTTCGATCAGGGGTTCGGCGTCGCGCATGCGACGAGGCTCCGTTGATGGTTGAACCAGCTTTCCAGGATCACCGCCGCCGCCTGGGCGTCCAGGGTGGGATCGTGGCTTCGGCGGCGGCTGGCGGCGGTTTCGAACTGGCGGTGCTCGGCTTCCCAGGAGGACAGTCGTTCGTCCAGGGTCGCCACCGGCAGCCGAAAGCGCCCGTGCAACTGGCGACCGAAGCGCAGCGTGGCCTCGGTCATCGCACTGGCGCTGTCGTCGGCGTGCCGCGGCACGCCGACCACCAGCCAGTCCGGCCGCCACTCGGCGATCAGCCGGGCGATGGCGTCCCAGTCGGGGCGCTGCCGGCGGGCGGGCAGGGTGCGCAGGGGACGGGCCGCGCCGGTGACGGCCGCGCCGACCGCGACGCCGATGCGGGCGCGGCCAAAGTCGAAGCCCAGCGCGACTCGGCAGGGCGGCGTGGCGGTTGGGTTCAAGCCACGATCAGGCGTGGCCAGCATCGGTGGACAGCAGGTTCAGGTCGATGCCCAGCAGGGCGGCGGCGGCGAGCCAGCGCCGCTCGCTGGGAGTATGGAACAGGATATCGAAATCGGCGGGGCTGGACAGCCAGGAGTTTTCCACCAGCTCGCGTTCCAGTTGGCCCGGTCCCCAGCCGGCGTAACCCAGCGCGACCAAGAGGTGGGTGGGGCCCTGACCCTCCGCCACGGCTTGCAGGATGTCGCGGGAGGTGGTGATGCCGAGCCGGTCGGTGACGCGCAGGGTGGCGCCCCAGTGACCGACCGGACTGTGCAGGACGAAACCTTGATCCGGTTGCACCGGACCGCCAGAGTAGACCGGCGCCTTCGCCAGGTCGAAGCGGTCGGTGGCGATCTGGAGATGGTTCAGCAGTTGTTCGAGCGAGAGATTGAGCGGCCGGTTGATGACCAGTCCCAGCGCGCCGTTGGCGTTGTGCTCGCCGATGTAGACGACGGTCTGGAAGAAGTTGGGGTCGGCCAGCGCGGGCATGGCAATCAGGAACTGGTCGGTCAGATAGGTGGGTGCGGTCATCGTCATAGTATCGGAATTCGTTCCCACCTTGACAAGTCGCCAGTCGGTCAGGCCGGGCGATAGCCGGGCGCGTAGACCGCCGCCAGCCGGATGGCTTCGGTCATGCTCAGCGCGTTGGCCGCGCCCGTGCCCGCCAGGTCGAAGGCGGTGCCATGATCCACCGAGGTGCGGATGAAGGGCAGGCCGAGGGTGATGGCGATGGTGCGCTGAAAGTCGACCATCTTGGTCGCGATGTGGCCCTGATCGTGGTACAGGGACAGCACGGCGTCGAACGCGCCGCGCAAGGCCAGGTGGAACACCGAATCGGCGGCGATGGGACCGGTGACGTCGATGCCCATACGACGCGCGTCGGCGATGGCGGGTTCCAGTTCCCGGCTTTCCTCGTCACCGAACAGGCCATGCTCGCCGCCATGCGGGTTGAGTCCGGCCACCGCCAGGCGGGGCTGGGGAAAGCCCAGGGTTTCCAGCGCCCGAGCGCAGCGGCGCAGATAGTCCAGCACCCGCTGCCGAGTGACTAGTTGGATTGCCCTGGCCAGCGCAACGTGGCGGCTGAGGAAGAACACCTTGAGATCGAAGACTTGGAACAGGGTGAGCGGATCATGGGTTCCGGTGAGCCGGCCGAGCAGTTCGGTATGGCCGATGTCGTGGATGCCGGCGGCCTTGAAGGCTTCCTTGTTGATCGGCGTGGTAGCCAGCGCGTCCACCTGACCGGCCTGGCATAGGGTCACGGCGTGTTCGATGAACTCACAGGCGGCGCGGCCGGCTGCGGCCTGAACCTGGCCGAACGCCACCTGTTCGGCGTCCACGTTGGCCAAGTCCACCAGGTCGATGACGCCGGGCTGGTATTGACCCTGGGCGGGATCGGTCACGATCCGCAACGCCAAATCCAGGCGGGTGACCCGCAGAGCACGGCGCAGGGCGCTGGCGTCGCCGATGACCAGCGGTTGCGCGGTCTGGTAAACGGTCGGATTCGCCAACGCCTTGACCACGATTTCCGGGCCGACGCCGGCGATGTCGCCCAGGGGAATGCCGATGATGCCGCGTTGCATGTTGGTTGATCTCCGCGAGGCGTCGATGGAATTCCCGGAACTTGGCGACGGTCACAGCGAGGTGTGCGGCGCCAAACCGCGACGGTGATATACTCCATCGCCTTCGCAAGTGGGTCGATCCGGGCGGCTCGCCTGCCGCGACCGTCTTTTCGTCATTATGAATGAGTACCAGCATGGCAGAGAATCGTTATCTTTTGAACGCGCAACTGGCGCAGATGCTCAAGGGCGGCGTCATCATGGACGTGGTCAACGTGGAACAGGCCCAGATCGCCCAGGAAGCGGGCGCGGTGGCGGTCATGGCCCTGGAGCGGGTGCCGGCCGACATCCGCCAGCAGGGCGGGGTGGCGCGGATGTCCGATCCGGGCCTGATCAAGGCGATCAAGGCAGCCGTCACCATCCCGGTCATGGCCAAGGCGCGCATCGGCCATTTCGTGGAAGCGCAGATCCTGCAAGCCCTGCGGATCGATTACATCGACGAAAGCGAGGTGCTGACGCCGGCCGACGAGGAGTGCCACATCGACAAGACCCGCTTCGAGATTCCGTTCGTCTGCGGGGCGCGTAATTTGGGCGAGGCGCTGCGGCGGATCGCCGAGGGCGCGGCGATGATCCGCACCAAGGGCGAGGCCGGCACCGGTAACGTGGTCGAGGCGGTGCGCCACATGCGGACCATGAACCGGGAAATCCGCCAACTGGCCGCCCTGCCGGCGGAGGAAATCATCAGCTTCGCCAAGGTTAACGGCATTCCCTACGAACTGGCGCTGGAGGTGAAGAAGCTGGGTCGGTTGCCGGTGGTCAATTTCGCCGCCGGCGGCATCGCCACCCCCGCTGACGCGGCCTTGATGATGCAACTGGGCTGCGACGGTGTATTCGTCGGTTCGGGCATCTTCAAGTCCAGCGATCCGGCCCGCCGCGCCCGCGCCATCGTCAAGGCCACCGCCTATTTCAACGATCCCGAGCAACTGCTGGAAGTCTCGATGGACTTGGGCGAACCGATGGCCGGGCTGGATGTCGCCACCATGGCCAGCGAGCAACGGCTGGCGGGACGGGGCTGGTAATGGACGCGGTCGCCGGCCTTGGCGGGATCGGCGTACTGGACTTGCAGGGCGGGGTGCAGGAGCATCTCGATCACCTGCGGCGGGTCGGCGTGGCCGCGCGGCCGGTCAAGCGCGCCGCCGACCTGGAGGGGTTGGCGGGGTTGATCATTCCCGGCGGTGAGAGCACCTGCTTGTCGCGGTTGCTGAACATCTTTGGTCTGGACGCGGCGATCCGGCAAGCGTATGACCAAGGTCTCAAACTGTGGGGCACCTGCGCCGGGGCGATTCTGCTAGCGCGGGAAAACGTTGGCGAGACACCGTTTCTCGGGTTGATCGACATCGCGGTCAGCCGCAACGCCTTCGGCAGCCAGCTCGACAGCTTCAACCGCGAGGCGCTGGCTCCGGCGGTGGCCCGCGAACCGATCCCGCTGACCTTCATCCGCGCCCCGAAGATCATGCGGGCCGGGGAAGGCGTGCGGGTGCTGCTGCGCTTGGATGACTACATCGCGGCGGCGGAGGACGACCGGATTCTGGTCACCGTGTTTCACCCAGAGCTGACGCCCAGCCTGGCGTTTCATCGTTACTTCGCCCGCAAATGCGGCCTGAGCGTGGCCGGCGACGACGCTGGTCTCGATCCCGACTGGACACCGCTGAGCTGGACCCGGTTCAGCCCTCGCGTTTGACGGCTCTTCACCCCCGATCTTATTCCTGCCAGAGGAAGGGGAGTCTGTCGCCATGTCCGTTGATCCTTCCGACCATACCCGCCAAGCTGCCCGCCGCAAGGCGGGTTACGAGCGCAAGCAGGCCCGCGCCATCCACGAGAAGGGCCTGCTGATGGTGTTCACCGGTCCCGGCAAGGGCAAGACCACCGCCGCGTTCGGCATGATACTGCGCGCGGTCGGTCACGGAATGCGAGTCGGGGTGGTGCAGTTCATCAAGGGTGGGCGGGATAGTGCCGAACGAGCGGTACTGAGCCGATTCGAGACCGTGGATTTTCAGACCCTTGGCGACGGATTTACCTGGCTGACCCAGAACCGGGCGCAGGATATCGCCACGGCGGAACGCGCCTGGACCGAGGTGGAACGGATGATCCAAGATCCTCGCTACGATCTGATCATCCTGGATGAACTCAACGTCGTGCTGAATTACGGTTATCTCGATCTGACGCGGGTGCTGGCGATGCTCTCGAACCGGCGGCCGGAACTGCATATCGCGGTCACCGGGCGCAACGCCCCCGCGGCGCTGATGGAGTTGGCCGATTTGGTCAGCGAAATCCGCTGCGTGAAGCATCCCTATCGTGAGCAGGGCGTGAGAGCGCAACGGGGAATTGAGTATTGATGGACAAGAATGCGCGGCTTGGCGATCACGTATGGGCTACACTTGGCGAAGAATACAATGATCGTTTATGAATTTGACTGTGGAGAGAGGTTGACCCGATGACTGGCACGATGAAGCGATTAGCGTTGGCGGTGGGCGTGGGGCTGGGCGGGCTGAGCCTGGCGCCGACGGCGGGGG
>CALGOO010000225.1 GCA_937960715.1 uncultured Candidatus Competibacteraceae bacterium
TGAACACCCTGTACGGCAAGCTGGCCCTGGCGCTGATGGCGTTGCTGGGCGCCATCGGCCTGAGCTACGGCCTGATCAGCCACGCCCTGACCCAGCGTTATCTTCAGGAAGCGCAGCAAAGCTTCAATCGCGATCTGGCTCGCAACCTGGTCGCCGACCAGCGGTTGATCGCCGACGGTCGGCTCGACGCCAAGGCGCTGAAGGCTACCTTCGAGCGCTACATGGCCATCAATCCCAGCATCGAAATCTACTGGCTGGACGCGCAAGGCACGATCCGCGCCCACTCCGCCGAGCCAGCGGCGGTCAAGCGCGACCGGGTGGCGCTGGAGCCGATCCGGGCGTTCCTGGCTGGCGCCGAACTGCCGATCTTCGGCGACGATCCGCGCAGCCACGATGCCCGCAAAAGTTTTTCGGTGACGCCCATTCCCGCGACCGAGCCGCCCGAAGGCTACTTGTATGTCGTATTGCGCGGCGAGATGTACGAATCCTTCGAGCGCCTGTATCGGGACAGCTTGCTGCTGCGACTCAGCGCCTGGGTGTTGGCCGGCAGTTTGCTGGCCGGCTTGCTGGCCGGCCTGTTGCTGTTCAGGCTGCTGACCCGGCGGCTGCGACGGCTGGCGGCGGTGGTCGATACTTTCCAGCAGAGCGAGTTTGCGACCTGGATGCCCTATCGCGGCGCCGGCGCTCGGGGCGACGAAATCGAACAGCTCGGCCTGTATTTCGACCGGATGGCCGAGCGCCTGCAAACCTTGATCGGTACCTTGCGGGAGCGCGACACGTTGCGACGCGAGCTGGTCAATCACGTTTCACACGATTTGCGCACGCCGCTGGCCGCGCTGCACGGTTATCTGGAAACGCTGCAATTGAAAGCGGATCGTTCGTCGCCCGCCGAGCGGCGGGCCTATCTCGACGCCGCCTTGCGCCACTCGCGGCGATTGAGCCGGCTGGTGGGCGATCTGTTCGAGCTGGCCAAACTCGACGCCCACGCCATTCAGCCGCGCCGCGAGCGATTCCCCCCCGCCGAACTGTTACAGGACATCGCCCAAAAGTACCGGATCGCCGCGTGGGAGCACCGAATCGCAATCGATCTGCTTCTGCCGTCGACAGCGATGTTTATCGAGGCCGACATCGGCATGATCGAACGGCTGCTGGACAACCTGATCCTCAATGCGCTGCACCACACCCCGTCCGATGGACGGATCGCCCTCGAACTCGACGCGCGGAAAGAAATCGCCACCTTTACCGTCACCGATACCGGTCATGGCATCGCGCCCGAGGACTTGCCGTTCGTGTTCGACCGCCTCTATCGCGGGTCGAGCCGGGCGCGGGATGACGGCAATCATTTGGGGCTGGGGTTGGCCATCGCCCGCCGCATCGCCGAATTGCATGGCGGCGAACTGCGCGCGAGCAGCGAATTGGGCCAGGGCACCCGGTTCACCTTCGATCTACCGGTTCGCGCATCCCGAGCCGACGATTTCGGGGTCGAGGCAACGGATCGACGAACCGGTGTCGTCGTGATGGAAAAGTGAGGATTTCGTGAGCGCGTCGTGAAGCCGGGACGGCACAGTACGTGTCGGGTAATCCCAGCGATTTTCAAACCCTCACGAACCGATACGGAGAATGCGACGATGAAGCTGTCGACCACTGCCTTGACTGCATTTTTGTTGCTGGCTGCCCCACTGACCAGCGTCCAGGCGCAATTCGCCAGGGGTGTGATGTACGAAGTGACGATCACCAACATTACCCGAGGCGCGTTCTTCACGCCGATCCTGGTAGCCAGTCACCGCTCCGGTGTGAGCTTGTTCGCGTTGGGTCAGCCGGCCAGCGCGGAACTGGCGACGCTGGCCGAGGGCGGCGATGTCGAGCCCCTGGCGCAAATGTTGCGCGCCGACAACCGTGTGGTCGATATCGCGAATTCCACCGGATTGCTGGAACCGGGCCGGTCGGTTACGGTGCAAGTGGTCGCGCAAGGCGCCGATCGCATCAGCCTGGCCGCGATGATCCTGCCCACCAACGACGGCCTCATCGCACTGAACGGCGTCGCGGCTCCCCGCTCCGGCGGCGAGACTCACTGGGCGCTGGGCTATGACGCGGGCTCCGAGCCCAACGACGAACGCTGCGCCGCCATTCCCGGCCCGCAATGCGGCGGCGAAGGGGCTTCGCCATTGGCGGGCGGCGAAGGCTTCGTGCATGTGCATGCCGGGATTCACGGTATCGCCGATCTGAAGGTCGAGGAGTACGACTGGCGGAATCCCATGGCGGTCGTCACGATCAAGAAGACCGCGCGGTAACGGATCATGCGGGTGGCGGGCCATGGCCCGCCGCAGTTTCTCATTCATCAACGGCGCGGGGTAACCCATGAATGGGATGACTGGAGACGCCGGGCGACGGCGCGGCGGCCGGCGAGCGCCTCTGGTGTTGGGTTTGGCGCTGGCGGGATCGTTGCTGTTTTCCGCCGCATCCGCCGCAAGTTGTCGAGCGCAAAGCGGGCCGGGGCAGGCCGCCCTGATCGAGTTGTATACCTCCGAGGGATGCAGCAGTTGTCCGCCAGCGGATCGCTGGCTGGCGGAGCTGGCGGCGGAACCAACCTTGAGCGGCAAGGTGGTGCCGCTGGCCCTGCATGTGGATTACTGGGACAGTTTGGGCTGGCGCGACCGTTTCGCCCAGCCCAGTTTCAGCGCCCGGCAACGCGCGCTGACCGCCGTCCAGGGCAGCAAGACCGTCTTTACCCCGCAGGTGATGATCAACGGTCGCACCACGCTGAACTGGAGCCGAAACACCGCTTTTCGCCAGCACATCGCCGCGATCAACACTCGACCGGCCGAAGCGGAGCTGAGCCTGGAAATCGTTCCCGCCCCGGATGCCTGGCTGGTCCAGGTTCGGGGCCGGCTGCAACCTCGCCTGGCGGCGGCCCGCGCCGGCGTGTTCGTGGCGTTGTACCAGGACGGCCTGACCAGTCAGGTCACCGCCGGCGAAAACGCGACGCGACGGCTGCGCCATGAACGAGTGACGCGGGAACTGATCGGGCCGTTACCGGTGGCGGCGGATGGCACCTTTGCCCACCCGCATCGTTTTCGTCCGCCCGAGGACGCTCGCTCCCGCGATCTTGGGGTCGCGGCGTTCGTCCAGGATCAAACCGACGGCCAGGTCTGGCAGGCGCTGGCGCTGGCCGCCTGTCCGGAATGACCCGCGTTCCAGCGTCAGAGTCAGGCTTCGCCGCGCGCCGGATAATCGTTCTTGACGATGAAGTCGAGCGCGGTCAGCACATCCTTGAAGTGCGGGCGGGCGAAGGGCATGGTGCTCACCGCGGCGGCGTACAGCGTGCCGTCGGATCGGACCAGGAACAGCCCGGGCTCCGCGAACCGGGCAGGTTCCTCGATGCCGAGCGAGGTTTTGCCCCGACTGGTGGAAATGTAGAGGCCCCAGGCGCGGGCGGCGTCGATGGACAGGCCGTAACCCAGCGTCAGGCCGGTCAATCCCCATTGAGCTTGCGCCGTCCGCGCCCGTTCCGCGTCGTCGGTGGATACGGCCAACACGACGACACCGCGCGCTTCGAATTCACTCACCAGCGTTTGCAATTCCTTCAGGTAGCCCCGACAAACGGGGCAATGCAACCCACGATAGACCACGATCATCGTGAAGCGAGCGGGCGTCTGGGCGGCCAAATCCCAGTCGCCATGCTCGATGGTCGGTACCTGGAGGGATGGAACGGGCTGGCGAGGCCCAAGTCTGGGCATGGCGATCTCCTGATGGGTATTGGCTCTGGTGAACAATTGAATCGATGAGCTGCTGTCAGGCCGCCGCTCGGGCGGGGGGCGCGGCGTCGAGCGCCCCGCCGCAACTGCTGCCCTGCCCGGCGGTGCAGCCGTAGCAATGATCGGCGACCCGGATGCGGGCGCCGGCCAACTCCCGGTCCAGCAGCGCCGACAGGTGCGTGCGATTCGATCCGTCGGCGCCCAGCGGCAGCTTCAGCATCTGGTTGAAATCGCAATCGTAGACGTAACCCTGCCAGTCCACGGAGACGAGGTTCCGACACATCACCGCTTCCAGATTCTCGTCCCGGTGGGCGGATTTGAGCAGGTCCATGTAGGGCTTGAACTGGCCCTTGGACAGCAGTTGGCTGCCGAACCGCTGGATCGGCATGTTGGTCAGGGCCAGCAGGCGATTGAAGACAATGCCATGGCGAACGGCCAATTCCCGTTTGTAGGCCGCTTCCAGGCCGGTTTGATCGGGCGGCAACACCGGGCCGAGCGGGTTGTAGACCAGGTTCAGCGTCAGGCCGTTGCCGGGCCGGCCATAGCCCAGCGCGTTGAGTTGGCGCAAGCCGGCGAGGCTGGATTCGAACACGCCCTTGCCGCGCTGTTGGTTGACGTTTTCCTCCAGGTAGCAGGGCAGGGACGCGGTGATTTCGACCCGATGGTGAGCCAGGAAAGCGGCCAAATCTTCCTGGCCCGGCTCGTTGAGAATCGTTAGGTTGCAGCGGTCGATGACCCGAACGCCCTGGTCACGGGCGTGGACGACGAGTTGGCGAAAATGGGGATTCAATTCCGGCGCGCCGCCGGTCAGATCCAGGGTCGCGATGCCCCGCGCCGAGAGGTAGCGCAGCAACAGTTCCATCGTCTCCCAACGCATTTCCTCGGTTCGCTGGGGACCCGCCGCCACGTGGCAATGGGTGCAGGACTGGTTGCAGCGGTAACCCAGGTTGGCTTGCAGGGTGTCGACGCGGTCGCGATAAATGGCCGGAAAGTCGGTCTTCGCCAGCAGGGGAAACGGGTCGCGCATATCGGATTTTCTCGCGGAAGTGGTCTTTCCAAAGGACGCCCCTCAGTACGGCGGCATTCCGAACAGATAGGGATGCAGAAGGAGCAACAGCACGAACAGTCCCAGCCCCCACAGCGCCGGCCGGAGCCATTCGGCCGCCACCCAGCGCTGGCGCCCGCCCAGCAGCGCCGCGAAGGGCAGGAACGAGGTGACGGCGGCGAAACGTTGCCAGCGCTCGCCCTCGGACGCCATCATCCGCCGGTCGAGATGCCAGGTGCCGACCAGCGCGGTCAGCAACAGCCCGCCGAAGAACAGCAGCGACGCCAGATCGCCGTTGACGACGATATGAATCGCCGCCCACAACCCCACCCCCCACATCACCGGGTGGCGGGTCACGCGCAGTACGCCCTGGGCCGGTTCCGAGCGGTCGAGCGCGCCGGCCATGCCGACCGCCGAGGGATTGGGGCTCAAGACGCCGCCAGCGATCAGGATCAGGGCCAACGGCATCACCAGCAACGGCAAGTGGCGCAGGCCGGGACCGGGCAGCCACAGGTAGACGTGGTGGGAAGCCTGGCTATAGGCGGCGATCATCGCGCCCAGCGTCACCAGGGCCACCAGCCCGTACAGCCCTTGAAATCCCTTCTCGCCCAGGCGGGCGACCAGTCGGCCGCGTAGTGGATCGCTGGCCAGACCCAAATGACTGACGACGAAGGCGACGCTGGTCAGCCCAGTAACAACGAGCGCGGTATCCACGATCACTTCTCCACGGTTGCGGTAAGCCACGGCGACGCTATGCTAATCTGGTCACGCCGCTATCGTTCGGTAATTCGTCATGATCGGACCTTGAAATCGATGAATGATTTCTGGATCGCCATGGAACAATACATTGGTACGGTCACCGGCCAGCCGTTCGCCATTCGCCAGCGCCATCCGGTCGGTGGCGGTTGCATCCATCAGGCTTGGCGAGTATGCGACCGGGATCGGGAATATTTCGTCAAGTGCAACGAAAGCGCCAGCCTGCCGATGTTCAAGGTCGAGGCGGCGGGGCTGGCGGAATTGGCGAAGACCGCCACCGTGCGGGTTCCCCAACCGTTCGGTCATGGCCTGGTCGCCGGGCAAGCCTTCCTGGTGTTGGAGTACCTGCCGCTGGGGGAAAGCCGCACGGGAACGATGGAACGACTGGGCCGGCAACTCGCGGCCTTGCACCGTCAGCCGCAAGCCGGCTTTGGGTGGCAGCGAGACAATTTCATCGGTTCCACCCCGCAGCCCAACCCGCGCCGCGCGGACTGGATCGAATTCTGGCGCGAGTCGCGGCTGGGATTTCAACTGGAGCTGGCCGCTCGCAACGGCCACGGCGGCGCGTGGCTGAGCCGGGGCGAGGCCCTGCGCGCCCGGCTGGACGGTCTGTTCGTCGGCCACCGGCCAACCCCGGCCCTGCTGCACGGCGATCTTTGGAGCGGCAACGCCGGCTGCACGGTGACCGGCGAACCCGTGGTGTTCGATCCAGCGGTCTATTACGGCGACCGCGAGGCGGATCTGGCGATGACCGAGTTGTTCGGCGGATTTTCGGATCGCTTTTACGCCGCCTACCGGGAGGCGCTGCCGCTGGCGGACGGCTATCCCCAGCGGCGGACGCTCTACAACCTGTACCATGTGCTCAATCATCTCAATCTGTTCGGCGGCGGTTACCAGGCCCAGGTCGAACGCATGATCGGTCAATTGCTGGCGGAGTTGAACGGCTGAAAGTTCTGTCGAATTGCCACCCGCCGCCAACACCAGCGACCGATTCCGACCCCGCCCCGACCGCAAAGGAGCCGCTCGTGTCAGTCCCCTGTCCCGCCAATCATTACCGGGTCGAGCACGCGGAGCTATTGCGCCGCGCGTTCCATGCGCTGACCGGACGCGATCTGATCGACGCGGCGCTATCGCCCGAGGCGGCGGCGGCGGCGATCTTTCACGCGCCTTTCATCGTGCTGTCGCACGATGCCGCGCCCGATCCGATCCTGACCTACGGCAATGCAAAGGCCCTGGAACTGTTCGAACTGACGTGGGAGGAACTGATTCGGCTGCCGTCGCGCTACACGGCGGAAGCGCCGAACCGGGCCGAGCGGGCGCGTTTGCTCGCGCGGGTCACGGCCCAGGGATTCATCGACGACTATTCCGGCGTGCGGATCTCGCGCACGGGCCAGCGGTTCCTGATCGAGCGGGCGACGGTTTGGAACCTGACCGATGACACGGGCCAACGATGCGGGCAAGCCGCGACGTTTCGGGAGTGGCGGTACTTGGAGAACGCCGGACTGGAGCGGAGTCGATGAGAGAAACCGCAATGGGCGAACCGGGGGCGTTCACCCGACCACGAAGTTCGCGACGTCCACCCGAATCGCCGGACGGTCCAGGGACACCGCGACCGCGATCGCGTAGTTCCTGGCCCACTCGCCACCGTTCTCGAAACACTCCTCGCCCGCGTACTTGGCGACGTTCAGAACCATGTCGAGCAGCAGGATCTTGCCGACCGGATTGGACGGCACGCACTCCAACTCCTCGAATTCCCGGGCCAGCCAGGTACGCGCCTGCTCCTTGTCCATGCATCGGGTGTCGCCATCGTGCAGCATGATCTCGTATTCCCTGTCGTGGTCGAACGATACGGTAACGGCGTGGCTCACGGTGATCTCCTTGGGTGTCGGTTGGGTCTTTTAGAAAGCCATTATACGATTCTCAGCCGCCCGTCATCGGCCATTGCGGGAAAACTTCAACGAAATGAGCCTATTTTCACATGGAGTGTCACCCAAGCACGCTATAGACTTACTGCAACGCCAGCGCAATACCCCTCCGTCAATACCGCGCCGGTGACCGCTTTCAAGGGCCAAAGAGCCTTCGCGCCCGGACCAAGGAGTAAAACATGATCCTCACCCAGGAACAGGAAATGATCCGCGACACCCTGCACCAGTTCGCCCGCGAGCGGCTGGCGCCCAACGCGACGGAGTGGGAGCGCACCCGCGCCTTTCCGCGCGAGGCGCTGGCCGAGTTGGCCGAGCTGGGCGCGATGGGCATGGTGGTGCCGGAGCGATGGGGGGGCGCCGGCCTGGATTATCTGTCGATGGTGTTGGCCATCGAAGAGATCGCCGCCGGTCACGGCGCCACCTCCACCGTCGTCTGCGTGCAAAATTCGCTCGCCTGCGGCATCACCTTGAAATACGGCAACGACGATCAAAAAGCGCGCTATCTCACCAAATTCGCGCGCGGGGAGTGGCTGGGCTGCTTTTGTTTGACCGAGCCGCACACCGGTTCCGACGCCGCCGCCATTCGGACCACGGCGCGGCGCGAGGGCGACGTTTGGGTGCTGAACGGCGCCAAGCAGTTCATCACCACCGGCAAGGAAGGCGATGTCGCCATCGTGTTCGCGGTGACCGACAAGACCGTCGGCAAGAAAGGTCTCTCCTGCTTCCTGGTCCCGACCGACACGCCGGGCTACGTCGTGACCCGGCTGGAGGAAAAGATGGGGCAGCACGCCTCGGACACGGCGCAGATCCTGTTCGAGAACTGCCGGATTCCCGCCGAAAATCTGCTCGGCCGGGAAGGCGAAGGCTACAAGATCGCCTTGTCGAATCTCGAAGCCGGGCGGATCGGCATCGGCGCCCAGGCCGTCGGCATGGCCCGAGCCGCTTTGGAGGCGGCGGCCGGCTACGCCCGGGAACGAGAGGCGTTCGGCGTACCCATCGTCCAGCATCAAGCGGTGCTGTTCCGCCTGGCCGACATGGCGACCCAAATCGAAGCGGCCCGGCAAATGGTCTGGCACGCCGCCAGCTTGCGCGACGCCGGCCGCCCCTGCCTGAAGGAAGCTTCCATGGCCAAGCTGTTCGCGTCCGAAATGGCCGAACGGGTTTGCTCGGACGCCATTCAGATTCACGGGGGTTACGGTTACAGTACCGATTTTCCCGTGGAACGCCTCTATCGGGACGTCCGGGTGACCCAGATTTATGAAGGCGCTTCCGATATTCAACGTCTGCTGATCGGGCGGGCGGTGGCGGCCGGCTGATCGTTTGGACATTGTCGATGGGACCCTTGCAAGGCATCAAGATCGTCGAATTCGCCGGACTCGGACCGGCGCCCTTCGCCGGCATGATGCTGTCCGACCTGGGGGCGGAGGTGGTGCGGATCGACCGCGCCACGACGCCGAACGCCGCGCAAGCCCAGTTGTTTGCCCCGGACAGGGACATTGCCAATCGGGGACGGCGCGCGATCCAGCTCGACCTGAAAACCCCGGACGGCGTTGCGGTGGCGTTGCGGCTGATCGAACGGGCCGATGCGCTGATCGAGGGTTTTCGGCCCGGCGTCATGGAGCGGCTGGGGCTGGGACCGGAGGTCTGCCTGGCGCGAAACCGGCGCTTGATCTACGGTCGCATGACCGGTTGGGGCCAGACCGGGCCGCTGGCCCCAACCGCCGGCCACGACATCAACTATCTGGCGCTCTCGGGCGTGCTGCACGCCATCGGCCGCGCCGACGGCGGGCCGCCGCCGCCGCTGAACGCGATTGCCGACCACGGCGGCGGGGGCATGTTGCTGGTCGTCGGTCTGCTGGCCGCCCTGCTCGAAAGTCGCAACTCCGGCGAGGGCCAGGTGGTGGACGCGGCCATGATCGATGGATCGGCCCTGCTGCTGGTCAGCGTCCTGACCTTGAAGGCGATGGGATGCTGGACCGACCGGCGCGCGCGCAACATGCTCGATGGCGGCGCCCATTTTTACGACACCTATGAATGCGCCGACGGCAAGTGGCTGGCGGTGGGGGCCATCGAACCCCACTTTTGCCGGATATTGCTCGAAGGCTGCGGGGTGACCGACCCCGCGCCCGAGAAACAGTGGCATCCCGAATCCTGGCCGGCGCTGAAGGAGCGGCTGCGGGCGGCGTTCCGAACCAGGAACCGCGACGAGTGGTGCGCGCTGTTCGAGAGCAGCGACGCCTGCGTCGCGCCGGTGCTCGGTCTGGACGAAGCGCCCGCTCACCCGCACAATCAGGCCCGGCAAACCTTCGTCGAGTTCGCCGGCCTGATGCAGCCGGCCCCCGCGCCGCGTTTCAGCCGCACCCCGGCCGCGATTCAGGGTCCGCCGGACCGACAAGCCGACCCTTCGGGCGACTGGCTAGCGAACTGGGGATTTTCCGAAGCCGAGATCGCCCGATTCACCTCTGCCGAAGCCATTTGAGGGCACCCATCCGCCATGAATTTCATTCCGTCCAACCCCGATTTCGCCACCGTGGTGCAAGCGAGTTTCGCGCGGCAAGGTCTGATGCGGATGATGGGAGCGACGCTGGATCGCGTCGAACCTGGGGCGGTCGACATCTCGATGCCCTACAGCGAAAGCCTCACCCAGCAACACGGCTTCATGCACGCGGCCGCCATCACCGCCATTGCCGATACCGCAAGCGGCTATGCGGCGCTGTCGCTGATGCCGGCCGGCAGCGAGGTTCTCACCATCGAATTGAAAGCCAACTTGCTCAGGCCGGCCGCCGGAACGCATTTTGTCGCGGAAGGCCGCGTCATCAAGCCCGGCAAGACGATCACGGTTTCGCGCGCCGACGTGTTCGCCCGCGCCGACGACGGGGTTCCGACGCTCGTCGCAACCCTGACCGCCACGATGATCGCGCGGGCCGGGCAGAAAAATTAAGAAAATCGTTCCCTGAAATTTGCAACCCACCCAGGAGCCATCATGACCGCTGATTACGAAGACATCCTGTACGACGTCAGGAACGGCGTCGCCACCATCACCATCAACCGCCCCGACAAGTTCAACGCCTTTCGCGGCCAAACCTGCGAGGAGATGATCCACGCCTTTCTGAAGGCCGGCTGGGATCATTCGATCGGCGTCATCGTCCTGACCGGGGCCGGCAACAGGGCGTTCTGCACCGGCGGCGACCAGTCGTCCCACGCCGGGCACTACGACGGGCGGGGCGTGATCGGCCTGCCGCTGGAGGAGTTGCAGAGCGTGATTCGCGACGTGCCCAAGCCGGTGATCGCCAAGGTGCGCGGCTACGCCATCGGCGGCGGCCACGTGCTGGCGCTGCTGTGCGACCTGACCCTCGCCGCCGAATCGGCCAAGTTCGGTCAGGTGGGTCCGAAGGTCGGCTCGGTGGACCCCGGCTTCGGCACGGCGTACATGGCGCGGGTGATCGGCGAGAAGAAGGCGCGGGAGGTGTGGTATCTGTGCCGGCAATACACGGCGGCGGAAGCGGTGCAAATGGGGCTGGCGAACAAGGCCGTTCCCGACGACGAACTGGATGCCGAGGTGGATAAGTGGTGCGAGGAGATTCTGGAGAAAAGCCCGACCGCGCTGGAACTGGCCAAGCGCTCGTTCAACGCCGACACCGCCCATATCGCCGGCATTTCGGCGCTGGGTCTGAAGGCGGTCAGTCTGTTCTACGGTACGGAGGAATCCAAGGAAGGCGTGCGGGCGTTCCAGGAAAAGCGCAAGCCGAAATTCCGGGATTGAGAAACTGTACGAAAATCCCTCGCCCGCGGGCGGAAGAGGGGCGGGGGTGAGGGTGATTATTCAAGGTGAACGGTCATGGCGCGCATCTCCCTGGCGGAATTCGAACAACTGGCCTATGAACATGTTCCTTTCGTGGGGATGCTGGGCATTCAGGTGGAAAGCCTGGAAGCCGGCCGGGCGAGCATCCGCATACCCTTTCGCGAGGATTTTATCCGGCCCGGCGGCACGGTGTCGGGTCCGGTGCAGATGGCGCTGGCCGACATCGTGATGTACGCGGTGGTGCTCAGCCTGATAGGGCGGGTGGAATTGGCCGTCACGACCAATCTGACCTGCAATTTCCTGCGCCGCCCCAAGCCGGCCGATTTGATCGGCCGGGGTCAGATTCTCAAGCTGGGCAAGCGGTTGGCGGTGGGTGAAGTGTTGCTGTATTCGGAAGGCGAGCCGGAGCCGGTGGCCCATGTGACCTGCACCTATTCGATCCCGCCGACGACTCAGGAGCCGGTGGCTATTTCCCCGGCCACATCGCGAGCACGGTGATTGCCTGTTCGCGCTTGATCGAGCGACATTAAGGTCGCCCAATGCCTCGATGGCTCCATCGGCCACCTTGGGTTGCGGTCGGGCGCCAGCGGACAGGGCGCGCATCCGCCCCGCCAAACCATGGCGGCAGGGAAACCGCGCGTCCACCACGTTGCCGCGCACGGCGATGACGGTGCCGGTGGGTTCGGCCTGGGGCATTGAGGTGGCGGACATGATGCACGAGCTTCGCCACCTCAACTCGACCGTTCCCGGTTTTCGGGGATCAATCGAGCCGCCAGGACGGTCGCGCCCACGGCGATGGCCAGCAGCGCCGCCGACACCCACAGACTGTCGAGCAGCGCGGGCGCCGTCGCCAGCAGGAGACCCAGTTCCAGCATCATGATGCCGGACATCAGCTTGAGCAGCCGCCCCTCCCGCTCCGAAAGCTTGCGCGCGCCCAGGGTGCGCACGAAGGCGAACACGATCAGCGCCAGCGGCAACACGTAGATCAGGTTGTACAAGGCCAGATAGCCATGGCGGGCACCGGCCGACAGTTCGTTCAAGGTCAGCAGGCGCGTGTATACCATTGGGAAGCCAGCGGTGCAGAGCAGTTCGTAGAAATTGGCCGCCACGGCGAGCACGACGGTGGCGCCCAGCATGGCGGGCAGATGCTCCGCATTCAGGATCGCCCGCGCCCGGCGGTAAATGACGGGTTTGCGCGACTCGGGGATCGACAGCGAAAACCCCTTCCCGAAGGCGAAAAAATCCTTGATGTTGACGAGACCCACCGCCACGGCCAGCAGGCCGGCGGCCCAGGTGATCCACGCCAGCGCGCCCAGCAGTTGAAACACGTTGAGCCAGGCCGCCATGAAAGCGAAGTACATCAGTCCCGAGGTCAGCACGAAAATTCCGCCGATCAGGGACATCCGGGAACGGCTTTTCTGGTGGGCGAGCAGGCTCAGCAGAAACAGCAGGACGAAGAAGGCGCAGGGATTGAAGGCGTCCAGTCCGGCCAGCACCACCGTGAAGGCCGGCAAGGAGAGACTGCCGGCCGCCACCTCGCCGAGCAGGGGAAGGCGCACCTTGAGCGGTTCGGCGGGCGCCGCAATGACGGTGGTCGCAGTCCCTTGAAGCGCCCGCGCCCGGCATTCGTCCAGTCGCCGCAGCAGCGCGGCGCCGGTGCTGGCCGCATCGTCCCAACCCGTTTCCATCGCGCCGCAGGCGATCAGGGTCGGCACCGCCTCCGCCGTTTGCCCGAGCGATTCGGCCAGGGCGATGAAGCGCCGGGCGTTGTCCCGCTGTCGCGAGACTTCCAGCGAATGGACGATCACCCAGGGGCGTTCCTTGGGAATCGTCTCCACGAAAGGATGCGCCTTCAGACAGTGCGGGCAGGTTTCGGACCAGAAGAAGTAGAGATGCACCTGGACGTCGCCGTCGGCGCCGGTCTCGATCCAGGGGCCTTGCGCGACGGCGGCGCCGACAATCAGCCACCAGGCGGCCAAGGCGGCCAAGACGGCCAGCCAGGTCTTGCACCGCCAGACCGCGGGCGTTCCGAACTCCGATTCGAGCATCTCAAACCTCCATCGTGCGCGCGATTTCCCGGTGAGCGGTCGGGTGGTGGGCGTGGTCGCGGGACGGGTTCATGGCGGCTGGAGCGCCCGCTCAGGCGCTCAGCAACGTCTTGATCTCGTCCACCGACAACACCTTGCCGGTGCTCTTGATCTCGCCGTTCACCGCCAGCGCCGGGGTGCGCGTGACGCCGGCATCGATGATGGCGTTCATATCCTTCACTTTTTCCAGCTCGTATTCCAGCCCCAGCGCCTGCGCGGCGATTTCCGCATGTTGGCCCAACGCGACGCATTTCGCACAACCGCTGCCGAGAACTTGAAGCTTGACCATGGGCTGTAATCCTCACGGATAAAATGTGCCGAACACCCAACCGGTGAGCGTCGCCATGACCACTACCAGCGAACAATAAACGACCGTTTTTTGCGTGCCGAGAATGCCGCGAATCACCAGCATGTTCGGCAAGGACAGCGCCGGACCCGCCAGCAACAGCGCCAGCGCCGGACCCTGGCCCATGCCCGCGCCGATCAGCCCCTGCACGATGGGCACCTCGGTCAGGGTGGCGAAGTACATGAACGCGCCGACCAGCGCCGACAGGAAATTGGCCGCCAGCGAATTGCCGCCGACCGCCGCGCCGACCCATTCGGATGGAATGATGCCTTCGTGACCGGGCCGGCCCAGCAGGAATCCGGCCAGCAGTACCCCGCCCAGCAGTAGCGGCAGGATCAGCTTGGCGAAATTCCAGGTCTGGCCCAGCCACTCCTCGCCATCGCCGGGTTGTCCGGCAGCGGCCAGGGTCAAGCCGATCAAACCGGCGGCGAACGCCAGTTCGGGATGTTGGGGAACCAGCCCGGCCAGAACGGTGACCACTGCGGCGGTCGCGGCCAGCGGTGGCCAGCGCCACCGCCAGCGCCAGACCAGCAGCCCGGCCAGGCCGACGCCGGCCAATGCGGTCAGCGGCCATTTCCAGGCGAAGATCGCGTGCCACACCGCGCTGTCCTCGGCGCGGGCCGGCGCCCAGTTGGCAAAAACCAGGATGGCGACTTGCAGAGCGAAGAATGCGGCAGTGTCGCCCAGCGGCCGGCCCTGGTCGGCGCCGGTTATGAAACCCTTCCGCGCCGTCGCTCGCGTTTGCTCCTCGCGGCGGTAAATCCACTGCATGATCAGCCCGATCACCAGCGCGAAGCTCACCGCCCCTACCGCCCGCCCCACGCCCAGTTCGACACCGAGAATCTTGGCGGTCAGCACGATGGCCAGCACATTGATGGCCGGGCCGGAATAGAGAAACGCGATGGCCGGTCCCAGCCCCGCGCCGCGCCGGTAGATGCCGCCGAACAGCGGCAGCACGGTGCAGGAACACACCGCTAGAATCGAACCGGACACCGAAGCGACGCCGTAAGCGGCGGCCTTGTGCGCGGCGGGGCCGAGGTATTTCATCACGGCGTCCTGGCTGACGAACACCGCGATGGCCCCGGCGATAAAGAACGCCGGAACCAGGCAGAGCATCACATGCTCGCGGGCGTACCAGTGCAACAGCGCCATGCCTTCCAGAATAGCGTGGTCGAACCGCGCCGCGCCCACCGGCATGAAAAAGACCAGCAGGAACACCGCGATGATCCCGGCCAGCCACTTAAATTCGTTGGGGTAGTCCCGCGCGATGGCGCGCAGCCGATCCAGAAAGCCGGCGGGACGCGCCGGGTCCGTCAGGGTGGTCGTCGTAACCATCGGAGTACTCCTTCACCCAAATCGGTATCGGAAGAAGACGATTTAGCAGCACTGAGCCGCGGCGCACGCCGCCTGTCGGATCAGCGTTGCCGGAATGGCTTCGAACGTGTGGCCCCCGACGGCAACGGTGCGGCAAAGGCTCGGCTGGCCACACAGGTCGCCGCAGGACGAACACTCGTTTTCCGACGCGACAGCGCCCGGTAGCACCGATTCCAGCGGTACGCCGTCGAACAGGATCAGATTGGATTCGGGCAAGCGCTCGGGCGGCAATTTGGTTTCGCGGTACGCGACGGCCACGCCACGCGGCGCGCATTCGGCGGAGAGTTGCGCAACGACCTGTTGCAGGGACTGCAAGGTATCGGAGCAGCGCAGGCAGGTGCGCCCGTCCTGGTCGAGATGACGCCATTCGATTTCGAGAGTCTTCACGGGAACCTTCAACGGACGCTAAACGGTCTCGGTTGTCGGGGTGCTCGATCCCGCTCGTACCAGTCACGACTGCGATTGACGATGCCGACAACCACCAGCATCACCGGCACTTCGATCAATACGCCCACCACGGTCGCCAGCGCCGCGCCCGATTCGAAGCCGAACAGGGCGATCGCCGCCGCCACCGCCAGTTCGAAGAAATTGCTGGCCCCGATCAGCGCCGATGGACCGGCCACGCAATGCGGCGAGCCGACCTTGCGGTTGAGCCAATAGGCCAGCCCGGCGTTGCAGAACACCTGGAACAGGATCGGAATCGCCAGCAACAGGATCACCAGCGGCTGTTTCACGATCTGCTCGCCCTGAAAGCCGAACAGCAGCACCAGCGTGGTCAGCAGGGCAAGCAGCGACAGCGGACCCAGTTTTTCCAGCAGCCGCGCCAGCCCGGCCGCTCCCCGTGACTTCAGCACGGCGCCGCGTACCCCCTGAGCGATGATCAAGGGAATCACGATATACAGCACCACCGATAAAAACAGGGTTTCCCACGGCACGGTGATCGAGGTCAACCCCAGCAGCAGGCCAACGATGGGACCGAAGGCGAACACCATGATGAGGTCGTTCAGCGCCACCTGGCTGAGCGTGAAATGCGGCTCGCCCCTGGTCAGATTACTCCACACGAACACCATCGCGGTGCAGGGCGCGGCCGCCAGCAGGATCAGCCCGGCGATGTAGGACTCGATCTGCTCCGCCGGCAGCAGCGGCGCGAACAGCCCGCCGACGAACAACCCACCGAGCAGCGCCATCGAGAACGGCTTGATTCCCCAGTTGATCAGCAGGGTGACGCCGATCCCGCGCCAGTACTGGCCGACCTCGCGCAGCGCGGCGAAGTCGATCTTGACCAGCATCGGGATGATCATCAGCCAGATCAGCACCGCCACCGGCAGATTGACCTGGGCGATTTCCAGCTTGCCGATAGTTTGGAACAGATCCGGCAGGAAGTGGCCCAGCACGATGCCGGCCACGATGCACAGCGCCACCCACAGCGTCAGGTAACGCTCGAACACGCCCAACCGAGCGTTCTCCGCCTGTTTGGCGGTCATCTCGCAAGCCGCGCTCACGAGCTTCCTTCCAAGGTGGTCCGACCGATCTCGTCCAGCTCGCTCTTCAGCTTGATCTTGTCCAGCGAGCGGATCGGCAGGTTCATGAAAATCTTGATGCGGTTTTCCAGTTCGCGCAGCGCCTTGCGGAAGGCCAGCATCTTGATCGCATCGTCGCCTTCCACCGCCGCCGGGTCTTCCACCCCCCAATGCGCCGTCATCGGCTGACCCGGCCAGAGCGGGCACACCTCGCCGGCGGCGTTGTCGCAGACCGTGAACACGAAATCCAGTGACGGGGAATCGGGCGTGGCGAATTCATTCCAACTCTTGCTGCGCAATCCCCCGGTGGGAATGCCCTGCAATTCCAGCAGCTTCAGACTGAAGGGATTGACCTTGCCGGTGGGAAAGCTGCCGGCGCTGAAGGCGCGGAAGCGGCCCTGGCCGAGATGGTTCATGGTGGCTTCCGCCAGAATGCTGCGGGCGGAATTGCCGGTGCAAAGGAACAGCACGTTGTAGATCGCTTCTTGATTCATGGCAGCGGGTTTCCGGGTCAAGATTTCGACGGGGATTGGCGTCTTGGCGTCGAGCGCCGGCAAATTGCAGCAATGCTCGGTCAGATAGGCCATCAGATCGACGATCGCGTCGCAGCGGGCCTGATAGATCAACTGCCGACCCTCGCGACGGCAATCGAGCAAACCGGCCTGCTGCAAGGTTTTCAGGTGGAACGACAACGTCGCCAGCGGCAGGCCGAAATGCTCGCCCACCTGACCGGCGGGCTGTGGTCCGGTCTGGGCCAGATGACGGAAGACATCGAGCCGGGTGTCCTGCGCGAGGGCACCGAGAATGGCAATGGCGGTTGATTTGTCCATATTTCCAATAATATCGAAATAATAAGGATAACACAAGCCAGTGGGATTGATCCTTACGAGAGTTGGAAGCAATATGTCGGATAAGTGAGACTATCATCGTTCCCCTTTCAGAGAAAAACCGTGCCCCTGATCCTGACCGAAACCCAAGATGCCATCGGAACGATCGTGATGAACCACGCCCAAAAGCGCAACGCCCTCAGCGAAGCGTTGATCGGCGAGATCACCACCGCCCTGGAGTGCTTTCGGGAGCAAAGCATCCGCGTCGCCGTGTTGCGCGCCCCCGCCGGGACCAAGGTCTGGTCCGCCGGCCACGATGTCAGCGAGTTGCCCGATCGCGGTCGCGACCCGCTCGGCTGGAGCGATTCACTGCGCGTGCTGGTCCGCGCCATTCAGGAATTTCCGGCGCCCGTCATCGCCCTGATCGAGGGCGGCGTCTGGGGCGGTGGCTGCGAGGTGGCCATGGCCTGTGACATTCTGGTCGCCACGCCCGAAGCCACGTTCGCCATCACCCCGGCCAAACTCGGCGTTCCCTACAACCTGAGCGGTCTGCTGACGCTGATGAACATGGTGCCGCTGCCAGTAGCCAAGGAAATGCTGTTCACCGCGCAACCGATCCCGACGGCGCAGGCGCTGAATCTCGGCGTCATCAACTACATCAAGCCCGCCGACGAGATCGAAGCCTTCGTGTACGGCCTGGCCGGCCGGATCGTCGCCAACTCGCCCCTGAGCATCGCGGTGATGAAGGAGGAACTGCGGCTGCTGGCCAGCGCCCGCACCCTGAGTCCGGAACTGTTCGAGCGGATCCAGGGTCTGCGCCGCGTCGTGTACGACAGCCACGACTATCAGGAAGGCTTGAATGCATTCCGCGAGAAACGAAAACCCCGGTTCCGGGGCGAATAGGCCAATCCAGCGGTCGGGGGGATCATGGAAACCATCGATACCATCGTCGTCGGCGCGGGGGTGATCGGCCTGGCGGTGGCCCGCCAATTGGCGCTGGCCGGCCACGAAGTGTTGATCCTGGAGGCGGAGGCCCGCTTCGGCACGCAAACCTCGGCGCGCAATTCCGAGGTTATCCACGCCGGCATCTACTACCCGACCGGCTCGCTCAAGGCCCGCTGGTGCGTGCGGGGCAAGGAACTGCTCTATCGGTACTGCGCCGAGCGCGGCGTCGCCCATCGCCGGATCGGCAAGCTGTTGATCGCCGTCGACGCCGAGGAACTGCCCATGCTTGCCAGCTACGCGAAGCGAGCGGCCGCCAACGGCGTGCCGCTCCAGTCACTGGGGGCCGTCGAGATTCACCGACGCGAACCGGCGGTGCGCGCGGTCGCCGGCCTGTATTCCGAATCGACCGGCATCCTCGACAGCCACGGCCTGATGCTGGCGCTGCTGGGCGACGCCGAACGGGCCGGCGCGACATTGGTCACCCACACGTCAGTCACTGGCGCGCGCATCGAGCCGGATGGAATTGTTTTATCCACCAGCGGTGATGCGCCGCTCAAATTGCGTTGCCGCTGGCTGGTCAACGCGGCCGGCTTGCGAGCGCAGGAACTGGCCCGGCGCATCGTCGGCTTTCCGGCCGAACGCATCCCGCCCACGTTCTACGCCAAGGGACACTATTTCCTGCTGAGTGGCCGCGCGCCGTTCCAAAATCTGGTCTATCCGATGCCCGACCCTGCCGGACTGGGCATTCACGTGACGCTCGACTTGGGCGGCCAGTGCCGGTTCGGGCCGGATGTCAGCGGCTGGCCGACCACGCCGGACCATGCGTTCGAATCTGGCCTGGAGGGCAAGTTTTACCGGGCGATCCGCCGCTACTATCCCGACCTGCCGGACGGCGCGCTGCGACCGGGTTACACCGGGATTCGGCCCAAGATCACCGGCCCGGACGAGATCGCCGGCGACTTCATCATCCAAGGACCCGCCGCGCATGGGGTGGCGGGGCTGGTGAACCTGTTCGGGATCGAATCGCCGGGCCTGACCGCCTGCCTGGCGATCGCCGAACAGGTGCTGGCCGAACTGACCGTGGAACCGCGCCGTCACGCGCCGTGATGGCGCCGGTGATAACGCTCCAGAAAGCGGCCGAGGCGCCCGATCGCGTCCATCAGGTCGTCCTCGTGCGGCAGGAACACGATCCGCAGATGGTCGGGTTGGGGCCAGTTGAAGCCGGTGCCTTGTACCAGTAGCACCTTTTCCTCCAGCAACAGTTCCAACACGAACTGCTGATCGTCGGCGATGGGATAGAGTTTGGGATCGAGCCGTGGAAACAGATACAGCGCCGCCTGGGGTTTGGCGCAACTGACGCCGGGAATCGCCGTGAGCAACTGGAACGCCAGGTCACGTTGCTTGCCCAGCCGGCCGGTGGGCAACACCAGGTCGCCGATGCTTTGATAGCCGCCGAGCGCGGTCTGGATCGCGTATTGGGCCGGGACATTGGCGCACAACCGCATCGAGGCCAGGATGGTCAGGCCCTCGATATAGTCCTGGGCATGGCTCCGTTCGCCCGATACCACCACCCAGCCAGCGCGATAACCGCAGGCCCGATAGTTTTTCGACAAGCCGTTGAAGGTCAAGCACAGCACGTCGTCGGCCAGGGACGCGATGGACGTGTGCTGGGCGCCGTCGTAGAGCACCTTGTCGTAAATCTCATCGGCGTACACGATGAGTTGATGTTGGCGGGCGATTTCCAGGATTTCCCGCAACAGTTCCGCCGGGTACAGCGCGCCGGTCGGATTGTTGGGGTTGATGACGACGATGGCGCGGGTGTTCGGGGTGATCTTGCCGCGGATGTCGTCCAGGTCCGGCAGCCAGCCGGCCTGCTCGTCGCACAGATAGTGGCGCGGGGTTCCGCCCGACAGGCTGACCACCGCCGTCCACAGCGGATAGTCCGGCGCCGGAATCAACACCTCGTCGCCATTGTTGAGCAGGGCTTGCAGGGCGATCGTGATCAATTCGGACACGCCGTTGCCGATGTAGATGTCCTCGACCTGTACCCCGCGAATCTGCTTTTGCTGGGTGTAGTGCATGATCGCCTTGCGCGCGGCGAACAACCCTTTTGAATCGCAGTAGCCGGAGGCGTCCGGCAGATTGTGGATCACGTCCTGGACGATCTCGTCCGGCGCCAGAAAGCCGAACGGCGCCGGGTTGCCGATGTTGAGCTTGGTGATCCGCTGGCCTTCGTCTTCCATCTGCTTGGCGCGCGCCAGCACCGGGCCGCGAATGTCGTAGCAGACGTTGGCGAGCTTGGCGGATTTGAGGATCGGTTGCATCGGGGAGTCATCCTGCGGTTAGGTCAATTCCGTGGTTTGGGTAAGGTGCTTGAGCGGGAGCGCGAAGCCGTCGGGGTGGTGGAAGTCCGGCGGACCCGGTGGGTGCCGCAACGCCCAATACGAGCGTTGGCCACTTCGTTCCTCGATGACGGCGGACAGCGCCAGCCGCGCTTCCGCGGCGCTCGATTCCGCCGCCAGCTCGGCCAGCTCCACCACGGCTTCCAGTTCGAGCCGATCCGCGCCAACGCGCAAGGTGAGGGTCGGTGGCGGGATTGGATCGACGGCCGTCATTCCCGTTCGATACGCCGTGAAGCGATAAACGGCCCATTCGGCCGATGGCGCGAAATTGAACTCATGATAACCCGCGCGCGCGCCTCCCGCCAGGAACGCCTCGAAGCAGGTATGCCGCCAAAGCTCGTCCGCGCGACGCGACGGGCGCGGGTCGGGCAGGCGCACGCTGGCCGGGTCGCCCTCGATCACGTAGCGCAGCGCGAGCGATCCGGCGCGGGTCCGGCGCGCTTGAACCGTGAAGCGCCGGATGATTGCGCAAGGCGTGGCGGGATGGCAGGTCAGGGTAACGATGGGCATGGGATCGACGGTGGACAGGTCGAGTTGTCAGGTTGAATCCGACGGTTTGCCGCGTTTTCCAAACACGGCCGTCGCCTTGTTGACGCCGGCCAGCACGACGCCACCCGCGACGATTCCGGCCAGCATGTTCAATAGCATCGGGGTGAGGGCCGCCAACACGCCGCCGATGCCGGGTACGTTATGGACCACGGCTTCCGCGTGGTGCAACACCTCGGACGCATAGGGCAGGCCATGCAGCAGGATGCCCCCGCCGACCATGAACATGGCCGCCGTGCCGACGACGGACAGCGTTTTCATCAGATACGGCGCGACATACAACAGGCCATGGCCCAAGGCGCGCTTGAAGCCGGCCCAGGCGTGGGCCGCGTCATCCTTGACGAGGTGAAATCCCGCATCGTCCAGCTTCACGATGCCGGCCACCAGGCCGTACACGCCCACCGTCATGAGAACGGCAATGCCGGCGACCACGGCCACTTGGGCGGCGAAGGCCGCGCCTTGCACCGTACCCAGGGCGATCACGACGATTTCCGCCGAGAGAATGAAGTCGGTGCGGATCGCGCCCCGGATTTTTTCCTGTTCGAGCGCCACCAAATCCACGGCGGGATCGCTGATCGCCTGGACGGTCGCGGCGTGCTCGGCCTCCACGTCGGCCTTGCCGTGCAGGAATTTATGCGCCAGCTTTTCGAAGCCCTCGAAGCACAGATAGGCGCCGCCCACCATCAACAACGGGGTGATCGCCCACGGCGCCACCGCGCTGATCAACAGCGCCGCCGGAACCAGGATCAGCTTGTTTTTCATCGATCCCTTGGCGACCGCCCACACCACCGGCAGTTCGCGCTCCGCGCGCACCCCCGAGACCTGCTCGGCGTTCAGCGCCAGATCGTCGCCCAGGACACCGGCGGTCTTTCTCGCCGCCACCTTGGTCATCAGCGCCACGTCGTCCAGCACGGTGGCGATATCATCGATCAGGGCTAACAAACTGGTGCCGGCCATGCGGTAACTCCTGGGATAGAGAGGTGAGAAAAAGACGGTTTTTCGGCGAGTATTTCTTAGAATATAGGATTTACGCATTGACAGGAGGTTGAAATTGTGGGTTGAGGTGCTGCAA
>CALGOO010000226.1 GCA_937960715.1 uncultured Candidatus Competibacteraceae bacterium
GTGTTAACGACGCCAGCCCAGCACCATGGCCTGACGATGGTCTCAGCCATCAGTAATCAGGGGTTGGTGCGCTTTGCGTTCCTTGAGCAGGCCATGAATCGAGATCTGATGATCGATTTTATGGAAAAGTTGATTGCGGATAGCGGCCAAAAGGTCTTTCTTATTCTCGATAACCTCAAAGCCCATCATGCCAAAGTTGTCACCGCTTGGCTGGAGGAGAGGAAATCGAAAATTGAAGTGTTTTATTTACCACCGTAAACGATTTTAACCCCGCAACCGCCGCAACCGCCATAATCCGCGCGACTTTCCCCAACCTCGCGTCGGATCCTGGCCCCCCCATTGTTTCGGAGCACGAGCCATGGGCGACTTCCAGTACTGCATCACTGTCATTCTGGCCGAGGAAGCCAGCTTGGCCTTGGGGAATTCCGACACCAGCGCCCGCATCGTCGCTGAGGCCGCGCCTCGACCCTTGCTATCGCGCGGCTTCGATCAACTCGATATCCTTCTTCAGCAACTCGTTGACGAGTTGGCCGACGTCGATGCCCCTGGCCTTGGCGCGAGCGGCCAGATAGGCTTCCACCTCGGCTTCCAGATACACCGGCAGATTCAAACGAGTCTGGGGCCGGTGGAACTGGCCGCGCCGGCCTTGGGAGAAATCGATCTCGGCGGGGATGTCGTCATGATCTTGATCGGTCTGCTTGCTCATAGCCTTCACCCGATTGCATTGCCTACCGGGGTTCGTTTTCGTACTGCCGGCGTTCGTTCCGGGTGGCTTCGCGCGCCGAGATGATGCGGACCTGGGCGCGGTGCGGTCCCGTGGTCGTGTACGTGTGCGACACCGCCAATAGCTCGCCTTCGCTGGATGGACATGGCGATCCAACAGTCCGATCCAGGACTACAATTAAGTGCCATTCTGACTATCGGAACTCTTACACCGCAATCCCATGACCGACGACGAATTGTTGCGCTACAGCCGGCAAATCCTGCTGCCGGACTTCGATATCGAGGGCCAGGAACGGCTGCGTCAGTCCCATGCGCTGATCGTTGGTCTGGGCGGTCTGGGATCGGCGGTGGCGATGTATCTGGCGGCGGCGGGCGTCGGAAGGTTAACGCTGGTGGATTTCGACCGGGTGGACCTGTCCAACCTGCAACGGCAGATCGTCCATCGCACAGCGGATATTGGCCGGCCCAAGGTCGAATCGGCCCGCGATACCCTGCTGGCACTCAACCCGCTGATTGAAGTAATCCCCATCCCAAGGGCACTGGACGAAGCGGAATTATTGCAACAGGTTGAACAAGCCGATGTCGTGATGGATGCTTGCGATAATCTGCCGGTCCGGCTAGCGATCAACGCCGCCTGCGTTCGAGCGAGAGTGCCGCTGGTGTCCGGGGCGGCGATCCGGCTGGAAGGACAGGTGCTGGTCTGGCGGCCGGGCGGGGAGGGCGCCTGTTACCGCTGCCTGTACCGCGACGCCGGGATGAATCCGGAAACCTGCGCCCAGACCGGCGTGCTCGCTCCCGTGGTTGGGGTGATCGGCAGCTTGCAGGCGGTGGAGGCGATTAAGGTGTTGACTGGACTGGGTGAAACGCTCCACGGTCGGCTGTTGCTGCTGGACGCCGCGCGCATGGAATGGCGGCTTATGAAAGTCCGACGTTGGCCGGGATGTCCAGCGTGCGGCGATAAAATGGCCTGATGGTGCATCCATCCGCCGAATTCAGGTAAACCGTAACGGAGCAACCCGCATGACCTTTTCCATTGTCGCCTTCGATCCGGCTAACGGCGATCTGGGCGTCGCCGTGCAGTCGAAATTCCCCAACGTCGGTGTCTCCATCCCCTTCGCCAAGGCAGGAGTCGGAGCGGTGGCAACCCAATCCTACTGCAACACCAGCTATGGTCCGCGCGGGCTGGCGCTGCTGGAAAATGGCGCTTCGCCCGAACAGACGGTGGCGATTCTGACCGGCACCGACGCGCAGCGCGATTATCGGCAGGTCGGCATCATCGATGCCCAAGGTCGCGCCGCGAGTTTCACCGGCGCGCATTGTTTCGACTGGGCTGGCGGTTCGCGGGGAGAATGCTGCGCGGCCCAAGGCAATACCCTGGCCGGACCGCGCGTGGTGGAGGCGATGGCGCGGACGTTCGAGACCACACGGGGACCGCTGGCGGTGCGGTTGATGGCCGCCTTGCAAGCAGGCCAGACCAACGGCGGCGACCGGCGCGGCCAGCAGTCGGCGGCGCTCAAGGTTGCGCGGGCCGGCGGCGGTTACGGCGGTTTCGACGACCGCTACGTGGACATATCGGTTTACGACCACCTCGCGCCGATTGCCGAATTGGAACGGCTGTACGCCATTCACCGCCTGACCTATTTTCGCAGCGACCCCGATCAATTGGTCAGGATCGATACCGCCCTCGCCAACGAGTTGCAGCAAATCCTCCACGCGCGCGGTTTCTACAAGGGCGTCGCCAGCGGTGTTTGCGATGAGGAGATGTTGCGGGCGCTGCGCGATTTCATGGGTTGGGAGAACTACGACGAGCGCATCCGCGACGACGATCTGATTGATCTGGAAGTGCTGGCCGATATTCGTCAGAAACATGCGATCTGGTTGCGGGCGCACGGTCGCGACGGAGGTAGTCCTGAAATCCGAATGATGTAAATTAATTTTTGGCATGTTAGCCATGGGTTAATGAGCATTTAGCATCCCCACGCACTTAGGGAACACCCGATGGGGCGGAGGCGGAGCCAGGCAGGTCGAGCACAGGACGTGCCCGACATTCGCTCCCCCAAACCCCTGAACCTGTCGGGCAACGCTCCTTGGTTTTGCCCGACCTACCGGAAATTGGCCGATGCGCTACCGTCGTTCGACCATGCCGGCGCGCCTCAACGCGGGCTTTCCGGCGGCAAGGCCGCCAGCCAGGCGGTCAAATCAGCGGCGGTTTGGAAGTCCAGGACCGTCTCGGCCAACGCTTCGGTCCGCTCCAGCGAAAGCTGGCGAATCCGCTGCTCCTGGGCGGCGGGCAGCGGCCCGAGGCGGCGCCGCAGCAGGCGCGGCGCCAGCGCGTGGACACCTGCTTGATTGCCTCCCTGGCAGCCTTCCTCGGTGATTTCCTGATAGAAGCGGCTCCGCTTCAAGTCGGCGTGGGTGAGTCCGAGCATGGCTTGAATCTCCTGATGGGTGAGGCGGGGGATGCGGTAGACCAGGATCGTCCCCAGCAGGTCCAGACAGTCCAGGGGCGGCAGCGGCGGGGGGATGGCACTGGCGTGGACCCGGTCGGCCAGCGCCCGCGCGTGCGGCCCGCCACCGCCGGGGCTTCGACGATCAGGCGCGGCAATTCTAGCCCGAAGCCCGGCTCGGGCCCGGCGACCCTCCTCCAGGTACACCCGCCGCACCGACGGCAGGGCCAGCAGTTCGGCGTGGCGGAGGTCCGGGCGCTCCATACTCCGGCGGGGGTAGAGCATCAGCGCCCGTCCCGGCCGGGGCGGGGCGTGTCGGCGCGGATACAGGAACAGTTCGGCGTAGAAC
>CALGOO010000227.1 GCA_937960715.1 uncultured Candidatus Competibacteraceae bacterium
CAGCCCCACGCCCACCGCCAACGCCACTCGCTTCATCGTGCCAGTCATCGGGTCACTCCCCTTCCAGTCAATCCACGGATAGATGCCAATTTGTATCGAATCAACAAATCTATTGTTGTCAGTATACCTCACCTCTTCAAGCGATTGACCATAAAGAGGCGCAATAAAAAGGCCCGCGTCGAAACGCGGGCCTGGAGTCAAACGGCGGCGCCGATTCAAGGGTAATGGGATTTTTAGCGCACTCATTTAATACATTAATACTGTATAAAAAATCCCGGTTTAGCACGCGCGGATGTTCGCCGACAAGCGCCGACGATTCTCCCGTCCCGTGGTGCCTGGGTCTTGCTGTGTGATGAACATTATGAAATGATTGAAAATGTTGATCATTGAGGAGGTGGCTATGGGTATGTTGGCGCATCAACTGTCCGTTTCGCCGGCTGAGTATCTGGAGGGCGAGAAAACGACCAAGGTTCGTCATGAGTACGTGGATGGCGACGTTTACGCAATGGCGGGCGGCACCAAGGCGCATAATCTGATCTCGTTCAATCTGGCTCGCGCGCTCCACGGACATCTCAGAAATACACCCTGCCGGGTGTTCATTGGCGATGTCAAGGTGCATGTGGCCTGGGAATGGCGCGAGCGCTTTTACTATCCCGATGTCGTGGTCGGCTGCGCGGCCAACGATGACGACCCGTATGTGGTCGAACAGCCGAAGCTTATCGTTGAAGTGTTGTCGGATTCCACCGAACGCGACGACCGCTCGGACAAGTTCTATGCCTATCGCCGCCTGCCGAGTCTGGAGGAATACGTGCTGGTGGCGCAGGACACGCAGCGCGTGGAGGTGTACCGGCGCGAGACCGGCTGGGATTTAGAAGTCTATGAAACCGAAGGGAATTTCAGCCTGCCCGGCGTCGGGCTGGATTTGACCCTCGCCGAGGTTTACGAAGGGGTGTTGGCGGCGACCTGAGCACCAGCCAGCGCGGCTGCGCGCTCGGCGGCCCGGTCGTGGCCGTGATCCCTGGCCAGCAACACATACAGCGCCGGCACGACAAAAATGGTGAACAGCGTGCCGATGGCCATGCCGCCCACCAGCACCAGGCCGATGGAATTGCGGGCGGCGGCCCCAGCTCCGGTCACCAGGGTCAGCGGCAGGTGCCCGGCAATCGTGGCGGCGCTGGTCATCAGAATCGGCCGCAACCGGATGAGCGCCGCTTCATGCACCGCCGCCCGCTTGGCCAGACCGTCGCGCTGAAGCTTGTTGGCGAACTCGACAATCAGGATGCCGTTCTTGGCAATCAGCCCGATCAGCGTGACCAATCCGACCTTGGAGTAGATGTTGAGCGAGGTGGTCCAGCCGGCGGTCAGCGGAAACGGGGTGTTTGGATCGGGGATCTTCAGGAAGGTGAAGACCAGCGCGCCAAACAGCGCCAGCGGCACCGAGCCGAGCAGGATGATCAACGGATCGCGGAAGCTGTTGAACTGCGCCGCCAGCACCAGAAAAATCAGGACGATGGCTAGGCCCATGGTGGCGAAGAACCGGCTGCCGCCTTCCAGACGCAACTGGCGCGACTCGCCGGTATAGTCGATCACGTAGCCCCGCGGCAGCAGCTTGGCGGCCTCGTCCTCCAGAAAACGCAGCGCCTGGTCGAGCGGGCGGATGGCCACCCCGCTGAGCTTGACCGCGTTGAGCTGCTGGAACCGGTTGAGCGAGCGCGCCTGCGTGCTCTGGCGCAAGGTGGCGACCGCCCCCAGCGGCACGAGCTGGCCGTTCGGGCCGGTGACGTAAAGGTTTTCCAGTTGCTCGGGGTTGAGTCGGTCGCCACGCGCCACCTGCGGAATGACCTTGTAGCTGCGCCCGGCGATGCTGAAGCGGTTGACGAAGTTGCCGCCCACGGCGGCGGCCAGATCGGCGCCGACCTGTTGCAGATTGAGTCCCAGCGCGGCGACCTTGTCGCGGTCGATCACCACCTCCGTCTGCGGCTGGTCCAGCTTGACGTCGATGATGGGCGGAAAGGCGAACATCCCGCTGTCCATCGCCTTGAGTTGCAACTGTTCGACGATGGCGAGGATTTCCCGGGTATCGGCGGTCGAGGCGATGACGAACTCGACCGGGAACTGGCCACCGCCCGGCAGCGCCGGCGGCGTGACCGGGAACATCTGGATACCGGGGATGCGTTGCAGCTTTTCCTGGATTTCGGGCAGGATTTGAAACACGGTGCGTTCGCGCTCATTCCAGGGTTTGACCACCATGCCGCCAAAACCCGAGGTCGGAAAGGTGATCTGAAAGGTGAACGCGGTTTCGGGCACGCTCTGAAACGCCTGATTGGCGGCGGCGGCGAACGCGCTGGTCTGATCGAGGGTCGCGTTGGCCGACGCCTCGACGATGCCGAAGATCACGCCCTGATCCTCGCTTGGGGCCAGTTCCTCGGGCGAGAACAGCCACATTGGCGCGACCAGGACCGCCAGCGTGCCCCACGCCAGATAAACCGCCGGGCGCGCGCGCAGCGCCCCGTCGAGCAGATGGCCGTAGAACCGCTTCAAGCGGTCGAAGGCGGCGTTGATATGGGTCGGCAGCCAATGCCGTTCGTCCTCGGCGCTCAGCAATTTGGACGACATCATCGGCGACAGGGTCAGGGCCACGACGCCGGAAATGGTGACCGACCCCGCCAGGGTGAAGGCGAACTCGCGGAACAGCGAGCCGGTCAGCCCGCCTTGCAGGCCGATCGGCGCATAGACCGCGATCAGGGTCACGGTCATGGCGATGATCGGGCCGACCAGCTCACGGGCGCCGATGATGGCGGCGTCGAACGGGGTCCGGCCCTCGCGCAGATGGCGCTCGACGTTCTCCACCACCACGATGGCGTCGTCCACCACCAGCCCGACCGACAGCACGATGGCCAGCAGGGTCAGCAGGTTGATGGTGAAGCCGAACAATTGCATCAGGAAGATGCCGCCGATCAGCGAGATCGGAATGGCGATGACCGGAACCAGGACCGAACGCAGCGAACCCAGGAACAGGAAGATGATGATCACCACGATCAACAGGGTTTCCGCCAGGGTTTTCACCACCTCGGCGATGGCGTTGTTGATGTAGTTGGTGGCGTCGTAGGCGACCATGGCTTGCAAGCCGGTCGGCAATTCCTTCTCGATCGACGCCATTTCGGCCCGAACCCGCCGGATGACATCAATCGCGTTGGCGTTGGGCAACGGAAAGATGCCCATGAACACGGCGGTCTGCCCGGAAAAGCGCACCTCGGCGTCGTAGTCCTCGGCCCCCAGCACCACGTCGGCGACATCCTTCAGCCGCACCAGCGCCCCGCCCTTTTCCAGCACCACCAGATTGTTGAATTCCTCGACCGAGCGCAGATCGGTGTTGGCGGTCAGGTTGACCTGAATCAGCGAACCCTTGGTGCGGCCGACGGCGGCCAGCACGTTATTGGCGGCCAGCGCCTGGCGGACTTGCACCGGACTGAGGTTGAGCGCGGCCAGCCGGTCGGGCTTGAGCCAGATGCGCATGGCGAAGGTGCGGGCGCCCAGAATGTCGGCGCGCTGCACGCCGGCGATGGCGGTCAGGCGTGGTTGCACCACCCGCACCAGGTAGTCGGTGATTTCGTTCTGCTGGAGCACGTCGGAACTGAAGCTGAGATAGGCCGAGGCGAATTCGCTGTCGGCCGACTCGATGTTGAGAACCGGCACCTCGGCTTCCGGCGGCAGGTCGCCGCGCACCTGATCGACCTTGGAGCTGATTTCGGCCAGCGCCCTGGTGGCGTCCTGATTCAGCTTCAACCGGGCGCGAATGGTGGACAAGCCTTGCGCGCTTTGCGACTCCAGGTACTCGATGCCGTCCGCCGCCGCGATGGCTCGCTCCAGCGGGGTGGTGATGAAGCCGCGCACCAGCTCGGCGCTGGCGCCGACATAGACGGTGGTGACGGTGACGCTGGCGTTGTCGCTGCGCGGGTACTGGCGGACGTTGAGGGTGAAGATCGCCTGGACGCCGGCGATGATGATCACCAGGTTGACCACGATGGCCAGCACCGGCCGGCTGATGAACAGATCGGTGAAGGAGGATTTCATGACCGGGTCAGGAATTGGTCGGCTGGGGCGCGAGCTGGGGCTGGGGCGCCAGGGTGTTGTCCACCACCACGCGCATTCCGTTGCGGAGCTTGAACACGCCGGTGCTAACCACGGTCTGCCCCGCTTCGAGGCCGGAAGCCACCACCACGAAATCGCCGCGCGCCGGGCCGAGTCGGACGAACTTCTGGTTCAGCACCTTGCCGACCACGCCGGTTTTCTCGTCCTTTTTCTCCTCGATCAGGAACACCGAGTCCCCATACGGCGCGTACAGCACCGCCGTGGCCGGAATCATCAGCACCGGCTCGGTGTCCGGCGGCACCACGGTCACCTCGACGTACATGCCGGGTTTCAGATGGCCGTCGGGATTGGTCAGGGTGGCTTGCAGGCGGACGTTGCGGGTGACGCTGTCCACCTCGGGGCTGATGGCGGTGAGCTTGCCGGCAAACGGTTGTTGGGGAAAGGCGTCGGTGGCGACCCGCACCGTCATGCCGAGGCGAAGTTGGGCCAGATAGCGCTGGGGCAGGGCAAAATCCACGTACACCGGATCGAGCGATTGCAAGCTGACCACGGCTGCGCCGTTGTCGAGGAACTGACCGAGATTGACCTGGCGCATGCCCAGCCGGCCCGCGAACGGCGCGCGGATGGTTTTCTTGGCCAGGACGGCGCGGAGATTGTCCATTTGCGCCACCGTCTGCTTGGCCTGGGCCTCGGCGGCGTCGAAATCGGCGGCGGAGATCATGTTCTTGCCGCGCATGGCATGGGCGCGATCCAGGTTGGCGCGGGCCAGGTCGGCAGCGGCGGCGGCGGATCGCAGTTGCGCCTGCTCGATGGCGGTGTCGAGTTCCACCAGCACCTCGCCCGCCTTGACGGTCACGCCCGATTCGAATCCGATGTTCTTGATCGTGCCCGAGATTTCGGCGCTGACCGTGACGCCTTGGACGGCGGCCACGGAACCGATGGCGGTCAGGGTCGACTGCCAGCGGTCCGGCTTGACCTCGGCGGTGGTGACGGTCTCCGGCGGCGGCGCGAATTGAGCGCCCTGCGCCATCATCGTCTGGAACTGGGACAGCTTGAGTCCGGCCAGTGCCCCCACCAGGAGCAACAGACCCACGATCGTGAAAATGATTTTCTTGGTCATGCCTTACTGTACGCGAAAACCGGTTTCAAGTTCCTGACAAAACCGGTCGTCGGTCAGACACGGCGGGGATTTGGCGAGCGAAAATGCCGAACCGGGGAATCCAGTTGGCGCCGCCGCGCCATACGACATGGCACGTATCGTGCCTATTCTATCTCGACCGACCTGGCGTCACCCGCTGGGCGGGTGGTCCTTCATCCACGGGAGACCACTGGCTTGGGAGAGGAGGCGATGAACCCCACGATCCGAATCCGTCGCGCCCAGATGCGTGGCGCCATGACCGCGCGGCAGGCGCGCGAGATCGCCATCCTGCGACAGGGCCGCCGCCTCGCTCATGCCGGCGCCGGTTCAAGGCAACGCGCCGCCCTGGCTGGAATCACCGAGTATTGGACCGCTCGCGTCTCCTTCCACGATGCCCTGGACCCCGGCATTTCCATGTTGGGTAATCCCATTATTCCTCAAGAAATTGCGGTTTGGTGACGTGATAACCCCGCGCCGCGATGTCGTCGAGCGTCTTATGGACATCGAGGCCGATGGTGGGTTTGTCGACCGACAGTTCGAATTCCTTGACCCAGGAGTTTTCGCTCAGAAGACGCTTCACTGCCGCCGGCAGCGAGGCGGGATCGGTCGCGGCCGGTAGGACGACGAACAGACCATGAGCCATTTCGGAGGAGTAAATACGTACTTGCATGATCTTCTTTCCTCGGTTCATCAACGCTCACCATCGCCGACGCCCGCGGTTTCGCGTCAAGGTACAAAATTCGAGCATCGAAAGTTCACATTGAACCACTCTACCAAAGGCGTCAACCGCTGGCTGAACCCGCGTCGACGAGGCGGATTTGGCCCCGCATGATCCGCATGGCGGTTGCCTGGCTGTTCGGAGCGGAACCCGAAGCGTGTACAATAGGACATGACCCGGTTTTTCACCAAAACGACAACGAGATAACGCGCCATGGCCAAGGCATCCCATCATGATGAAAGCCGCGTGGTGCCCATCGCTCCCCAGCGCATGTTCGATCTGGTCGCCGACGTGGAACGCTATCCCGAGTTTTTGCCGTTGATGCGCGAGGCGCGGATCGTTCACCGCGCCGCCGACGGTTACGAAACCGAGCAGGTTCTGGCGCTGGGTTTGCTCGCGTATCGGTTTCGCACCCATACCGTATTGAATCCACCGCATTCCATCCTGGTGACGTCGGCGGATCGAGGCTTTCGCCGTTTCGACATCCATTGGTCGTTTACGCCCGTGCCCGAAGGGGGCTGTCGTATCGCTTTTACTCTCGATTGCGAGATCCGCTCGATCTGGCTCAAACCCCTGGGCGACGTTTGGGCGGCGCGGATGGCGTCGACCACGGTCAATGCCTTCATCCAGCGGGCGCACGCGCTGGATAACGGCCGCCTTCCGTAAGCGCCGACTCGGCCGGCCTGGCTTGCCGGCGCCTACCACTGCAATTTCGATCGCGCTGGGCGGCGCGCCTTGTGCTCGAACGCGGTTTAAACAGCCGCCTCCGAGATGAATGGCCCTAAGCCCAGCGTGGCGGGTAAGGATCGGTCCGCCCCGAAGCCCTCGCGAATATAGCTGGCCAAGCATTCCGCCACCGCCGAAACCGGCTTACCACGATGTAAAGTGATACTGGCCATCGGAAGCGGTGGCAGACCTTCCACTTCGCCCAACGGCCGCACCCCGACCGGAAGCACGCTACGGCATAACACCGTCACCGCCAGCCCGGCGGTGACGGCCGCCAGAATACCGCTGATACTGGCGCTGGTGTAGGCGATCCGGTACGGCTTGCCCAGGCTGTTTAAACCGGCCATGGCCCAGTCGCGAAAAAAACAACCGGGCTGAAACAGCGCCAGCGGCAACGGTTCCTCTTCATAGGTCAGATGGCGCTCGGCGGCGGCCCACACCACCGGCTCGCGCCGCAGAACCTCGCCGGTTTCCGCGCCCGGCGTACACGTAATCAAGGCTAGATCAAGCTGCTCTTCAGCCAGCATCCGCCACAAATGGACACTGGGTTCGCAATTGACCTCCACCTGCACGCGCGGAAAGGCGCGGGCGAACCGGGCCAGAATATCCGGCAAGAAACGATCCACGTAATCATCCGGCGTGCCGATGCGCACCAGACCGGACAAATCGGGTCGGGTCAACGCCGCCACGGCTTCATCGTGCAGTTTCAACAAGCGGCGTGCGTAACTCAGCAACGCTTCGCCGTCGGGAGCCAGTTGCACGCCGCGTCCGTCTCGCTGAAACAACGTTCGGTCCAGCGTTTCCTCCAAGCGTCGCACCTGCATGGAAACCGCTGATTGCGTGCGATGAATCCGCTTCGCGGCTTGGGTAAAGCCACCCGCGTCGACGATAGCGACGAAGGTCCGCAACAAATCAGGATCCAGTTGAATAGCCATGGGGGCCACTCCGAATCATCACATAAATTGATTAATCATATCATATCTATTCGTTGGACCAATCAATAAAACGCCCGCATCCTGGTCGCGCCGAACAATTTTGGAGGATAAGACCATGTTGCGCAGCGCGATCCTGAGAGTGGAAGTTCCGACCGAGAACCTGTTGAACGTTCGCGCTCGCCTTGCGCGCGCCCTGATTCAAATACGCAACCAGGTGCGGAATTGGGGTGAAATCCGTCGTCAGCGCCGCGCCTTGCTGAGCTTGAGCGACGCCATGTTGAAAGACATGGGCATCAGCCGGGTCGATGCGCTTCAAGAAGGCACCAAGCCTTTCTGGCGTTCGTAACCAATGGGCGAAATCCGCGAAATCAGTGACCAGGATGAAGAGCGGTGAGGTAAGGTGAACCCGGTCAGCGGCCGCGTCGGCTACCGCCTCAATTGTGGCCTATGCTTTGGAGGCTGTTTGGCTTTCTTCCTACCCCGCTCGGATTCCTGTCATGCCCGATCTCGTCGTTTATTTTCACAAACCCGCCTACTGGGCCGACACCGTTCACATTCACTACTGGGACACCCGACCAACCACGCAAGCCACGCTCTGGCCCGGCACGCCGATGACGGCGGAAGCCAACGGCTGGTTCGTCCATCGGTTCACCGGCATCGCAGCCACGAGTCTGGTGTTCAACGACAACCACGGCTGTCAAACCGGTGATTTGCGGCGCGAGGCCAGCGGCTTTTACGCCAATGGCCAATGGCATGACGGCCGGGAGGCGGCCGAAGCCAGCGCCGCCGCCGTGCATCATTCTCCTCCGCCCAGTCCACCCGCCCCGGCCAGCGCCCACGCGCCGCTTGACCCGGCTGGCCCCCTGGGCGATTTCCGCGAGGAGACCATTTATTTTCTGCTCACCGCCCGCTTTTACGAGGGCGATCCCAGCACCAATTTCTTCTGTCGCGACCGGATCAAGTTCAACCGCGAAACCGGCCAGCCCGAAGACCCGCACTGGCGCGGCGATTTCAAGGGCCTGATCCAGCGGCTCGACTACATCCGCGATCTGGGCTTCACCGCCATCTGGATCACCCCACCGGTCGAAAACCGCAGCGGCCTCGACTATCACGGCTACCACGCCTACGACTGGACCCGGATCGATCCCCGGCTGGAATCGCCGGACGCGACCTATCAGGATTTGATCGACGCGGCCCACCAGCGCGGCATCAAGATCATTCAGGACGTGGTGGTCAACCATTCCTGCCAGTACGGCATTCGCGGCAAGGTCCACATCGACCACCTGCCGATCAAATACTACGTGCCGCAAGGTTCCGAACAGGGCCGGGTCAACCACGGGCCGTATCAGGGCAATCTCGGCAACTACGCCTGGTCGAACCGTGACGACATCGACAACCCGGTCGCGCCGGAATGGTATCGCGAGCGGCACGTCATGGACCCGGAAGGCAGGGTTCCACTGGTGGATCCCAAGACCGGCGAGACCGTGCCCAAGCCCGGCTACAACCCCGGCCGTTTCTTCGGTATCGACGCCAACCATCTCGACCCGGAATGGTACATGCAGCATGGCTTCATCTGCGGCGGTGACTGGGAAAGCGCCGCCGTCCAGTTGAAGCACATCGCCGGCGACTGCATCAACCTCGCCACCGACCGCCAGAACGTCAAGGATTATCTGATCGGCTCCATCAACCGTTATCTCGACATGGGCGTGGATGCGCTGCGCATCGACACGGTCAAGCACGTGCCGCGCGACAACCTGCTGGAATACGTCAACGCCTGGAAGGCGCATAAGCCAGGGCTGTTCGTGTTCGGCGAGAATCTGGTCAAGGGCTACGGCTTTGGCGATCTGGGCGGCGGCGACAACGGCCCGTCCTTCATCCGTCCGTGGTGGTACACCCGGCTGGGCCACGACCCGTGCGATCCGAACTCCGGCGGCGATTCCGGCTTCGCGGTGCTGGATTTCGGCCTGTTCTCCACCTTCCGCGACAATCTCAGCCGGGGCGGTTTCGGCGGGGTGAAAGCCGTTCTCGACATGGACTGGATCTTTGGCAATCCATCGACCCTGGTCACTTTCCTGCAAAACCACGACGTCGGCCCGGACAACGATTTCCGCTTCCGTTTCAAGGGTGAACAATGGATGGCGGCGGCGGCCTACAACCTGCTGTGGACGGTGCGCGGTATTCCTTGCCTGTACTACGGCGAGGAAATCGAGTTCATGAAGGGCGCGCCGCAGGACGTGATCGGCAACGACGACACCCT
>CALGOO010000228.1 GCA_937960715.1 uncultured Candidatus Competibacteraceae bacterium
CTTGCAGCACCTCAACCCACAATTTCAACCTCCTGTCAATGCGTAAATCCTATATAAGTGTTCAGTCCCCTTTTCCCCATCCCTGTCGTTTATGGAGCGTGTAAGAAAGACGTTAAACCATAATTTGAGGGTTACGGGGCGTTGTCTCGCTGGATCAGAATCCGGGTCAGTTCGGCATACAGTGGAAATTTGTCATCCAGGCTCGCGAGTTGCGCCTGATGCACGAGCGCCGTGGCGATGATCAACCGATCCAGGGGGTCGAGATGATGACGCGGCAACTGACCGGCCAAGCTGGCTATCCTGGTGGTCACGGGGAGAACCTGAATCCCGGCCTCGAACGTGGCTTGCTGAAGCCAGTCGTCCAACGGACGATTGAGGGCGATACGGCCTCGTCCGACGCCCAGACTGAGTTCATAGACCGAGGCGGCGGATAGCGCGAGCGGCCGCTCAGGATCCGCTATCCGCGTTGCCAACCAGCGGGGCAGGCGGATGTCCTGTGCGATCCACCATAGCCAGATATGGGTATCAAGAATCAGCATGATCCTGAATCCGGAAAGCGTCAGGGTCTCCCGCAATTTGCCGGGCCGTGCGGTCGAGGGCCGCTTCGGCGTCTTCGTTCGTCATGGAGGGTTCGAAGGGATCGTAGTCGTGGAAGAGGATCGAACCTTTCAGCGCCGGAGGTGGGATGTGGGGGGACGCGGAGGGAGCCGGCGTCTGATCCAGTACAGTGACGATGATCCGGGCCTGGTCTAATGTTGGAGCATCGCCGAGCCAGTGAATCTGGCCGTGATCGTAAATCGCTTCGTAGCTTTTGAGCATCATCAGTCTCCTGAAAAGCCAAGATCAGGTTGCGCGGTGCTACCCACCGCCCGCAGGTAGTTTTGCAGGCGCTCCAGGATCGAGCATTCCTCCGCGCCGCCTTCGGCGCGGCTTTGTTCGATCAACGCCTGGATGAGTTGGGCAAACAGCGGGCTGCGGCGCAGAGCCCGGTGGTCCAGGTACTCGTTAACCTTGACCACGTCGCCGGCCACCCAGAGCTGCATCAGCTTGTGGACCTGGTCGACCAGTGGGATCCGGCGGCTGCTGGGGGTTTCCAGGCCCAGGAGCCGATGCTTGCGGGCATTCCAGGCCTTGAGCCTGAACCGACCGCCGCCCGTTGCCGCCGCGTCGGCGTCTTCGTCCGTCTCGGGGGGGGATTCGTCCTCGTCGGCATCGGTCGAGCCGCCGCGGGCCAGCAGTTCGTATTGATCCGCCAGTTCGCGCTCGGACAGGCCGCAGGAAACGGCGTACAGGATGCACGGGCCGGCGGGCGCTTCCTGGAGGCCGAAGTCGTGGCGGTGCAGCAGGTAGTAGGTGGTGACATCGTCCAGTGGATGGTCGCCGGGGACGGTCCCGCCTTGCCCGTGCGACAGCACCCGCCCGACCACGAAGTCCACCACGATGCGGCGGACATGACCGAGGAACTCGGAGACCGTCATCCACTGGCCGGCGGCCGAAGCTTTTTTGACGGCGGGATAGCGGCTGTAGGAGGCCATGGCGGGGCCGGTGGCGGCCCACACGAAGTCCGGCCCGCGAATGCCCGCATCCCAGAAGTCGCGCAGCTTGCCGACAATGCCGCTTTCCATCTCCTGGATGACGTGGGTATCCCAGCCGGCCTTGGCGGCAGGATCGCGCTTGCGGCAAACGAGCCAGACCGACGAAGACAGGGCCGCCGAGGACATGGCACGCATCCGGTTGCCCATTTCCGTCTGGATGGGCCAACTGCCATTCACCACGAAGCCCGCCTTGATGATCGCCGAGACCAATGTTTCCCAGGCGTCAGGATGCTTGTGGGCGAACACGATCACCAAGCGTCCGTCTGGCTTCAGCGCGCCGTGACACGCTTTGAACGCGCGGGCCATACCCTCCTCGTAATTGCGCTTGGACGCATCCTTGTTGCCCTTGAAGCGGGAAGCATCGTCGATCAGTTCGCCGTCGTTCGCTTCGTGGTTCCATTTTGGCGATAGCGGCTCGGAAAATGCGTCGTCCAGCTCGGGGGTCAAGCCATTCAGCGTTCTGCGCAACCACACATAGAAAAAGTCCATCAGGTCAGAGTACGGGATGGCGTCGTAGTACGGCGGATCGGTCACGATCACATCCACCCCGGCATCACTGGAAGCGATTGCAGACCGCCTAACCACGTGAACTGCACCATGCCGGGCAGCATTCAATCCGTGCTCGACGTAGCGAACCACCCAATCAAGCTGGGCAAGCCAGCTGCCGCCGACTTCGTTGGATATGGATAGTTCCGCTATATCCCACACCATTGGTAAAGCAAATCGAGCAAAGGTGTTTCTAATTTTTTCTCCCGAGTTATGCCAAGTGCAGAGCGACGAACCGTAGTCCGCGGTTTTATCAAACACCACGGCGTTGTAGGCGGCGAGTGCTTCAAACCAGTCAGCCGGATAATCCGATTGACGAAGCGCGGCGGCGAGCTGGTTATTGACCTTGACCAGCGTTGCCAAGCCCAGCAGTTGTCTGGGCGTAAACAGCTTTTGCCACTGGTCGAGGCCGTATAGAGGAACACGGAAACCGAGAGCATTAACTCCCGCAAGCGGCTCCGTCGGCAACCCGAAAGGAATCTCTGCAAACACGCGACCGAGTTCATCCGTGGAGGCTTGGGCCATCGCCATCTCATGACCCGTGGGCAACCGGTATTCCTTGCCGTCGTTGCCATCGACCACGACGGCGGTCATCACCGCGCCGAGGTTTCCCGCACGGCCTTGAAGGCGCAAATCCTCCATCGTCATAATCGTGCCACAGCAAGGACAGGTTGCCCCCGCCCGGCTCATCGTGCCCGCGCCTAGCCGCTGGTCGGATTCGCGCTTTTGCGCCGCATTGCCGCCCTCGGGTTTGGCGTTCGGGTCGATCCCGAACTCGACGCCGGACCGGTCCTCGCGCGGGCGCATCGTCAGCAGCACGCGCTTGTGGTCCTTCTTCGCCAGCCAGCAGGTCTTCAGCAGGGGCAATTCCGCCCGACACGCCTTGCACCGCACCGTGCGCGCCCACAGATAGGCCACGGTCGGCTTGGCCACCCAGCGCGGCTGGGCGGGATTATCGAGATACTCGGCGTCGAAGCCGGTATTGAGCAGATCGATCAGCGGCTCGCCGGCCTCGTTCACCGGGATGAACTTCAACGGTTCGCCGGTATCGAGAGGGACCCGGCGATAGGGCTTGAGCGTGCAGTATTCGGCGTAGGTCGGATAGAAACGCGCGAGATCCCGGCGCGCTGCCTTAAGCACCCAGCGCCCCCAGGCGCGCACGTGCCAGGCGAGATCCGCTTGCAACTCGTCGGGGTCCAGCGTCGGATGATCGAGCAGGCTCAAATTCTCGCCGCGCGAGGCCGATTCCAGGGCCGGCACGGGCCAGGCGACCGCCTGCCCGGCCCGGAGTTGCCGCAACTGAACCTTGATTTGCCCGGGCGTCAGGCCCTTCGCCTTGAGGTAGGCGGTCATGAACTCGTCGTCCGCCAGCGCAAAATCCGGCAAACGGCGCTTCTGGCCCGCCAGCTTTTGCGGATACTCCAGCGTACACTTCAGGATGAACCAGGCCACCGGGTTGAGGTCGGCGGCGGTCACTTCGCACCCCAGGCGCATAGCCTCCAGCGGAATCGCGCCGCCGCCGGCGAACGGGTCCAGCACCCGGGGGGCGCGGCCGCCGTAAGCCTTGCGGATTTCCTCCCGAAACCGGTCCAGTTCCGGCCCGGACTCGCGCCCCCAGTGCAACACGCCGCCCTCGGTTTCCCACGCCTCGATCTCCTCGACACGACCGTTGGGCATCTTTTTTTTCCTGAGCGTCTTCTTCAGCGTTCCACCCAGCCGCCCGAGCAACGCATCGCGCTGTTCCTTGTCGCCTGGGTCCGGCAGGAGCGTGGCGATCAGCGCCGCCCGGCTGGCCGCCAGGGGACGACGCGCCGGCCAGATGTGCAGCGTGGAGAGGTGCCCGTGCCGCACGTTCTTCTCGTGCATCGAGTCGATGGATGCCTGCTTGAGCGGAAAGGCGACTTCGATGAGACGTTGATCCGTCGGTTTCATTGAGCGCCTTCCGCCAATGCGGCGATGTCGCCATAGGCAATCGTCACGCTTCCCCGCGCCCTGGCGATCAGCTTGGCGAACGGGTCCTGCACTCGCAGCAACCTGGGCCGGGCGCCGCCGCAGTCGAACACGGCATACAGCCAGTATTTCTCGCGCAAGATGCAGGCCCGCGCCCACTCGTTTTCCGTTAATTCGATCGCGTCGGCGCCCACGCGGCCCTTGACCTCGATACCCCGCTCCTCGCCGGCGCGCCGGGACCACAAATCGAAGCCCGGGTAGTCGTTGAGGCCGGCCAGGCGCGCTTGCGGGGGCGTCGACACATCACGCACCTCCGCGCCCCGATCGGCTTCGAACGCCATCGCCGCTTCCATGGCGATCCGCTCGACGGCCGCATCGCGGGCCTTGATATCCTCCGGGTCCCGCGAGGGCTGGACCAGCGCGGTGGCCAGGATCTCGACCGGGCCGGGCTGGATCAACTCGACCTCGCACCGGGCGTGGAACAACGCTTGCTCGCGTCGTTGGCTCAGACTCTTCTGTTGGGCCTTGATGCGCTCCAATTCGACGGGCGCCGCCCGTTGACCCGCGCGCGCCCTGGCCGTAAACCGCTTGCGGGCGGTAGCCAGTTCGGCCTCCTGGTAATCGAAGGCCCGTTGCAGGTAGCCCTCGGTTTCTTTCAATCGGTGGCTGGCGTCCATGCGCCGCCCTTCGGCCAGCCGGGCCGCGAGGTCGCACTGCACGTGCTCCTGGGCCGCGAGGCGCCAGGCATCGCTTTGCGTCAGGAACACCACGCTGCCGGGGTTGGCCTTGGCTGCTGGCTTCAGCAGCAGCAAATACTCGACCGGCGCTTCGCTCAGCCGGCCATCGGCGTACTGCTGAATCCCGACCAATCGCTGCTCGATCACGTCGGTGGCGTGGAACCCCGGGACCTCTGGATCGGCGCCCCGCGCGACCGTGACCCGCGCGACGTGGAAGAGATACGGCGCGGTGGCGCTCACATCGGTGAAAATGGCCCCCCGCCGGCCAGCGGCGCGCGCCGGCTCGATGGCCAGCGCGGACAGGCGCTCGAACACCGGTTCGCCAGGATGGAGAAAGATGGCATCGCGCCGGTCGTCCGGGCGGTGGACGGTGAACCGTTGGCGCGCGAACTCCGGGTAGCTTTCGAGCAGGGGCAGGAGACTTTCGAGCACGCCGCGTTTTCTTGGCCGGATGAAGAATTGGTGATTCAGGTCGCCCACGAAATCGACCCCGATCACCAGCGCCGCGCCTTCGAGATAGCGGCGCACGTAGCCGGGCAGCAGGCGTTGTAGGTCCTCGATGGCCATAGCCTCGCGCAACTGGGGAAGGTCGGCCAGGACATCGCCGCCTTTTCCGTAGATGGACTGTTCGCGCGCCACGATGGCCTTGATCTGTTCCGGCGTCAGTTGACCGGCCAGTTCCAAGGCGTTCCGGTCGGCTTCCGCATCCGATTCCACGGCGCGCTGGAGGTAGTCGGTGATCGCCAGGCCCTCGAAGAAACGGCCCACCACGTCGAATACCTTGTCCGACCCAAGCTGCTTGCGGATCTCCTCAAGCTTGTCGAGCAGGGTCTTGATGACGCGCCCTTCCCGGGTCTTGCCGGCCACCAGGTTGATGATCGCGACCCGGTCGCGCTTCTGGCCGTAGCGATGGATGCGGCCCATGCGCTGTTCCAGCCGCGCCGGGTTCCAGGGCACGTCATAGTTGATGAGAATCCAGCAGAATTGCAGGTTGATGCCTTCCGCCGCCGCGTCGGTGCCAATGAAAAAGCGGGCGCCCTGCTGTTCGGCGTCGTGGGGCCGGCGGAAACGCTCGACCTGTGCATCCCGTTCCTCGAAGCCGAGGCCTCCGTGGATACAAGCCACCTGGCCGGCATAACCCATGCCTTCCAGGCGGCGGATCAGGAAGTCGAGCGTGTCCCGGTGCTCGGTGTAAAGGACGACCTTCTGATCGCGGTACTGAGGAGCGCGCAGCCACTCCGCCATGCGCTCGAACTTCGACTCCCGGCCGCTGGCGTGGACCGCCTCGGCCAGGGCGATGAGTTCCCGGACCCGATCGCGCTCGACCCGAAGTTCCGCCAGATCGGTGGCGATCACAGCCCCCAGCGCCTCGGCTTCGCTGGCCTCGTGTTCTTCGCCGCCCGCGATGGAGGTTTCCTCGTCGGCCGTCGTGGTCGCCAGCAGATCGACGAGCCGTCCGTCGCGCAGGTTTCGGTTCAACCGTTCCTGCTGACGGCGCAGCTCCGCTTCGGAAATCCGACCGGACTGAACGGCGTCGATCAGCGCGTCGAGCTTGGCGAGCCGATGGCGGAAGGAGCACAGCAAGGCCCAGGTGCTGCTGGCCAGCCGGCGCTGAAAGATGGTCATGGCGAACCGGGCCGCCTGCCGGTTGAGCAAGCGAGCCTGGTTGTAGTGATGCCGGATATACGTCGTGGTGCGGTCGTACAGGGCTTGTTCGCTGATGTCGCCCTGGGAAAGCTCGTAGCTCACCGTATCGCAGCGGCGTTCCGGGTACAGCGGCTGGCCGCGCAGGTCGACCATTTCCTCCTTCACCCGCCGGATAAAGTAGCGGTCGCGCGACTCGCGCGGGAATCGGGCGAACGCAGTCTCCGTGCTGAACAGTTCCGGTTCCAGCAGCCGCCACAGGCAGTAATACGGATAGTCCTTGCCCATGTGCGGCGTCGCGGTGAGCAGCAGCAGATGATGCGCGGCCCAGGGCAGTCGCCAGTCGTCCGGCAACTCGCGCACCCCCGCGACCGCTTCCGCCAGCCGATAGCGATCGGTGGGTCGGAAGGCGCCATCCGGATCGCGGTTCGCCGCGAGCTTGTGCGCCTCATCGAAAACCACCAGGTCATACGGCGCCACCCGAGGATCGCGCAGGGCGGCGAACAGGTGTGGGGCGCGCAGGCTATCGATGCTGACGACGACCCGATCACTGTGCGTGCCGACGAACGGGTTATCGTCCCTGGCGTCCGCGCCGACCACAATCTTGAACCGCAGATGGAACAGTGTGTGTAATTCCCGCTGCCAGTTCCCCACCAGCCCGGCCGGCGCCGCCACTAGAACGCGGCGGATCGTGCGACGCGACAGGCTTTCGCGTAGGTACAGCCCCGTCATGATGGTCTTGCCCGCGCCCGCATCGTCGGCCAGCAGAAAGCGCATGCGCGGCAGCGGCAACATGCGCTGGTAGACAGCGATGCGCTGGTGGGGCAGCGGATCGATCTCGCTGATTTCGGTGGCGAAGGCGGGGTTGAACAGATGGCCATAAGAGAGCCTCTCGCCCTCGACCAGCACCCGCAGCGCGTTCGCGTCGCCCAGGAAATCGAGTCGCTCGGCCCGGCTGTCCGCCGGCGGCGCATCCCCGCCGACTGGGCCGGGGGCGCCTGCCGCTCCCGACGCCCGCGCGGCCAGTTCTCGCAGCTTGGCCAGACCCAGCGCCGACGGCCTTGCTTGCCCGTTTTCCCAACGGTTGAGCGTGACGAACGCAACCCCCAGCCGTTCGGCGAATTGCTGCTGGGTCAGCGCCATGGTTTTACGGAGCTGGCGGATTTTGTCCGGCTTCATAGGGATTCGCGTGACTGATGTTCGTTTTATATCACACGATATATAAAGCTTACAACCTATTGTCAAGTATTGACTTTCAAAGAACCATCACCGGATCAGTTACAAAACATCAATCAGGCCGGTCGCTGGTCGCCGCGCCCGGTGAGCGAACCCGGCCGGTTCGAGCGGACCCACGCCGTCCGGCGGTTCCAGAGTACGCCGTGGTGATCCGCGCGCGCGCGTGCCCCAGTTCGCTCGAGACTTGCAACCGGGCCGCGCGATCCGTGGTCCGGTCCAGGTTCGCGCCGCCCCCGCGCACCGGACTGGGTTGGCCGGCGAGTTCCTCGTAACGGTCGTTGGCGTAGCCGTGACGCAGGCCGTGGCCGACGAGGCCGGCCCGGCGGTGGATGCCGCAGGAGCGGAGAACGTAATAGTAATGCTGGATCCAGGACCGCAGGCGGTAGGCCTCCGGGATCAGCGCGGAATGGGGTTGTGGCGCCAGGGTGCGCGCCGCCGCCAACAGTTGCCGTTGCGCCTCGGTGCGGATCGGGACCTGCCGGGGCCGGCCCCCCTTGGTGCCCCAGTTCACCTCCAGCACCGCGCCCCGGTCGGCCTGATGGGGCCGCAGCAGCATGGCTTCCTGGGCGCGCAGGCCAAAGGCCGCCTGCAACCGCAGTTGCAGCGCCACCACCGGATCCCGCGCGGCCACGCGCTGGAACACCGCCTCCGGATCGACGCCTTGCCCGACCCAGGAGTGGTCGTACCGGGCCACATAGTGGCGCGCGAAGCGCCCCGGATCGGCCAGCCAGTGGCGCGGATCGCCCACCAGGTCCGGTTTGCCGATCCAGCCACAGAAGGTGTTGAGGATGCTGAAGCGCTTCTGCAGGGTGCTGGCCGAGTAGCCCCGCGTTTCCCAGAGGCCGGCCAGGACCCGCAGATGCCGGGTCGCCAGATGCCGGACGTCCTCGATGTGGTAGCCGGCGGCGTGCAGGTCGCGCAGGCATTGACCGAGCACGTAGCGCCGGTCGGCCCGGGTGGCGTGGCCGACGACTTTCTTCCGGTTGGCCGCGCAGGCCAAATGTCCGGCCAGCACCCGGTTGAGGCTGGCCAAGGCGCGCGCCAGCTTGCCGTGATACGGGACCCGCCGGTCGGGCGCGGCGGGGGCTGAAGGTTTCCGCGCCCTCGACCCCGTCCCCGGCAGCCGGATGACCGAGTTCACCTCTTTCCCGGCGTCGCTCATGCTGTCGCTCTCCTGGGATCCACCCCGGAGGATCGGGATGAGATCCATTCCATTCCATTCCAACCCGCCATTCGCCGCGTCCCGACTGGACCCGGCCCCCGGCGGGGAATCGCCCGATCCCCGCCGCGTTCTCTGCTATGCACCACCGGCTCGCGATTCCCGCTCAGCGGGAAGGCCTTGCTTCAGGGTTTGTCCCTCGACTGGAGGCCCCACGCTCGACGCACTCCAGTCCCAGACCCTCCGTCGAGGGTCTGATGCGCCCCCAGGGGCGCTGAGTTTTTTCCTCCCGCTGGGATGAGTCCCACCGGGAGCGTGATCTTCGAGCCGGGAAACCGAGCGTGGAGCCTCTCCGCCCGCCACGGCGGAGCACGTTCGTGGTCTGTCCCCGCGGACGCCGCGCTCCGGCGAGCCGACTGCTCCGCTAGCGAATCCGAGTCTTGACCAGACCGCGTTTCCCGTTGCCGGGCATCCTGTCCCATCGCTCTCGTCCCTTCACCCACCTCATCGGCGCACCGCCGCCCCGTTCAGTCCGAAACCACGGTTACCGGGGTTTCGCCGAACAACATTTGGACGAAGGTGCGCACCACCTCCTCCGCGTCCGCCGATTCCGCCGCTCGCATGACCAGCGCCGAGATCACCAGCGCAACGTCCGGCCGATACCCGCGCATACGCTTGCGCATGCGCCGGCCCAGTTCGACCGCAGCCTGATAGGCCGTGTCAGTGACACGCACCCGGCGCATCCCCTCGTCGTCTTCCTCGCGCCGTTCCAGATGCACCAGATGTCCTTTCCGCACTACGTACATCTCACCTTCCTCCAGGTCCATCATCATCGCCTTCCCGTGTGGCTCGTTCATCGCGCACCTCGCGTTCGTTCGCCTTCCGCTTCGAAATACCCTGTTTTCAACCGTCGGCTGCCGCCACCGTCTCCATCCCCCGCGCTCGTCCATCCTTCGCTCCCGATTGCACCATCCCTTCGTTAACGCGGTCGAGGATCGCAACCCGCTCGCGTTCGGTGGCGTGGGTCGGCCACCGTCTCCTCGTGTCACTTTCCCGCCCTCGGGATTTCCACCCCGTTCCTTTTTCTCGATTTCCGGTGTTCAATTTCCAGTTTCCGTCGTCCGAGCCTTTCAACCACCCGGCTTCCTCGCGTCCCGCTGGCTTCAAACCTTTTGCATCCCGGCTTTCCACGTCCTGACGTTCTCCATCCTGACCTTCCGCCTTCAATCACCGGCCTTCCGTCTTCTGGGGCTACGGTCTTCAATACCCATCGTCTACTCTGGATTGCATCACCCACCTTGTTGCAGCGGTTGGGCACCGCTGGGAACCTCGACCGAATCCAGGATCGTTCGGCGCGCATCCCTCGGGTTCCCGGATGTGCGAATCTCCCACGCGGACGCCAGGCGCTCGCGGGGGCGTCCGGCCGAACCGGACTCGGGGAACCGACATTGGCACTGCCATCAGGACCGAAGAACGGCCGGAGGGCGGAGAGCGTGGACAGGGCGCCCGTTGGGCGGCAAGCCTGATCGGTGCGGTCACCGGCAGGTTCCAAAGCCAGGCGGACCGGAAGCCACCCGGTTCGACCGGCGGGAACCACACGGCGAAACGACTTGGGAAGGATGATTCACGTGGAACGGCGAAGGAGATTACTGCGGCGGAGAACGCCAACCCCCGTAAGGAAGGAAGAGGCGCGCGGACGCGACGGTTCCCCGGCTTTCCACGCGGCGGATCCAGGGAAGACGCCAACAGGGCAAACGGCGCGGCGCCGTTTGGAACCGACTGGCTGCGGGCCAGCGGCGAACCCGCAGAGGCCGGGCGGCCCTTGACGGGTGGGCGAGGGCTGCCGGGGACGGGTGGCAGCGACCCGACTCCTGATGCGGTTGAGGAGCGCAACCCCTTCCCGAAGGAAGGCCCTTTTTTGGGGGTGGGTGGGGCGCCACCACCGTCCGCCAGGACGGTCCCGGTTTTGGCGTGATCGGGCAACACGGGGGAAACCGGTTCCTGGCTGCGCCAGGATGGGCGTTTTCTTAACAGGATTTCGGGGTTTTTGCAACCGTCAAGTTTTCAGTTACCGGGGTCTTACCGCCGCCGGGCCATCCGGCAGGCCGTCGCCCGGCGGCGGTTCCCCGGGTCGCACGGTCCTCTCTCTTGAATTGCCCGGCAGGGGGGTGAGGGTGCCCGGAAAGGCCGCCGGTCGGATCGACGGTTCAGGCCAGAACAGAACGGCGGAAAACTTCAGTAGCGCCTTGTCGCGTTGCCACCCGGCGTGGGCGAGCCGCAGGGGTTGCAAGGGTTCCTGCCCGGTGGGTTCGCTGATCCGCAGTTGGCGCAGGGTGGGATAGACCTGCCGCCAGGACAGCCGGCGTTCGTGCTTGGGCAAATATTTTTGCAGGTAGGCCCCGCTCAGCCACAGCGCATCGCCGGCCAGCCAGGCGATGCCTTCCGGTTGATTCAGCCGCCCGCTGGCGGTTTCCACCGCCACCAGCCGCTGCAGCACCGCCAGGAGGGCGTCTCGCAACGGCAGCGCTCGATCCGCCACCGGAGCGAACGGCGCGTTGGTGGCCACCGAGCCCTCCTCCGGCGCCGTTCCGGGCCGGGTGTTCGTCGCGGGGGGCTCATCCGCCACGGCGGGCGGCAGCGCGGTGATCGGGTCCGGAGCGACCACGGGCGCCGGCGGCGCCGGTCGGTACGGGATCGCCGTGGGCCGGGGCGCCGGCGCGCCCTCGGGAAACCAGTCCCCGACGGTATCCCGCATCAGTTCGTACAACCGGCCCCGCAACTGCTGCGTACCCTCCACCCAGCCCGCGCCCACCGCGCGTTCCTCGCGCAGCCACGCCCAGGCAGCGGCAGGCACCAGCCACGGCTGCAACAAGGCTTGAAACCCGAACTGGCGCTGGGGCGGCAGCCAGGTGCTGTCGTAATAGGTCGCGCCCACGATCCGCGTCATCGGCCCCATCGCCGGGGGCCAGATCGTGATCGGCCGGGTTTGCGCATCGTAAACCCCGCAGGCGCAGCGCCGGCCGGTCGCGCTCATCACCCACAACCAGGTTGCCGCGAACACCGCATAGGACCACCGCGCGTCGGTCGCCGTCCCCGGCATTGCCCAAGGATCGGCCCGGTAGCGCCGCACGGCCGCTATCGCCCGGTCGAGGCCGACCGACAGGACCAGGGGCTGGCCCGGCGCCTCGACCGCCGGCAACCGTTGCAAAAACCGCGCGGCGTTTTCCAGGGTGTGGGGCACGCAGGCCGCGTACTGCGCCGCAGGCAGATTCAGCACTGCGGTTAAATCACCGGGCCACCGTTGGCCCCGCGCATCGCGCCAGAGCGCAGCCGGCGCTTCCAGCTTCAGGAGCCCTGGCGGGCACGGCGGTTCCGGCTTCCCGCATCGCCTCAACGACCATAGACGCATGGTTTAGTCCCTCCGAACACAACCGGTCGGTCTCCGTAAAAAACGGGAACGCCACCCTGGCCCGATTGTCAAGCAGTTTCTTTCCGTCTATGCTGAAGTGGTTGTCACGTGTTGCCCGATCATGCCAAAACCGGGACCGTCCTGCGCGGACGGTGGTGGCGCCCCACCCACCCCCAAAAAAGGGCCTTCCTTCGGGAAGGGGTTGCGCTCCTCAACCGCATCAGGAGTCGGGTCGCTGCCACCCGTCCCCGGCAGCCCTCGCCCACCCGTCAAGGGCCGCCCGGCCTCTGCGGGTTCGCCGCTGGCCAGCGGCCAGTCGGTTCCAAATGGCGCCGCTCCGCGTCGCGTCCTTCGCGCCCCGCGCCCGTCTTCCGGGACGAGTGCGCTGCCGCCAGAGCGGTGTTGGCGTTTCGCCCCCCACGCCCTGCCTGCCACGCCCGCGCGCCTCGACCGGCGCGTGGTGGCCGGTGCGGTCCTAACGGGAACCTTTCCGGAGGGATTCCGTCCGCCGTCGCTTCCCGCGCCAGGCCCTGCCAGGCGCTCGTTTCCCGCGCCCGTCGCGGGCATCAACCCCCCGCCGGGGATTCCCGCCCCGGCCAGGGATCGGGAGTCTCCGGTTTTTGCGTTTCAGGAGACCCCCATGTTTGAAATCCTCATCGTCGCCAGCGTGACGCTCGTCGGTTACCTGTGCGTCATCCTGTGGCTCGTCGGCCTGCGGCTCGCGGTCCGGCGCGTCGCCCGCACCGTTCGGATGCACTGGCGGCAGCGAAGGCTAGCCGCCTTCCCGTCCAGGCCTCCCGCCCGGTCCGCCGAGCACCATTCCGAACCGGACTGGACGCTGTTCGATCGCCCCGCCTACCTGCGCCGAGCTCCACGGCTCGCCGCCCGGACCACCGAGGAAACCGCGCCGAGCGCGCGGGCCCACTCGGCAAACGCCGCCTCACCCCACCCGCGGAGATTGTCCATCGATGATGAGAGGCCACCTCGTGCTTGAGATCGCCGCCCACTTGCGCGGGGCGGTCATCGACGCGACCGCCCTGCTCGCCATCGAAGGCGCTGTGCTCCACCTCTGGGGCTATCGGACGCCGACCGGCGAGCGCCGGGCCGTCGTCGTCCGCCAGATCGGGCGCGCCTACGCCGGCTGGCGGGTATTCCCCGGCGCCCTGGAGGATGCTGTCCGGCACTATCGCACCCACCCGGCCAGCCCAGCGCCGGAGCAGACGTTGCCGCGAGCCGCTTGAGGCCTCCGGCGAGACCGCCGTTCTCTGACCCTTCGCGCACAGGCGCGCGAAACGACTCCGCTCGATGCGGTTTAACCCCCCTGGGGAGACGAGTTCTCCCCGCCAAAGGGCAGTGCGTCTCCCCCTTTTTCATGCCCAGGAGACCACTCTCATGTTGAAACTCTCACCCACGGCGGCGCTGACCTACGAGGACTGTCCCCGGCAGTATTGGTACCGCTACGTCGTCAGGGCCTATCGCCCGCTCCGCCCGGCAGCCCTGGGATTTGGCGACGCCGTGCATCAGGCGATCGAGCAGTACCTGCGCGCCGGGGTGCGCGGGGAGTCCTGCGATCCGGTCGCGGCTTTCACGGCGGTGTGGGACCACCACACCGCCACCACCGCCCTGGAGTATCCCAACCCGTGGTCGGCGGTGGAACTGCGCGCCACCGGCCAGCGGCTGCTGGCGCTCTTTCCCGGCGCCTGGGCCCAGGCGGAGCTCGCGCTGGCGCTCGACGGGCAAGGCGAACCGCTGCTCGAACGGCGGCTGGAAGCCCCGCTCGCGCCCGGTCTCAACCTGACCGGGAAACCGGATCTGGTCGTACTCGACGCCCAGCTAAGGATCCTGATCCTCGACCTCAAAACCCCGAGTCAGGCCGGCGCCATCGAGGCGTTCGAGGCCCGCGCCGACCAGCTCGCCGCCTATCAACTCCTCCTGGACGCCAACGCCAAGGCGTTGGGCGGTTTGGAACCCGTGGCCGGAGTCGGCTTCTGGGAACTGGTGAAACGCAAGGTCGCGAGCCGCCACGGCGGCAAGGGGCCGGAAATCCGCGGGCCGGCGCTCGCGCCGGCCCGTACCTCCGACCAACTGGCGGACTTGCGCCAGAAGTGGGTTTGGCTCGCTGAAGACATCGGCCGCAGCCGGTTTCCCCGGCGGCCGCGTCAGGCCCATAACTCGCCCTGCCTGCTCTGCGACTTCCGCCGCCACTGCGCGGCCGGAGAAGACCCGGAGCTGTGCTTTCCGGATCCGGCGCCGGCCAGCCCGGCGCCGGATCCGGTGGCCAAGGCGTAACCCCCGGCGGGAACCGAACCCCTGTCCTGGGTGGAAACCGCCCGCCCGGACCCTTTCAACCACCCCCTTGGGGAGACGCCCTCTCCCCAGGGAAGAGGCGTCTCCCCGTTCTATTTCGAGGAGATTCCCTGATGACCACGTCAACGAATACGGTCGGTGCGCTGGAAACCGCGATCCCGGCTACCCGCGTTCCCCAGGCCTTCGACATCGCCGAGACCTTCGGCATCCCCGCGCCGCCGGGACTGACCCTGACCGGCTGGTCCCAGCCGGGACCGCTGACCCCGCCGGCTCGTCTGGACTACTGCTTTCGCCCCGGCGTGCTGAGCGACCTGCTCGGCTGGCTGCGGGAGCGCCAGGCCGGCTGCCCGGATGGCCTGTGGATCCGTGGGCCGACCGGTTGCGGCAAGAGTTCGGTGGTGGTGGAAACCTTCGCCCGACTCAACCTCGATCTGATCCGGGTCAACGGTCGCCAGCATCTGGAACTGGCCGACCTGCTCGGTCACCTGACCGCCCTCGACGGGGACGTGCTGTTCCAGGACGGGCCACTAACCCTGGCGGCCCGCCTGGGCGCGGTCCTCCTCCTCGACGAAGTCGACCTGCTCGATCCCGGCGAACTGGCCGGGCTGAACGGGGTGCTCGACGGCGGCCCGCTGGTGCTGGCCGAGAACGGCGGGGAAGTCGTCTGGCCGGCGCCGGGGTTCGGGCTGATCTGCACCGCCAACACCGGCGGCGGCGGCGATCCCACCGGGTCTTATCTGGGCACGCAGCGGATGAACCTGGCCCTGCTGGACCGGTTCAGCCTGATGGCCGTGGACTACCCGGAACCAGCGCAGGAAGCCGAATTGCTGGCGCGGGCCTGTCCGGAACTGCCAGAACCGTTGCGGGCCGCGATGATCGCGGTCGCCGGCGAAGTGCGGGCCCTGTTCGGCGGCGGGCAGGAGGATCGCGCGCCGATCGAGGTGACCCTGTCCACCCGGACCTTGGTCCGCTGGGCCCGGAAGGTGGTGCTGTACCGGAATGCGCCCCAGCCGTTGCAGCACGCGCTGGACCGGGCGCTGACCGGGCGCGCCGAACCGGAAACCCGGGCGGCGATCTTCGGGATCGTCCAGCGCGTGTTTGGTGAGGAGGCCGGCCATGGCTGAACTGGTGGTCAGTGCCTATCGTTTCACTCACCCGGACGGCTCCAGCAAGGATTGGGCTATCGCCCACGATGCGGCCGGGGTACGGATCTTCTACGGCAAAACCGGCGGCCGGCTGCGCACGGCCGACGTCCCGGCGGTTCGTTGCCGGCGGCAGTCGCCCGCCACCGAAGCCCTGGCCCGGATCCGGGAGCAGGAGCGCCAAGGCTATCACGGCTTGGGCCGCTTCCGATTTGATGGGTCCAGCCGACGGCTGCTGGGACCGGTGCGGGAGACCGCCGAACCGGTGGCCCCCGCTGCCCCCGTACCGGCCGCCCCTCGGCTGTACTGGGAGCGCCGGCCGCGCGGCCCGCGCGCCATGGCGGCCACCCCAACGCCAACCGCGCTGCCGGCTTTGGGCGAAGCGGCGAGCGCCATCCTCCAAACGCTGCACCACCATGGGTTGATTGAGGATTATCGGGGCTGCGGCGCTGCGGGAGCCTGGCGGATTCACCTCCATCTCGCCGAGGGCCAGACCTGGTCGTTCGGGGTTGTGGCGCCGGATGCCGATCCGGCGGACGGGCTCGATGCGACCGGCCGTGGCCAGGGCAGCGTACCCCTGGATCCGCCGGCGCCGGCGGTATTCCTGCTGGCGCTGGCCCGCCACGACCCCGACCTGCTCGTCGCCGACGAAACCGGCGCCGTACTGGTCCAGCCGCCGGCGCCGCTGGCGCTGGAGACGGGGCTGGCGGTGGCGTTGGGGCTGATTCCCCCACCGCTCCGCGAGCTGCTGGCGGCGGTTCCCGCCCCCGTCGAGTGGTTTTACTAATTGGCCGTGGATTCACCGCCGCCGGCGCCCGTGCCCGGCGGCGTTCCACTCGCGTCCGGGGCGGGCGCCCGTCGTGCTCCCCGGAGACGACGGTCCGCACCCCTGGATGAATCAGGAGAGACCATGAGCGATATCGTCCCCTTCGACTCGATCAGTGATCGGGTCGTCTTCATTCATCTCCAGATCGTTTGCTGGACCGCCAGCCAACGCTTGCGCCCCGAGGATCTGGGGCTGGATCGGCGCACCCTGCCGCCCGAGCGGCTGGTGCATTTCGGTAACAAGAAGCTGATCAATCCCGAAGAACTACGGCCGTTCGCCAGCCTGCGCTCGGCCGCCCGGCGCGAGTGCCTGGCGGTGGGGGTCCGCTTCCTCGGCGGCTTTCTGGTCCCGGCGGATCAGGCCCAGGGGCTGCTGGATCGCCTCGACGCGCTCGAGCGGCGGTTCGGTGCGGAACGGGACCGGTTTCTGGCCCGCTTCGATCACCTGGTCGAGGACTGGATCCGTGAACATCCGGACTGGGCCGCCCTGATTCGCGGGGCGATGGTGCCGGCGCGGTTCGTCGCCGAACGATTGTCGTTTGCGGCGCAGGCGCTCCAACTGACCGCGCCGGGGAAGGTGACGCACGCTGGCCTGGCTCGCGCCGCCGCCGGCTTGGCGGAGACCCTGTTCCGCGAGGTGGCCACACTGGCTCGGGAGACCCTGGAACGCTCGTTCCTGGGTCGGACGGGGGTGACCCGTCGCGCCCTGCGGCCCGTGCTGGCCCTCCGGGACAAGCTGGCGGGCCTGGCCTTCCTCGACGCGCGGGTGCGCCCCCTGGCCGATCACCTTGAGCAGACTCTGGGCGATCTGCCCCGCCAGGGGGCGATCCAGGGTCGCGATCTGGACGCCCTGCTGGGGTTGCTGGCGATCCTGGAAAACCCCGAGCGGCTCAAGGCGCACGGCGACCGTTTGCGGGCGCTGCCCGCCGACGCCGTGGCGTTGGGCGCTCTGGGGCAACCGGCCTTCCTCCTCGGCGCCGCCGCTCCCCATTCGGCGGAAACGATCACCGTTCGGGGGAAGTCCCCGATCAGGGTGGAGTCCGACGCCGACGCCGACGCGGTCTTCCCGGACCCGGAACCACCCAGCCCAGCGGTCGCTGAGGCGGTGGAACCCCTCACGGAAGTTCGCCGACCACGCACGCCGGTTCCTGCCCTCGTCGGGGACTGGTTCTTCTAACTGATCCCGCCTTGGCGGGATCTACATGTATTCACTTTCCTCGCGGGAGGATGGCGTTCGTCCTCCCCGCAAGGGCGGGCGTTGCCTCCCAGCTTATTGGAGGTCGCCATGCAAAGACAAACCCTGTTGGACGCCCTGCCGATTCTGGCCAAATTTCTGGGCCGGAAATTGGGGGTCGACGTCGTCATCGGCGCCGCGCGGGCGCAAACCGACGGCCGCACCATTTACCTGCCGGCCCTGCCGGCGGCGGATGCGGCGGCCTGGATCCTGGCCAACGGTTTTCTGGACCACGAGGGCGCTCATCTGCGCCACACCGACTTCGCCGCAGCGCGGCCGGCGACCCCGCTGGGCCGGACGCTCGCCCGGATTCTGGAGGACGTTCGGATCGAGGCCGCGCTCGGCCGGGAACTGCCGGGCTGCCGGGACAATTTGGCCCGATTGGTGGGCCATCTGGTCGCCCAGGGCGACTTTTGGGCGGTTCCCGAAGCCGACTGGCCGCCGGTTCGCCAAGTTCAGGCCTATCTGCTGTACCGCCTGCGGGCGGACGTGCTGGGCCAAACCGCGCTGGGTCCGCTGGCCGATCAAGCGGAAGCCCTGCTGCGCCAAACGCTGCCCGCCGGCGTCATGGTCAAGCTGGCGGCGCTGGCTTTCGAGGTGCGGCACGTATCCTCGACCGCAGCGGCGGTGGACCTGGCCGAACGCATTCAGCGGATGTTCGCGGCGGCGCAGGCGGAATCGCCGCCGAACGCCGCCGATCCGGCGCCCCAGCCAGGTCGGCGCACTCCTGGCGCGCCGACCGATTCGGACGTCGATCCCAACGATCGCGCTCGGGGTCAGAACCTCGGTCGCGATGGCTCCGGTCAGGAGCCGGGCTCGAGTCAGCGCCAGGGCCTGGATGAGGCTCCGGACGGCTCCGACGACCCGCCGGGTTCGAACGCCGGTCACAGCGCCGAACGTTCGGGTCAAGGTCAGGGTGCTGCCGGTCAAGGCGGCTCCGATCAGGATCACCCGCCGGATCGGAGCCAAACATACGGTCAGGACGGCGATGCGGGCGATCCCAACGGCGACCCGGAGTGGACCGCCGGCGACCGCGACCCGCCTTCAGATTCAGGCCAGGGTGCCGGTCACGCCGCCGCTGGTGCGGTGCTCCAGGCGATTCTCGCCGCAACGGATGCCGACCAGGACCCCCACTGGGGCGATCTCGGCCGACACCTGGGGGAACGCTTGAATGCCCGAGCGACCGAGGCCGTCCGGACCCGGCGCGCCGTGACCATGGCCGAACCAGACCCGGCGCCGGTCGCACCGGCGGCGGCGGCACTGGCCACCGACGTTCGGGCGGCCTCGGTCGCCTTGCGGCGGCGCCTCGCGGCGCTGGTGCAAGCCAGCCGGACGGAAGCCCGGCGGCGCGGCCGGCGCGGTCACCACCTGGCCGGCCGGCAGTTGTATCGGCTGATCTGTCGCGATCCGGGCGTGTTTCTGGCCCGGGATCGGCGAAAAACGCCGGACACCGCCGTCCTGATCCTGCTGGACCGGTCCGGCTCGATGCAGCGGCGGATCGCCGTCGCCCAGCGGGCGGCGCTGGCCACCGCCCTCGCCCTGCAGGAGATTCCCGGCTGCGCGGTGGCGGTGGCCGCCTTTCCCGGCTCCGCCGCCGATCGGGTCGTGCCCTTGCTCGGGTTCGCCGAGCGGGCCAGCCGGGCCGCCGGACGGTTCGCGCTGCGCGCCGAGGGCGGCACGCCGTTGGCGGAAGCGCTCTGGTGGGCGGGTTATGCCTTGCTGCGGCGGCCGGAGGCTCGCCGGTTGCTGCTGGTGGTTACCGATGGCGACCCGGCGGACTGGGAGGCGACCCGGGAGCTGATCGCCCGCTGCCGGAACTCCGGGATCGAGGCGGTCGGCCTAGGCATCCAGGCCGGTCGCCTTGCCCAGAGCCTGTTCGGCGCGCGCGACGCGGAGGACCTCACCGACCTGGATCAACTCGCGCCGGCCTTGTTTCGTCTGCTCGAGCGGCGCCTGACCGGCGGGGCCTAAAGGCGCGCGCCGTCCGATCCATCATCCCGGGATGTCGAGCGCCCGCTTCCCGGCGGAAGCGGGGTCACGGCTCCCGGCTGTCGTACGATTACCGAGGAGAACCCATGAAAACCAACGTCGTCGAGATTTTCAATTCGGATGGCAGCGTGGCGGAATACCGCCCTGTCGCACCGCCTGCCGGCGTTTCTGGACCGCTACGGCCCGGCGCAGGGCTATGCGGTCGTGGTCGCCGCCCGGGAGGCCCTGGCCCTGCGGCCTGGCCTGCTACGGTTGTACGAGGCGGCGATTCAGGCCGGGCGCAAGCCGGACGAGGTGGGTCTGCCGCCCTTCACCGGCTGGGAACGGGACATGCATTTTCAGGCCCGGCTGCTGGACCCGACCGGCCGGGTGGTGGCGACGGCGTCGGCCGTCAAGCCGGTCGTGCAGTACAAGGATCACGAGATCGGTGAAACGGCCGCTCGCCAGCGGTTGGTCGCGGCCCTGGGATTCGGCGGCGAGGTCTTGGACGCGGACGAAGCCCAGGATCAGCAGGATCAGGGGTTAGTGGGCCGGCCATCGGCCACGACGCCGCCCCTTGGGGCCGCCGCCCGCGAGTTGCCCGGCGAACCCTCCGATTCGGCGCCTTCACGGCCGCTAGAACCATCGCCGGCCAGCGCTGGCGCAGTCGTGACACGGTTGCCGCCGGCGGAATCCGTCCCGGAAACACCGCTTCCAGACCGGATGGCACCCCCTCAACCCACGCCCGGCGAACCACTTCCGCCGGCGCTGTTGCGCCAGATCGAGCATCAGGCCCGGCTCAAGGGCCTGCTGGTCCCGACCATCAGGACCGCGCCGGAAGCCCGGCAGGTGTTGAAGCAGTTGTTGCAACGTGAGACCGATTCGAACCGGTGAGGGGCGCGCGCGTCAGGCGGCGAGCGCGCCCGGATCCAGTGCGGATCGAATTCCATCCACCCCCCGGAGAGCGCGCTTCCTCGGGGGGCGCTCTCCACCGGGGTTTGACCCTTTTGTTGGAGACCTGACATGGCCGATGACTACACGTACTGCTCCTTTCTGTTCGACCTGACGCCCGACCAAACCCGCTGGGCGTCAAGTTACTACGAGGCCTTGCGCGCGCTCGAACCGACGTTCGGCGCGAAGGCGGTAACCGAGCCGATTCTCAATACGCCCGCCGATGTCCGGGCGTCGGTTCAACACTGGCAACCCTTCGCCGGTGAATTCCTCCGATTCAAGGTTGCGGCAAAGCCTGAAGGTTTGTGGATCCACGATGAAGAGGAGGCTTCGATCGATCAAATCGCTACCTTCGTGCGGGAAATCCTGCGCCGTTTCGATCTGCCGCCGGTGGGATTTGAATGGAGCTATGACAGCTCCCAGCCGCATCTGGCCGCCTACGGCGGCGGCGCGGTGGTGGTCTCCCGGTCCGGTGGCGAGTGGTTGTATACCCACCGCTGGCTGGACGCGGCGCTGGGCCACCACCACCGGGGGGCGGCTACCGCAGAGGTGCGGGACCTCTGCGCCTGCGACGATTGCGGCTGGACCGGCGCCCTGGAAGAGACGCAACCGATCCGCGATTTCTGGTCGCGGGTGGAGCCAGGGGGGATCATGCCGGCTGGCGAATGCCCCCGTTGCGGGGTACTGGCTTATCTCCTGACCCGCCCCCACCGCGTCGCGGTGATCGTCGAGGGCGGTCTCGTACAGGCCGTCGTCGCCGACCGGCCCGACGAACTGCGGGTGGCGGTCGTGGATTATGACACTGAAGGAAGCGACGCCGCCGATCTGATTCCACTGGAATTGCCAATGGGTCGGAGCGCCCCGGCCCGCGTGCGGGTAGTGGTCGTCGAACCTGGGGCCATCCTGCTCGACACCGTGTTCGCCGGACGGGATTAATTTCCTTTTAGGATACATACCCCGCAGCAAGCTGCGAGGTCGTTCATTTCCTACCGTGCCTTCCCGCTGCATTCCCCGAGGAAAACAGTTCCTCGGGGGTGTTTCCGCCTGGATTTTTGATAAAAATACCAACTCTTTTTATTTTTTATAAAACAGTAGGTTGAAAGCGGTTTTGAATTTACTGCGGTGACCGCAGCAGTGGCTATTTTTTGACCCTCTGGCGCAATCGATAACGCACCGCCGCTCGAATGATTGCCGACTGGATTCCTTCGGCTCGAGGGTACTGGGAACGGATGACTTCCACCGCAGCATCGATAGCCAACTCGTTTTCCATGCTCAGGAAGAACGCATCTTCGGCATCGTTGACCTCAAGATCGTCTCCTACCCCGACATTCATCAGATCCGGATCGTGTTCGAAAAGCTGAGTCAAGGCTTCCCGCACCCAACGACTTTTTCCCTTTCCTCCATAACCATCGTCGGTGACCGCTTGGCCGAGCAGGGTTTTCAAGGCCAGCGGCATCCGACAGGCAACCCGTTTCAATTTGCGGATCCTTCAACGGATTCAAGATAGGCCAGAAGCTTTTTCCAGGCATCCGTGACGCTATTAAAATCATTCCAGTGGACCTCGCCGCCGAGGGCTTCTTGATACGCATCCCCCAGAACCGCCTCGACGATCCGGCGCACGATCACGGTATTGGCCGTCTTTCCCAGCGTCACGTTTTTTGCCGGCCTGCCCCGGTTGCTGGACCGGGGTATCAAAACGGCTTTCTTGAACGCCGTCCTGATCCGGTCCACTGTTGCTCCCGAATGAGCCGCCTCCAAGGCGGCCCGTCGTTTGGCCCCGTCGGGCTCGCGCGCAATCTCGGCCGCCAACTGGATGTTCGTGATCGCGCGAAACCGTAGTGCTTCGCGCACGTCGTCCGGCCCCTGAATCAGATCGAAATAATTGTTGGCCATCGATAGCTTGAGACCGGTGAGTTCGGCCAGCGTCGTGGCGGAGCGGATTTCTTCCTCGCCATGGGATTCAAATTCATCCACCACCGACCTCACGCTTTCCAGTCGCTCCCAGGCATCCAGTTTGTCGTGATGTTCGTTTTCGGAGAATTGTAAAGTCCTCAGGAATTTCGGCCGCTCCGGTAGCACCCAGGCTGGAATCGTTTTTTCACCCGCCAGGATGGAAGCCAGATAACGGCGCTCCCCAAACACGATGCGATATCCCTTGTCGTGTCGGTACACCTTGATGGGCTGTTGCACCTTGAAACGGGCAATGTTGATCGCCAGTTCCTCGATACCGTCCAGCGCCGCCTTCTTGCGAGCGTAAAGCGGGTCGGCGGCGTCCAGTTCGCGCGGGTTGGCGGGATTGAGGCCCAGACGCCGTGGATTGTCGGGGTCTGGCTCGATGCGGGCGATGGGCAAAATTTCCATGACGAAGGAGCCGGCTTCCGCTTCTCCTTCCTTGACGATATCCGCCAGAGGCAGTCCGGCGGGTAGTCCAAACGTCTTCTTTTTCACCATGGCGATTTCCTAGGCAAACAGCTTTCCATGAACGTAGCGGCCCACCGCCTCGGCTTCCAGGCGGGCCTTGTTGGCTTTCGGCAAATCGAAAACGGATTTCGGCTTGGCGTCGGTATGGTCGGACTCCGCGAAAGCGATCCGGTCCGCCAGGGTAACCGGCGTGATGAATCTGCCCGTACCGGGATGCCCCCTGAGACCTTCCAGCAAACCTTCGTGGAGTCCCACCGGCCTGACCCGGTTGGGAAGGATTCCAACAATCTCTAATGGCGCGGTCCGCGAACGGTTGACTTGCCGCCAAAAGGCCAACATGCCAACCAGACCTTCGGTGCTTTGGGTCTCCAACAAAGTAGGAATGAGGAGATGAGTGGCTGCCGCCATGGCGCTGCGGGTTAACGCATCCTTGGAGGGCGAGGTATCGATGATGACCAGGTTGTAGTGCGTGTGCAGGTCATCTCGCTCGAGAAACGTCTTTAGTGCTTGGGACATCGTCTGGGCGTCATTCCGAGCCTGGGATTCCAACTGGCGCAACCGCTCGCCATGTCCCGGCAACACCTCCAGATTGTCCACCCAGGAGGGGTAGGGCACGGTGGGATGGTGGGTAAAGATATCCGCGGTTGAGCTGCGCCCGTCCCATTCACCATGTTCCTGGGGCAGGTAGGCGGGATGAATCGCAGGGTAGACACCGTCAGGATCGGCGGGATCATAGTCCATGCTCAGGAATCGTCGCGAGTAGTTACATTGGGGATCGAGGTCTAGTCCCAGAACGTGATAACCCTGCCTGGCGAAATATTCGGACAGAATCCGACTGATGGACGTTTTGCCAACGCCCCCTTTGTTTTGGGCCAGAACTAATGTGCGCACACTCGATTCTCCACGGGTCACAAACGGTACTGATGGTGAAGCGCATCATACCTCCAAAAACGAAGAAGCCCGTCTGAGTGGACGGGCTTCG
>CALGOO010000229.1 GCA_937960715.1 uncultured Candidatus Competibacteraceae bacterium
CGTCATTGCCGTCCTCGTGAACGCAGGGAAAGCGGGAATCCAGCACCACTCGTCTCCACTCCACGTCATTCCCGCACCAGCGGGAATCCAGCGCCACTCGTCTCCACTCCACGTCATTCCCGCACCAGCGGGAATCTAGCGCCACTCGTCTCCACCCCACGTCATTCCCGCACCAGCGGGAATCTAGCGCCACTCGTCTCCACCCCACGTCATTCCCGCACCAGCGGGAATCCAGCACACCGGGTAAGACAAACCTGGATTCCCGCGTTCGCGGGAATGACGGCTATTACAATAGCGGCGCGGGAATTGCGGCAGTTTTTGGAGGGGCTGGGGTATGTCTGAACCGATACCACCCTACGAACTACAACGTCATTGCCGTCCTCGTGAACGCAGGGAAAGCGGGAATCCAGCACCACTCGTCTCCACTCCACGTCATTCCCGCACCAGCGGGAATCCAGCGCCACTCGTCTCCACTCCACGTCATTCCCGCACCAGTGGGAATCTAGCGCAACGGGTAAGACAAACCTGGATTCCCGCGTTCGCGGGAATGACGGCTATTACAATAGCGGCGCAGGAGTTGCGGCGGTTTTTGGAGGGGTTGGGGTATGTCTGATTTTGTAGTGCTTGGCGATTACATATCTATCAAAAAAGGAAAACCACCATTACTTATCCCGTATTTCGGGAACGGTGCGGAGATTTATTTAAGCCCTGAATATCTAAGAAGTAACTCTGATGGCATTGCTGCTAAAGCTAGTAGTGATTCAGTGCGCGTTTCCAATGGCGATACCGTTTTGCTTTGGGATGGATCTAACGCGGGCGAATTTTTTAAGGCAAAGAATGGGTTAGTTGCTTCAACTATGGCACGAATTGGTCACAGCACAAAATTTAGGCCAGCCTTCTTTTTTCACCTAATGAAAAATAGCGAACAAATCCTGAAGAATCAGACTAATGGAACTGGAATCCCACACGTCGATAAAGAGATTCTTGAAGCCATACAAGTTTTTTGTCCAAGCGAAAGTGAACAGAATGCAATCGCCCAAATCCTCGACACCCTCGACACCACCATCCGCCAAACCGAGGCGATCATTGCCAAGCTGCAACAGGTGAAGCAGGGGTTGCTGCATGACCTGCTGACCCGTGGCATCGACGCCAACGGCCAACTGCGCCCGCCCGTCGAACAAGCGCCGCATCTCTACAAGGAATCGCCGTTGGGGTGGATTCCGAGGGAGTGGGAGGTTACGGGATTAAAGGAGAAAGCACCACCTTTGAGGAGTATCCTTAGAACTGGGCCATTTGGGTCTTCGTTAAAGGGCGAGCATTGGTGTGATACCGGGCGTCCTGTCGTTACCATTGGTTCCCTCGGAACTGGGAAGTTTATCGAAGAAGAGCTTTTGTATGTAAGTGAAGAAAAAGCTCATGCGCTATCTGACTTTCAGCTTATTACTGGTGATATTGTTTTTTCTCGCGTTGCGGATGTAGGGCGATCTGTCGTTATCGAGGAAAAGCAATCTGGTTGGATAATGTCGTCTAATTTTATGAGGATTTCTATCAACATTAACCAGGTAAATCCATATTTTCTTCAACAGATACTCACTTTCGATAGTCGCATCAAGGCACAAATTAGATCTAATGTAAATTCAGGTGGACGCGACGTTGCGAATAGTGCCGTAATAATGGGACTTTCTTTCGTATGGCCAACACTGAATGAGCAGGATGAGATTTTGAGGCGTGCAAATATAAACGATAAGCGAACCAGCAAAGAAGAAGAAAATCTAGCTAAGCTAAAATCTCTAAAATCCGCCCTCATGGACGATCTTCTCACTGGCCGGGTGCGCGTTACGGCGCTGCTTTCCGGCGAAAAACCGGCGTCCAAAGAACTCAAAGGAAAATCCACATGACCCTCGTTCCAATCCCGGCTTGGAATGCGCAAGGCGTCATTCCGCCGATTAATGCCCTGAACCCGACCTCGGTAGAACGCTCGCCCTACACGGTATCGCTGATCGATTTTGTCGATCAATTCAGCACCAGCCCGGAGCGGCGCAACGTGTTGCAGGGCTTCTTGCGCTACCGTGCGGCGCTACACGCTACGGGACTCATCAACGGCTTCCAATGGCTGAACGGCAGTTTTCTGGAGGATGTCGAAACACTTGAAGGTCGTGCTCCGCGCGATCTCGACGTAGTGACTTTCATTCATACGCCGGTCGATCTGAAACTCACCGACGAAGTAGCTCAACTGTTCGATCAGGCCGTTGCCAAAGAGCGGTTCAAGGTCGATGCCTATGTGGTCGAACTCGATGCATTGCCCCCGCGTGAACTGACCTTCTGGTCGGCTTACTGGTATAGCCTGTGGTCGCATCGCCGCAATCAGTTGTGGAAAGGCTTTGTTCAAATCGAATTGGCGCCGGACCCAGATGAGGCAACGCTGGCGCGACTTGCCCCATTCGCGGAAACAGGAGGGTCATCATGAACTCACAAGACCGTTTGCACTTGTTGGCCGAGCGCAAATTCCTACAGGAGCGGCTGGCCGAATTGACGGCTTCCGCGCGAATTACCCGCATCAGCACAGAGTCGCGCTTGCGTGTCGTTGATGAACGCTTAGCACAAGCGCCTGTTGACGAACGCGAACCGGCCCGCGCACGGCTGACGTTCAAGGGTCGCCCGGTGATTGACAGCCACGGCATTTTCGCCGACTTCGGCATGAAAGCGGTCAACAGCTTTACCGAAGCCGTGGCCGCCGTGGCCGCCTCGCTCACCGCGCCCCTGGCGGCGATGGGGCCGATTCCCAACCGGGAACAAAACCAGTTGCTGATCACCAGCACCGCCTTGGGGTCGTTCGGCTTCGAACTGGAAGAATACCGGCTGGGACAATTAACGCTGGACGATCAAAGCACCGTCGAACTGGCGCTGGAACGCACCCAAAACCTGCTACAAGGCTCCACCGATCCCGATGATGAATTGCTGGCGGATTCCGCCGCCGAACTCGACCAGCGGGCTTTGGACAAAGTGCGCGCTTTCATCAACACCCTCGCCGAAAACGACGCAACTTGCACCTTGCAGTTCCGCAACCGGGCATTCCGCTTCACCGACTCCGGGCAGGTTCGGCGCAGCCTCCAGCGCATGAGCCAAGACAACCTGCACGAAGAAGAACAGATTCTCAAGGGCGAGTTTCAGGGGGTTTTACCCAAACGCCGAACGTTCGAGTTCAAGCTGCAAGAAACCGACGAGGTGATTGCCGGCAAGATCGGGCTGGCTATCGCGACCGCCGACGAATTCAACGCACACCTGTACCAGACCGTGAGCGTCAGGCTGATGGTCACGCGAGTCGGCAACGGACGGCCACGCTATCTGCTGCTGGAAATGCCTGACTGGACGGCGGGGGCTTGATGGTTGAACGCCGCGCACCCATACCCGACAAGGCTTTACCGCCTCGTACATGTGGACAATCTCACCACATTGTTGACGCGGGGTGCTTTACACGCTCCAAACTGTACCCCGAACGACGGATTGCCCTACCGGACCATTCACAGCGCGGCGGTTCAGGCCAGCCGACAGGTCAAATCCGTTCCCTGCGGGCCAGGCGGTACGGTTCACGATTACGTGCCCTTCTACTTCGGCCCGCTGTCGGTGATGCTGTTGAACCTCAAGACCGGGCGGGTGCCGGATTACCACGAAGGTCAAGCGCCGTTGATCTATCTGGTAACGACCGCGCAAGCTGTGCAGCAGGCGGGATGCCGGTTCGTATTTTCGGACGGTCATGGTTTGGCCCGTTTCACCCACTAGTACGACGACTTGACCCGGTTGGATGAAGTGGATTGGACTATCGTCGGCGAGCGTTACTGGTCGGATCAACCGGACGATAACGATCGGCAACGCCGCAAGCAGGCGGAATTTCTGGTCTGGCAGGTACTCGATTGGTCCTTGATTCGCGGCATCGCGGTACTCGATAACACGATGCGGCAGCGCGTGGAGACAATACTCGACCAGTTCCCGCAGCGGGCACACCCCACGGTGTCGCCCAAACCGGACTGGTATTACTAACAGGACTTTCGCTTACTTACCTTTTCCGTCATTCCCGCGTAGGCGGGAATCCAGTAAGGCGCTGAAAAGACTGGATACCCGCTTTCGCGGGTATGACGAGTTTACGGGTTTAGCGAAAGTCCTGACTAAGAGAGAGGATGGCGATGATTGAACTCGCGCGAGGCAATTTGTTGGAAGCCGAAGCCGAGGCGCTGGTCAATACGGTCAACTGCATCGGCCACATGGGCAAGGGAATCGCCTTGCAGTTCAAACAGGCGTTCCCGGCCAACTTCAAGGCGTATCAGGCGGCTTGTCGCGCGGGCGAGGTCACGCCCGGCAAGATGCTGATTACCGACAACGGTAGTCTGATCAGCCCACGCTACATCATCAACTTCCCGACCAAGCGCCATTGGCGCGGCCAGTCGCGCCTTGAGGACATCGCTACTGGGCTCCAAGCGCTGGTGGCCGAGGTGCAGCGGTTGGGCATTCGCTCCATTGCCGTGCCGCCGCTGGGCTGCGGCTTGGGCGGGCTGGACTGGGGTGTGGTACGCCCGATGATCGAACAGGCTTTTTCAGCGTTGCCGGATGTTCGGATTTTACTGTTTGAACCGACAGGCACCCCGGACGCCAAGGCGATGCCGGTGCGAACCGTTCGCCCGCGCATGACGCCCGCGCGCGCCTTGTTCATCAAGCTGATGGATGCCTATTCCGCCCTCGACTACCGCCGCACGCTTCTGGAAGTGCAGAAACTCGCCTATTTCCTACAAGAAGCCGGCGAACCGCTGCGTTTGCAGTACCAGGCGGGTCACTATGGTCCTTACGCCGCCAACCTGAACAAGGTCTTGGAAATCATGGAGGGGCATTTCATCCGGGGTTACGGCGATAGCCAGAAACCAGAGGCCGAGATCGACTTTCTTCCCGGCGCGGTTGAGGAAGCGACCGCTTTCCTGGCCGACAAAGACGAATCGCTGGCCCGGCTTGCACAGGTCGCCGAACTGATCGAAGGCTTTGAAACCCCTTATGGCATGGAGTTGCTGGCCACCACCCATTGGGTTGCCCATCACGGCGGTCCCCGTGGTGAAGCCCCGGCAACAACTCCCGAAACGGCCATCCACCAGGTTCATGCCTGGAACCCCCGTAAGCAGCGTGTGTTCAAGCCGGATCACATCCGCACGGCATGGACGCAGTTGACGGAAAAGGGTTGGTTGCACTGAGTTTGGAGATATCCGAATGGGCTGGGAACTGGAAACCGTCGAAAAACCTTTTGTAGCGCAACTGGTCGGCATGGGCTGGCGACACATACAAGGCGACATCGACGACCCGGCTGTGACGGGACGCGCCCACTTCGCCCAAGTGGTGCAGGAAAGCGTGCTCCGCGCCAAGCTGATGGAACTCAACACCCGCGACGGCCGGCCCTGGCTGGACGACGAGCGGATTTCCCAAGCCGTGAGCGCCATCACCCGCATCGGCGCGGCCAAATTGATGGAAGCCAACCGGATCGCCACCGACCTGCTGCTCAAGGGCATCACCGTGGACGGCCTGCCAGACTGGGACGGCGGGCGCGGCCAAACGATCCAGTACCTCGACTGGACGCATCCCGACCGCAATCAGTTCACCGTCATCAACCAATATCGGGTGGATTGCCCGCCGGGCTACAACAGCGGCAAGGCGTTCATCGTTCCCGACCTGGTGTTGCTGGTGAACGGCATCCCGCTGGTGGTGGTGGAGTGCAAAAGCCCGGCGGTGCAAGAACCGCTCGCGGCGGCGGTGGATCAACTGCGCCGCTACAGCAACCAGCGCCGGGCCAATTTCGAGGTCCAGGACAACGAAGGCAACGAACCGCTGTTCCATACCAATCAGTTGCTGATTGCCTCCAGCTTCGATCAGACCCGAGTGGGTTGCATTGGCGGCCTGTTCGAACATTTCGCCGCCTGGAAAACCGTCGTCCCGCGTACCGAGGCCGAAGTCGCGGCCCGTCTGGGCAAAACCGCGCTCTCCGAACAGGAGCGCACTATCGCCGGGATGCTGGCCCCGTCCAACCTGCTCGACCTCATCCGCCACTTCACGCTGTTCATGGCGGTAGGCGGTCAAACCCTCAAGGCGGTCTGCCGCTATCCACAATTCCGCGCCGTAAACAAGGCACTCGCCCGCTTGCGCACCGGCAAAACCCGCATCCAGGACGGCGAACACGACCGCCGGGGCGGCATCATCTGGCACACCCAAGGCTCGGGCAAGAGCCTGACGATGGTGTTTCTGGTCAGGAAGCTGCGCACCCAACCGGATTTGCGGCGCTTCAAAGTCATCGTGGTCACCGACCGCAAGGAC
>CALGOO010000230.1 GCA_937960715.1 uncultured Candidatus Competibacteraceae bacterium
AACGACTTACCCTCCCCCCAACCCCCTCCCGCCGGGAGGGGGAGTGAACGGTTACCTGCCAACGACCCGGCCAAACGGTGCTGATCCAGTCAAGCTGCAACGGCAAATTGCCCATTACGGCGCTTCAACTGAGGGAATTCCACCGATTCTGGTTTATCGTGGCTCCGATGGAGCGTTGATTATTTTCGACGGGGTTACACGCGCCAGTCGTATAGCAAAATTAAGACCTGGAATTTTAGTCGCAGCCGAAGTGATTGGACATTTTCCTTTCCCTTGCGGACATCTACCAACGGTGGGAGAGCGATTGTTATGATCAGTCAAACACGATTGGAGTTGCTTGAGGCGTTGAGCGAGCCAAGCGAGAAACTTCCTGAAGTTCGCTTGGGCCAGCTCATTAGTAATCTTGCCACGCTTGCCAAAGGGCCACAGGTAGAAGCGATTTGGGATGCGGAAGATAAGGAATTCTTGGAAGCGGCAAGAAAACAACTAGCGGTTTTTGGATCTCGTGATTCGGCAATGGCCTAGCAGCTTTCTTCAGCCCCGGCACGGTGATTCCCATCGCCACGCAGAAGGTGCTGGTGGAGTTGAACGAGCGGTTGACGGCGTGAAGTAGTGTGACAATAGGCAGGGTGGGTGGTATCTCACCCTGCTTAATTTAAAATTCAATTGCACATCAATTTGTTATTTAAAACAAAAGGTTAGTTTTCGTATAGGCTCTTAGACATTCCCCATCACTTCGCCCAGCCGGCTGACGCCGCGCACGTCCAGTCCCTCCACCCGCCCGCCGCGCCGGGGCAGGTTGGCGCGCGGCACGATGGCCTGCTTGAAACCGTGCTTGGCCGCTTCCCGCAACCGTTCCTCGCCGTTCGGCACCGGCCGGATTTCCCCGGCCAGTCCCACCTCACCGAACACCACCAGATCGGTCGGCAGTGGCCGGTCGCGGAAGCTCGACAGCGCCGCCAGCAACACCGCCAAATCCGCCGCCGTCTCGTTGATTCGCACCCCGCCGACCGCGTTGACGTAGACATCCTGGTCGTACATCGCCACGCCGCCGTGCCGGTGCAGCACCGCCAACAGCATCGCCAGCCGGTTCTGCTCCAGCCCCAGTGTCACCCGGCGCGGATTGCCGCCATGGCAATCGTCCACCAGCGCCTGAATCTCCACCAACAGCGGCCGGGTACCCTCGCGGGTCACCATGATCACGCTGCCAGCCACCGGCGCCTCGTGGCGGGACAGAAAGATCGCCGATGGATTGCTGACCTCCTTCAGTCCGTGCTCGGTCATCGCGAACACGCCCAGTTCGTTCACCGGACCGTAGCGATTCTTCACCGCCCGCAGCACCCGCAACCGCCCGCTGGGATCGCCCTCGAAATACAGCACGGTATCGACCATGTGCTCCAGCACCCGCGGCCCGGCGATCGCGCCTTCCTTGGTCACATGCCCAACCAGGAACAGAGCCGTCCCCGTTGCCTTGGCATGGCGCACCAGTTGCGCCGCGCTTTCGCGCACCTGCGCCACCGAGCCGGGGGCCGATTGCAACCGCTCGGTGTACACGGTCTGAATCGAGTCGATCACCATCACCCGGGGCTGCTCAATTTCGGCGGTCGCCAGCACCCGCTCGACGTTGATTTCCGGCAACAACCGCAAGCGGTCGCGCGACAGTTGCAGGCGCTGAGCGCGCAGGCTGATTTGCTGGGGCGATTCCTCGCCGCTGACGTACAAGGTCCGGTCGCGTTCCGCCAGCACCGCCAACACCTGCAACAGCAGGGTGGATTTGCCGATGCCGGGATCGCCGCCGATCAGCGTCACCGAGCCGTGGACCAGCCCGCCGCCCAGCACCCGGTCCAGTTCGCCATTGCCGCAGGACTGGCGGACTTCCGCGCTGGCATCCACCGTGGCGAGGAGACGCACCTCCCCCGCCACCGCCGAACCGGTGTAGCCGGTAAACTTGGCGCCACCCTTGCCCACCAGTGGCGCGGCCGGCGCTTCCTGCAAGGTGTTCCAGGCCCCGCAGTCGCCGCATTGGCCCGACCATTTGCTGGCCTGCGCCCCGCATTCGGCGCAGACGTAGACGGTGCGGGGCTTACTCGCCACCGGCGGAAACCACGTCGTGCTTGACCCGCGCCGTCACTCCGCACAACAAGGTGTAGGAAATCGTCCCGGCGGCCTGGGCGATGCGCTCCACCGGCAGACCCTCACCCCACAGCACCACCGGATCGCCGATCCGGGCCTCGGGATGTCGGCGCAAATCGAGGGTGATCATATCCATGGAAACCCGGCCGATCAGCGCCGCCTCGCGGCCATCGAGCAACACCGGCGTCCCGGATGGCGCATGGCGCGGATAGCCGTCGCCGTAGCCGACCGCCGCTACCCCCACATCCATGTCCTCGGGGCAGACCCAGGTTCCGCCGTAACCGACCGGCTCGCCCCGACGCAGCCGTTTGATCGCGATCAGCCGGGTATGGAAGGTCATCACCGGCCGCAAATCCTCGGCGGGCGCCAGGCTGTCCACGAACGGCGAAGCGCCATAGAGCATGATGCCGGGCCGCACCCAGTCGAAATGCGTTCGCGGCCAGCCGAGAATGCCGGCGGAATTAGCCAGCGAGCGCTCGCCGGGCAGACCGGCGGTGGCCGCCTCGAAGGTTCGCAGTTGCCGGAGGGTGTCATCGCAATCCCGCTCGTCGGCGCGCGCCAGATGGCTCATCAGGCCGATGTCGGCCCGAACCGAAGGGCAGGTGCATAGGCGTTGGAAAAGGGTTGGCACCATCTCCGGCTCCAGGCCGAGCCGGTGCATGCCGGTATCGATCTTCAGCCAGACCCGTACCGGCCGCTCCAGGCGGGCGGTTGCCAGCATCCGCGCCTGGTCGGGATGGTGGACGGCGCTCTCCAAACCGTGGCGGGCGCACAGTGGCAATTCCGCCGCCTCGAACACGCCTTCCAGCAGCAGGATTGGGCGGGTGACGCCGGCCTCGCGCAAGGTCAGCGCCTCCTCGATGCCAGCCACCGCGAAGGCGTCGGCATCCAGGCTTTGGGCGACTTGAACCAGGCCGTGACCGTAACCGTTGGCCTTGACGGCGGCCGCCACCCGCCGGCCCGGCGCGACCGCCTTGACCCGCCGCAGATTGTGAACCAGCGCCCCCAGATCGAGACGCACCGTCGTTGCTCGACTCATGGCTGGAACTCACCGAGTGGGTTTCGACAATTTGGGTTTGGCGGCTGAATCATCACGCTGCTGGCCCAGCAACCGCGCTTCGGAGATATAACTTTCGAAACGGGTGTACTGTCCCAGGAAGGTGAGCGGAACCGTGCCAATGGGACCGTTGCGCTGCTTGCCGATGATGATTTCCGCCTTGCCCTTGTCGGGGCTGTCGGGGTTATAAACTTCATCCCGGTAAATGAAGCAAATCAAATCAGCATCTTGCTCTATGGCGCCCGATTCGCGTAAATCCGACATGATCGGCCGCTTGTCGCCGCGCTGCTCCAGGGTGCGATTGAGCTGCGACAACGCTAGCACCGGTGTCCCCAGTTCCCTGGCCAGGGCCTTGAGCGAACGGGAAATCTCCGACACCTCGGTGGCCCGGTTCTCGGTGGTGCCCGGCACCTGCATCAACTGGAGATAATCCACCACGATCAGCCCCAGTTGCCCCTCCTGCCGATGCAGGCGGCGCGCGCGCGCGCGCAATTCGGTCGGACTCAGGCTGGAGCTGTCATCGATGAACAGCCGCGCCTCGGACAACATGGTGATCGCCGAGGTTAGCCGTGGCCAGTCCTCCTCCTCCAGTCGGCCGGTGCGCACCTTGTGCTGATCGATGCGCCCCAGCGAGGACACCAGCCGCATGATCAGGCTCTCGCCCGGCATTTCCATGCTGAATACCGCCACCGGGCATTTCACCTGGATCGCCGCGAATTCGACGATATTCATCGCCAGCGCGGTCTTGCCCATCGACGGCCGCCCGGCGATCACGATCAAATCACCGCGTTGCAGGCCGGCGGTCATCTCGTCGAAATCCTGCCAGCCGGTGGGAATGCCAGTGATGGGGTTGTCACGCTCGAACAGGATATCGATCCGTTCCACCGTGCGCGCCAGCAAGTCCTTGATGCTGGTGAAGCCCTGCCGGGCGCGGGAACCTCGCTCGGCAATGGCGAACACTCGTTGCTCGGCGGCGTCCAGCAACTCCCGGGTATCGCGGCCCCGGGGATCGTAGGCGCCATCGGCGATTTCGGTGCTGGCGCGGATCAGTTCGCGGCGGATCGCCCGTTCGCGGATGATGTCGGCATAGGCGCGGACGTTCGCGGCGCTGGGCGTATCCCGCACCATCACGCCCAGATAGACGAAGCCGCCCGCCTCCTCCAACTGGTTGTTATTCTCCAGCCACTCCGCCAGCGTCAGCAGATCGAAGGGTTTGCCGCTTTCCGCCAGGCGGCGGATGGCGCGGAAGAGCAACCGATGATCGTTGCGGTAGAAATCGCTTTCGTCCAGGCGATCCGCCACTTGATCCCAGACGACGTTGTCCAGCATCAGGCCCCCGAGCACCGCCTGCTCGGCTTCGAGCGAATGCGGCGGCGTCCGCAACGCCTCGGCGGCGGGATCCTTGCGGGTGGGAAACGGGGAAACGGGCTGCATGACGGAACTCTCGGAGCCAAACCGGCGATCCGCCGCCCGTCGGCTGGGTCCGGCGGCGCGGCCACGAAATTCCCGCGAAGGGAGAAGCGCCCGCTGGGTGGACTGACCACCGCCGGGCCAGGTTCGCGCGGGGGGTCATCTTAGTGTAGCCCACCCCGACGCGCGCGCCGATCGGTGCTCAAGCCTCGGCGATGACATTGACCCGGATTTGGGTCCGAACCTCGCCGTGCAAGTGCAGGTCCACGTCGTATTCGCCGATTTGGCGAATCGATCCGGTCGGCAATCGCACTTCCTGCTTTTGCAATTCGATGCCGGCGGCGGACACCGCGTTGGCGATATCGGCCGGACCGACCGAGCCAAACAGCCGGCCTTCGCCGCCGGTCTTCACCGACAGGGTGACGATCAGCTCGGCCAACTGCTCGGCGCGGGTTCTGGCCTTGGCCAGGGACTCGGCGGCGATCCGCTCCAGCTCGGCGCGGCGGGCCTCGAAGCGGGCCAGGTTGGCCGCGGTCGCCTCGGTCGCCTTACCTCTGGGAATCAAAAAATTGCGGGCATAGCCCGGCTTGACCTTGACCCGATCCCCCAGAACGCCCAGGCTGGCGACTTTTTCCAGCAGAATGATTTCCATCGTTCGAAACTCCAGTCGATATGCAAACGCGGCTCAGCACGGGTCCGACCTCGGTCGGACCCGATTGCGAAAATCGGCCCAGGCGTCGACGACGCCCAGCGCCATCACCCCCTGCGACAATGGGGGGACCAGCAGCAACAAGTAGAACAGCAGCAACCAGGCCGTGGACAGGCGTCGCTTGAACACCACGGCATGAACCAGGGCGACACCCTGCACGGTGTACAGCAAACTCAGCGCCAGCGCGGCGTTGCCCAGCGGGAGCCAGCCGGACAGCAGGGCCGCCCCGAACAGCCCCAGGGTGAACGCCGCCAGGGGCGCGCCCAGCCGTAACTCGTGAAATTCGGAACGAAATCCGCCGGGATTGAACAGCAACGCCTGGTGCCAGCGGCCAAGCAACAACCCCGCCAGCACGAACAACAACACCGCGCCAATCGTCTGACCTGGCAGATACGGCGCCCACTTCCGCAGCAGGGCCAGCAATTGGTCCAGGACGACTCGATCCGCCGCTGGCTGGCCCAACGGCGCCAGCGAGGCCAGCGTCCGTTCCCATTGGTCCAGCACCCCACTCCACCAGGCCGCCGGATCGCCCAGCATCAGGTAAAAGCCCGTCACGCCCAGCAGACCTAGCAACGCCGCGGCCTGAAAGGCCCGGGACAGCGACACCGTGGCGCGCAACACCAGAGCCAACAACCATAGCGGCAACCAGTGGATCAGCAACACGCCCAGCGTCGGCCACGGCGCGCCCAGCGCCAGTCCGGTCAGCGCCACCGCGCCCAACCCGGCCAGCGCCATCAACGCGACCCCCTCGACCGCGCCTCGACGCAACGTCACCAGCGCCACCGTCGCCCCCGAAACGATCAGGAACGGTGGGAACAGCCAGAACAGGACCGCCGCGACCGCCGCGACCAGGGTAGCGGCCGAGCGACCGCGCATGACGAAGGCGGCGAGCGATTTCATGGGCGTGACGCGAGGCGGCGGCGACGATGACGAAACCCCCACCCGACCGAAACTCAATGCCGGTCGCAGTACGGCAGCAAGGCCAGAAACCGGGCGCGCTTGATCGCCACCGACAACTGCCGCTGATAGCGGGCCTTGGTGCCGGTAATGCGGCACGGCACGATCTTACCGGTCTCGGTGATGTAGTTCTTCAGGACGGCGATGTCCTTGTAGTCAATCTCCTTGACCCCCTCGGCGGTGAAACGGCAAAACTTCTTGCGACGGAAAAAGCGCGACATGATGATCAACCCTCGAATGATTCGGTAGCGAGAATGTCAATGCGGGCGGCGTGCAATACCAACCGGTATTCGCCCTCGCGATGGTTGGCGCGGCTGACGAAACCCCAAATCCGGACGCAGGCGTCCGGCGCCAACCGGCGGGCGGGGTCGGCGAGGGCGTCGCCGCAGGCCATGACGGGAATTCGGCAGCGCGCCTCGCGGGGCAAACCGGCTTCCCATTGTTCGGAACGATGCTCCAGCAGAAAACGGCTGATCGGCACGCCGGCCGGCGTGATCCGGGTCTCGCAGGTCCCGGCCAACCGACCGATGATGATCAGGCAGTTGTCGGCGGGTGGCGCGGACGACATGGGGGCGCGCGATCGGCGGCCGGATCAGGCGGCCTCGTCGTCGGCCTCGGTTTCGGCCTCGTCGTCGCCCTCCTCCCGCTCGGCGCGACGGCCGCGAGGTTCGTGTTCGTCGCGCTCGTCGCGGGTCTCGCGCTCGTCGCGGGACCGGATCAGCGGCGACGGTTCGGTTTCGGGGCCGTCCTTCTGGATGATGAGATTGCGGATAACGGCGTCGTTGAAGCGGAACGCGCTCTGCATTTCCTCCAACACCGGCTGGCTGCACTCGACGTTCAGCAGAACATAGTGGGCCTTGTGGATCTTGTTGATCGGATAGGCCAACTGCCGCCGGCCCCAGTCCTCGAACCGATGAATCCGGCCGCCGTTTTCCTCGATCAGCGCGCGATAGCGATCCACCATCGCCTGCACCTGGTCGCTCTGGTCGGGATGGACCATGAACACGATTTCGTAATGACGCATGAAAGCTCCCCACGGATTGGAACAGCCTCCCGCAAAGACGGTGAGGCAAGGAGTCGCGGCCCGGCCGGGCCGCGAGGGGTAGGCATTCTAGGGGGAAAGATCGGGAGGCGCAACGGCGCTGTCCGCCGGCGGCGACATCACCCGGAATCGCCGCTGGTTCCGAATGCGGAGTTGCGTTACTCGGCCAGCAGCACCGGCGCCAACAGCGCAACGGTTTCGGTCAGTTCGCAGGCCATGCCAAGCGTATCGCCGGTGATCCCGCCCAACCGCGCCAGCAATCCACGGCGCAGCCCGACCAAACCCAGGCCCAGCGCGACGAGCAGCGCCCCACCTTGCCATTCCAGGAAGGCGACGGTTACGACCGCGACCAGTAACGCCAGCAAGCCACAACTCAACCGGGGCAAATGATTCGCATAGGGCGCACCCAGGCCGTCGGGGCGGATATAGGGCGTGGTGATCAGCAACAGGAGGATGGCGGCGCGGCCCAATACGGGCGCCAACAACAGGGGAGCGCGGGCGTCGCCGGCCAGCAGCGCCTGCAAGGCGGCGAACTTGGTCAGCAACACCAGCACGATGGCGACAATGGCGATGGGGCCGCTGCGGGGGTCCTTCATGATCGCCAGGGTGCGGTTCCGGTCGCCCTGGCCGCCAATCCAGGCGTCGGCGGTATCGGCCAGCCCGTCCAGATGCAACCCGCCGGTCAGCAGCACCCACGCCGCCAGCACCAGCGCCGCCAACACGCCAGGATCGATCAGCCACAGCGCGGTGTGCAGTCCGGCCAGCAGTGCGCCGATCAGCAGCCCCACCACCGGGAAGAACAAGACCGACAGTCCCAGGTCCTCGGGGCGCGGTGGACCACTGGACGAGGGGACCGGCAATCGGGTCAGCAATTGCAGGGCCAGCGCGAAGGCGCGGATCATACCAACCGGCCGTTGTGGAACACCAGATGGGGATCGACCTCCGGGTCACGGTGCCGGCGGATGCGGCTGAGCGCTGCGAACGGTACTTCGATCCGCCAGATCCGCCGCACCGGCATGTCCAGCAGTTGCCGCAGAATCATGCGAATGGCGCCGCCGTGGGCCACCAACAAGACATGGCGACAGTGATAGCGCCGCATCAGCCCGTCCCAGGCCCGACGGATGCGCCGGTCGAAGATTTCGACCGGTTCGCCGCCGGGGATTGGATGAGCGACCGGGTCGCGCCAGAATTGCGCGATCGCCAGCGGATCGGCGTCATGCACCTCGGCGACGCTACGGCCTTCCCAGACCCCGAAGCCGATTTCGCTAAAGTCGTCGACGATCTCCAGCGGCCGATCCAGGCGCGCGGCCAGTTCGCGGGCGAAGGCGGCGCAGCGGATCAGCGGTGAAGTGATCACGGCGTCCCAGTCACGGTAGTCGCCCACCGCCGCGCGCATCTGTTCCCAGCCGCGCGGGCTGAGTGGATCGTCCACCGATCCCCGAAACATCTGGCCACCTTCCGGTTCGCCGTGCCGCAGCAAATCCACGACGGTGAAATCGTCGCTCATGCCCGCGAAACTCCGGCTTCGGCGAAGGTGGCCATTTCGGCGTGCAGGGCGGCGGCGGCGCGCAGGATCGGCATGGCCACGGCCGCGCCGCTGCCTTCGCCCAGCCGCATGCCCAGATCGAGCAGCGGTTTCGCCGCCAGCGCGTCCAGCAGTTGGCGATGGCCGGGCTCGGCGGAACAATGCGAATAAAAGAGCCAAACCGCCAGTTCCGGGCGCAATCGCACCGCGACCAGGGCGGCGGCGGTGGCGATGAAGCCGTCCACCAGGGCCGGCAGGCCGAGCTGACCGCAACGCAGATAGGCGCCCGCCAGCGCGGCGATCTCGAAGCCGCCCAGCCGTTGCAGCGCGGTCAGCGGTTGATCGCTGCGATGGTGGGCCAGCGCCCGTTCGATGACCAGCGCCTTACGGGCAACGCCGGCGGCGTCCAAACCGGCACCGGGACCAGCGAGACGCGCGGCGGGCAAGCCAAGCAGCGAACAGGCGATGGCGGTGGCGCTGGTGGTGTTGCCGATACCCATCTCGCCGCCGATGAACAGCCGCGCGCCGTTGATCGCGGCCCGCTCGGCGGCATCGTGACCCGCCGCCAACGCATCATGCAGCCATTCGACCGTCATCGCCGGTTCGCGCGCGAAGTTGGCCGTGCCCGGTCCGACCCGGGCGTCCAGCACGCCTGGCAGGTCTTCCAGCGGTTGCGCGGTGCCGACGTTGACCACTTCCAGCCGCGCCTCCCAGGTCCGGGCCAGCACACTGATGGCCGCGCCGCCTCGGGCGAAGTTGCGCACCATCTCGGCGGTAACCACCTGCGGAAAGGCGGAAACGTCCTCGGCCATCACACCGTGATCGCCGGCGAACACCGTGATCCACACCTTGTCCACTCGCGGTCGTTGACCGCCCTGCATCGCGGCCAGCGTGACGCCCAGTTCCTCCAGGCGACCCAGCGAACCGGGCGGCTTGGTCAACTGCGCCTGCCGGTCACGGGCGGCGGCCAGCGCGGTGGCGTCAAGGTTGGCGATGGGGGCGTCGTACCAATGATGACTCATGTGAAGCAATCCTTGAGGATGAGAGGAAGGCCGGCGATCACGAAGCTAACTCGGTCGCAGCGGTGGGCGACCGCCTGGTGCAGATGGCCGGCTTCGTCGCGAAACCGACGAGCCAGCGGGTTGGTGGGGACGATACCGTGGCCGACTTCGCTGCTCACCAACAGAATGTGACCGGGCAAGGTGGGCAGCACGGTCAACAGGGCCTGGGTTTCGGCGGTTAGCGCATCGTCGCCGGCGGCCAGCAGGTTGCCCAGCCACAGCGTCAGGCAGTCCACCAGCAGGCAGCGGTTCGGGGCGGCGTGGGCGCGCAGGGCGGCGGCCAGCGCCAGCGGTTCCTCGACCAGCGCCCAGTGGTCGGGCCGTTCGGCGCGATGGCGGGCGATACGTTCGGCCATCTCCGCGTCGCCGGCCTGCGCGGTGGCGAGGTACGTGACACCGAGGCCGCTGTCGGCGGCCCGGCGCTGGGCGAAGGCGCTCTTGCCGGAACGGGCGCCGCCGAGAATGAATTCCTTCATGGCGATGGGTTCTGCTTTTCAGGATCGCCCCTTGCGGGCGGCGTGGTCCATTATCGTTGATTTCGGCGGATTGCCAAACCGGGCCGGCTTTGAATGGCCATGAAGCCGCCCCGGCGCCAACCGGACGAATGTCGGCGGATCGTTGGGCTCCTGGCGGCGCGGGTGGGGTGCGTTTGACAACATGAGTTGAAAAATTTGACGCAACAATGCCCCGTGCTATACCTATAAATTATCTGGATAATACCGCCTCAGCCCCTCAGCGGGGCGTAGGGCGGGTCAGCGCAGCGTAACTCGCCGAGACCGTCGCCGGGGCCTGCCAGAACATCTTTCAGGCCCGGCGTGGCGGCCCGAACCCATGCTGAAATCCGGGGCGGCTTGACGAATTCCAATTCTGGAAGGGAGGCGTGAGTGTGACCGAGCGAGATACGCAAGCAACCCCTCCCCTTGATCAAGGCGTCGACTGGGAACTGGGGACGATGCCGCCCGAAGCCCACACCGCGCTCGCGTGGGCGACGCACAAGGGCGACCTCGCCACCCATTTGTTTTCCAAGCCGGCCGACATCCTGGACCTGATCCTGGACGTCATCCCCCAGGGCATCGTGATGGTGGACAGCATCTACCGCACGCTGGCGTTCAACCGTCCCATGTTCGACATTTTCCGCCTGCCCCCCGGCACGTTCCATATCGGCATGGACTTTCGCGACGTCCTGCGGATCTGGGCGCGATACACGGGGCAACCCACCGCGATGCTTGAACGAGCCATCCACGAACTGGATATTCGGGAGCCTTTCTCGTTCGAGTTTCCCCAGGACATTCGCGGGGAAGCGCGCTGGTGCCTGCTGACGCACACGCCGTTGCCGGGCGGCGGCTGCGTGCGCACCTTCACCGACATCACCGAGCGCAAGCGGCTGGAACAAGCCCTGGAACATTTGTCGCAAGTGGACTCGCTCACCGGGGCCATGACCCGGCGGGCCTTCGACCAGCGCCTCGCCGAGGAAATCGAGCGGGCGCGGCGCTTCAATCACCCCCTGGCGCTGCTGGTGGCCGATCTGGACCACTTCAAGCACGTCAACGACACCTGGGGGCATCACGCCGGGGACCTGGCCCTGCGCGGCTTCGTGGCCACATGCCGGCAGGAACTTCGGAAATACGATCTGGTGGGGCGTCTCGGCGGCGAGGAGTTCGCCCTGCTGTTGCCC
>CALGOO010000231.1 GCA_937960715.1 uncultured Candidatus Competibacteraceae bacterium
TCACCCGCGATGGCGCCAGCACGGCATCGAGAGTCCGCTTCGATCTCGACCTGCCTTCCGCCAGCGAGGATGACCTGCCGCTGGGGCCGGGGATCAAACTCCCGGAGTGGGATTATCGCAAGCGACTGCTCGTGCCGGATTACTGCTGCGTGCAGGAAATGCTCGCCCGCCGCGCCGCGCCCTGCGAGTTGCCGCCACCGCTGCGTCGCGACGCCCAACGCTTGCGGCGGCAGTTCGAAATTTTGCGCCCCGGTCGCGGCTGGCGCCGCGCCCAACCCGACGGGGAAGAACTCGACCTGGATGCTTGCGTTCGTCACACCGCCGATTGCGCCGCCGCCGGGCACGGTCAAGAACGGGGTCTGTACCGGCAACTGGCGCGACAGGAGCGCGATCTCGCCTGTCTCCTGCTGGCCGATCTGTCCCTGTCCACCGACGCCTGGGTCAACAACAAGGGCCGGGTCATCGAAGTGATCCGCGACAGTTTGTTCCTGTTCTCCGAAGCGCTGGCGGTCACCGGCGACCGCTTCGCGCTGTACGGCTTTTCTTCCCGCAAGCGCCAGCATGTCCGCGTGCATCGGATCAAGGCATTCGCCGAACGCTACACCCCCGCGATACGGGGGCGAATCAACGCGATCAAGCCCGGCTACTACACCCGCATGGGTGCCGCCGTGCGCCACACCGCCGGCTTGCTGGGGCAACAGCCCGCCGCTCGCCGCTTGTTGCTGTTGCTCACCGACGGCAAGCCGAACGATCTCGACCAGTACGAGGGGCGGTATGGCATCGAGGATACGCGCATGGCGTTGCTGGAAGCCCGCCGCGAGGGACTGCACCCGTTCTGTGTGACCATCGACCAGGAAGCGGATGACTACCTACCCTATTTGTTCGGCAAGGACGGTTTCGTCCTCATCCGTCATCCCGAGGATCTGCCGCGTCAGTTATTGCGGCTGTACACCCGGCTGACAGAATAGCGACCTCGCGGTTTCTTCAACCCACCACACCAAAGGAGAGCAGGAGCAATCGCGCAACGAGAGAGATTGAAAAATCAAAGAAAATCAAAGTGTTTGACTTCCATCCTCAAACCAAAAAGCAAGGGAAAAAACATGTTCAAAAAACTTCTATTGCCAATGGCAATGATCGTATCGGTGTCCTTGTCGCAAGCCTCTTTCGCGGCGGAAGAGTGCAAGAGCGATGCTGATTGCAAGGATGGGAAAGTTTGTATCTTGGCCTTGACGCCTCCGGTATGCAAAGCACCGCAACCCGCGGGCGAGCCTTGCAAGCGGGATGCGGTATGCGCCTCCAAGAAATGCGAGATTCCCACAGGTAAGGAGGCAGGGGCCTGCAAATAGGAGTGTGCCCCTGATGCTTCCCGGTTGGGCAGGCAAAGGCCTGCCCAACCGGATCGTCAGGGGTTTCTTTCCCTGGCTCTCGCCATACCCGCGTCAGTCCGTCCGGGGCGCTTTCCTCGGTTACGCCCGAGCGACGCGCGTTCGCCCCGCCGTCCCCCACGGCAGAAACCTCCCGAAGGTTACAATAATTCACATTCGGTCGATCACCGCTTTACAAACCCGTCCTAGGATGGGTCGCCAGCCGCAACTGGCGTTCCCATTATCAGGAGGTTGTCATGCGCAAGACCGTTACCACCCTATTCGCCGCCATTGTCCTGACGGCGGTATCCTCGCTGGCGCAAGCCGCCGCGATCGACGATGTGGACAGCTATATCCTCCAGGCGCGCGCTTACCTGCTCGCCATGATGGACGCCACCAACAAGGCCGCGCTCGACAAGCAAGGCGCTTTCGTGGTCGAGGCCAGCCAAAAAGCCGACGTCGCGCTGGTCACCGCCATGGCCGATCCGGCCCAAGCCGCGAACACCGCCAAGCTGAAGGAAATTCAAAGCATTTGGGATCAGTTCAAGGCGACCCGCGACCAGGAAATCATTCCGGCGCTCTACGCCGACGACCCAGCCAAGGCCAAGGGGTTGGCCGCCGGCATCCAGGCCGACCGGTTCAGGAAAATAACCGGATTGTTGATTGAATTGCGCAAGAAATAGTTGGAATCCGGCGAATGGAGCTCAGTCCACCGGCTCCTGATAGGGAACGCGTCAATGCCTGACGAACGGCAACTGGCCGAGGACGTTCGAGCCGCCTGCATCGAGGCGGCGCTGGAAGCGTATGAGGAAGGCGGCGTTCTTGGCCTGTGCGCCGAGGGTCGCTGGGAATACGCCATTTCCGCGCTGCGACAACTGGATGTGGCGGCGGTCGTGGCGGCGTGGGTCAGGCGAAATCCGGAATCCGCTCGGGACACCGGTTAGTTTTGCCACAGCCTCCAAGCCGTGAGACCGATTGGGTGCCCTACTCGTCAACCCGGTCGCTCAACCAGGCTTCGTATCCACCGCGCAGCAGCCACAACCGTCCTCGCAGCCTTGCCTTGAGTTGGTGGTACGCCTGCACGGCGCGCCCGCCACGCTGGCAATAGAGCAGCAAAGGGTCCTCCGATCCGATTTGCGCGGCGCATTCCTCAAGCCGGTCCACCGGTGCATGAATGGCGCCCGGAACATGGCCAGCGGCAAATTCCACTGGGGTGCGAACGTCGATCCAACGCAATTCGGGGCGTCGCCGGCTGGCGGCCACACTGAGCCACGGCAGGGAATCGTCGCCCGCGCCAAGGTCGGCGGCGGTAGCGCAGACGAATGGAGTTTCGGCCAGCGCGCGAATCGTCGGCGATTCGCCGCATACCGGGCAGTGTGGATCGCGCGGCAGCTTCAGTTTCTGAAAACGCATCGTCAGTAGATCGACGGTCAGCAGCGCGCCGATCAGCGGCTCGCCGATTCCCAGAATCAACTTGAGCGCTTCGTGCGCCTGCAAGGTGCCGAACAGACCGGGCGCCGTCCCCAGCACGCCGGCTTGAGCGCAGGACGGGATCGTGGCCGGGTCCGGCGGTTCCGGAAACAGGCAGCGGTAGCAAGGACCTTCCGACGCCGCGTAGACCGCCAGCATTCCAGCGAAGGCGCGGATGCTGGCCCCGACATAGGGTTTGCCGACCAGCACGCAGGCATCGTTCACCAGATACTTGACGGCGAACTGGTCGGAACCTTCGATGATCCAGTCGTAATCGGCGATCAGGCGGGCGGCGTTGTCGAGGGCGAAGGGTTCCGGATAAGCATCGATCTGGAGATGCGGGTTGAGCGCCAGCAGACGGGCGCGGGCTTCCTTGACCTTGGCCACGCCACAAGCCGCCGTGGTGTATAAAACCTGCCGTTGCAGGTTGCTCAGCTCGACCCGGTCGGGATCGACGATTCCCAGCCGGCCCACGCCGGCGGCGGCGAGATACAGCAGGGCCGGCGCCCCCAATCCGCCCGCGCCGATCACCAACACGCTCGCTTGTCGCAGTTTGGCTTGCCCCGCCCAGCCGATCTCCGGCAGGCTCAGATGCCGGGCATAGCGCAATTGTTCGGCAGAGCTGAATACGGCTGGATCGGGAGAAAGAGTCATCCAGAATTGGCCGGTGATCGCTGGGGAGGTGCGGCGCGCTCGGTGGTTGCGCGGAACAAATCCAGCCAGGCACGCGCCCGGTCGTCAGGGTTGGGCGCGTTCAACACGTCCGAGACGACCGCGATGGAATCCGCCCCCGCCGCCAGTACCGCCGGCGCGCGTTCGAGCGTGATCCCGCCGATGGCGACCAGCGGAATGTCACACCGCACCTTCCACTCGCCGATGCGGTCAAGACCTTGCGGCGACCAAGGCATCTTTTTCAAGGTGGTTTCGTAAATGGGTCCCAGCGCAATGTATTCAGGCCGCGCATCCAGCGCGTTCGCCAGCTCTTCGGGACTGTGAGTGCTGATGCCCAGTTTGATCCCCGCCGCCCGAATCGCCGCGCGATCCGCGGCCACCAAATCGCCCTGCCCCAAATGCAGCCAGCGTGCGCCGGTGGTGATCGCCTCCCGCCAGTAATCGTTGATGATCAGTTGACAGTCGGCATAATCGGCGGCGATGGCCAGGGCTTCACGAATCTGACGCTGCAAGTCGGCGGCGGACCGCTCCTTGATCCGAAGCTGGATTGTCCGCACGCCCAGCGGCAGAAAGCGCCGCACCCAGCGCGCGTCGTCCACCACCGGATAGAAGCCATGGACACCGGCCGTTTTCATTTCAGGGGTTCCGGTGACGACGAATGCCAGAAGGGGGTTCCGGTGACGGGCGTACTGGGTTCGGCCATTTCCTGGGTCGGCATCGCGCCGGCCAGATACGCCAACCGCCCAGCCTCGACCGCCAGCCCGAACGCGCGACCCATCGACACCGGATCGGTGGCGCGGGCGACGGCGGTATTGACCAGGACGCCGTCGTAGCCCATTTCCATCGCCGCGATGGCGTGAGAGGGTTTGCCGATACCGGCATCCACGATCAGCGGGATTTCCGGGTAGCGGGCGCGCAACGTCCGCAGCGCATACGGATTGTTCAATCCTTGTCCCGAGCCAATCGGCGATCCCCACGGCATCAAGATCTTGCAGCCGGCCTGAACCAGCCGTTCCGCCAGCACCAAATCCTCGGTGGTGTATGGAAACACCGTGAAGCCGCGCCGGCACAGTTCTTCCGCCGCCTCGACCAGCAGGAACGGGTGCGGTTGCAGGGTGTAATCGTCGCCGATCACTTCCAGCTTCAGCCACGGCGTCTCGAACACCTCGCGGGCCATTTCCGCGGTCGTCACCGCTTCCTTCACCGTCTTGCAACCGGCGGTGTTGGGCAAGACCTGAACGCCCAATTCCTTGATCGTGGTCCAGAACTGGCGACCGGCGCGTCCTTCGGCGGACTCCCGGCGCAACGAAACCGTCACGATTTCCGCGCCGGACGCGCGGATGGCTTGTTGCAACACCGCCAGCGACGGATAGCGGGCGGTTCCCAACAGCAGTCGCGAACGCACTTGGCGGCCGCCAATCTCCCAAAATGGCGCGGTGGTCACCGGTTAGCCTCCTTGCATCGGTGCGACGATTTCCAGCCGGTCTCCGTCTCGAAGCTGGATTGCGGCGTAGCGCCCGCGCGGTACGAATTCGTCGTTGTAGGCCACGGCGATGGGCTGGCCTTCGTAACCCCAGTCCCTGATCGCATCCGCCAGAACCCGTGACCGGTCCAACTCTCTTCTTTCGCCGTTAATTTCAATGATCATGCGGATTCTCCAGTTGCGAGGCGCGAGTGTTGCCATAACCGCAGTGTTTCCGTCAACTGGCGCTGGTCGCGAACAAACGCGGCGACGGTTTCCGCGAGCAGCGGACTAAGCAGATAGCCATGCCGGTACAGTCCATTGATACACAATAGATTTTCTTGCTGGACGATGCGGGGCAGGTGGTCGGGAAAGGCGGGCCGGCACTGGGTTTTCAGTTCGACGATCTCCGCTTCCGCAAAGGCCGGGTGCAAGGCATAAGCTGCTGACAGCAATTCCAGCGCCGAGCGGACGGTGACGGGGCGCGGCGAGTCGCTTTCGATGCTGGTTGCACCGATCACGAACCGGTCGCCGGGGCGCGGCACGATATACAGCGGATAACGCGGATGCATCATTCGAACCGGGCGGTTCAGCCGCACCTCGCCGGTGTGCAACGTGATGATTTCGCCGCGCACCCCGCGCAAGTCCGGCATTTGGTCGCGGGCCGCCAGTCCCCGACAATCCAGCACCCAGTCGAACGCCTGACGCGCGCCCCCCGCCACGATCTCGCCCGGCGACAGGCTTTCGACCTCGGTGGTGAAATGCAGCGTCGCGCCATTCTGGCGCAGCGTTTCGACCAAGGCCGGCAATAGCGAGCGCGGATCGATCTCGCCTTCGGGGGAAAAGTACAATCCTTCGGCAAAGCGGTCTTCCAGTTCCGGCTCCAGCGCGCGCAGTTCTTCCCGGCGCAACCATCGCAGATGCGCGTCAAAGCCAGTGCGGCTGACGCGCTCGGCCAAGTGCTGCATTCCCGCCCGGTCTTGGTGGTGCGCGACCACCAGCGTCCCGGCGCAAGTCATGTGAACCGGCCGCGCCAGCGTCGGAACCAGGGCTTGCCATAACTGGAGCGCCGCCGCGCCCCATCGAGCGACCTCGGGCTCCGCCTCGCTCAGCTCGCAATACGGAGCCAGCATCCCCGCCCCGACATGGCTACAGTGGTGATCCAGGCGCTCGTCGCCGCGTTCGAACAGGCTGATCCGATGGCCCTCGCGCTGTAGCCACAGAGCCTGGGTCAAGCCGGTAATTCCCGCGCCGATCACGGCGATTTGTTGCTGGCGCACGGCGCCTCCTCTCGGATCGATGGTGCAAAACGGATAAATTTATGGAATGCATCCGATATTCGCAAATGATACCAAGTCTCGATGGGCTGGATGGCTTTCCACCAAGTAGATTCACCCATGACGATCAAATCTTGTTGCCGCTGGCAAAATGGAGGCGGAATGCGGTAGGGACGCCGGCATGACCCGTTGCTGGAACCGTGTGTGTGATTCAGTGGCGGCTTGGCGAAAACGGGACGTTCATGCCATCCTTTTTGTCCACTCGCCACACAGCTTGCGGAACGAGCGGCTGCGGGTATGGGCCAGTGGCAGGTCCAGCAGCGCCGTAAAGGCGGATTGATCCGTGGTCTCCCGATAGCGGTGGTCGCCCATGCGTTCGCTGAGCCATCCCTTGGCGTCGCGGGTCGCTTCCGGGTCGAACTCCTTGGCCTCGGCGTAGGTGAAACCTCGCTTGCCATTCAGGGATTTGGCCCCGGCGAGAAACCAGGCTTCAAATTCCCGATTAGCCAGGACGACGGAAATCGGGCGATGCGACACCACGCCTTGCGCCCGCTCCAGGATCCGTGGTCCCAACTCCGCCGGGCAATCGTCGTCCGCGTCCAGCAGCACCAGAATCCAGCCCGCCGCGCCGCACTTGGCGGCCGCCAGCAGCAACATCCGCTGAAACTCCTCGTCGCGGTTCAGGAACCGGTCGCGGCGCACACGGATCGGCGTGGGCACCATGACCGGCCTTTCGGGCGACAGCCATTCGCCCAGGCGGCGCAGCAGGATCGGCAGCGCCGCCACCTCACCATCACCCTCGACGATCACGACTACCGCCGTCACGCTGAAGTCTCTCCAAACAGGTCCGGTTGACGTTCGTCCAATTCGGCCAGCACTGTCGGGTCGGGCGCCAATTGATTGAGCCGGAGCAGTTCCCCCGCCGAGAACAGATGATCCCGCAGGGCGCCCCGCGAGGCTTCGTCCAGCGGAGCCAGCCGGGTGACGCCGGCCTGGCCCACCACCGCGAGCAAGGTTTCGGCGGGCAAAGATGGATCGTCCAGCAGATCGGGACTGTGGCTGGTGACGATGACCTGGGTATGCTTGGAAGCGCGTTGCAGGGCATCGCGCAGCGCCGCCGAAGCGGCCGGATGCAGCGCGGTTTCCGGTTCCTCGATGCCGATCAGCGAGGGGGAAAAATCCCGGTTCCCCTGAAACAGCGCCGTCAGCACGCCCAGCGTCCGCAAGGTGCCGTCCGACATGTTCTGGGCGAGAAAGCGCCAGGGGTGCTTGGAACCGGCCATGTCCTGCCGAAATTCCAGCGTCTCCATCGGCCCGATCTGCTTGCGTTCGACGCCGTGAATCATCGGCACCACGATTTGCAGGTACTCCTGGATCACCGGCATCGCTTCCGGCGCGGTGCGCTCCAGGTGACCGATCACGCTGGCGATGTTCTCGCCCGCCGGTTTGAGGAGTCGCCCATCCTGGGGTTTTTGCAACTCGCGGATGAGTTTGGGGTTCAGGTTGTAGAAACCCATGGCCGTCAGTGCGTCGAATACCGGACGGAATACCGCCAGGCCGGAAGCGCTGGCCAAGGCCAATCGATCCGCCGTGACCGCCGGAAACGTCGTTTCGCTGCTGGCCTTTTCCTGACCGCGTTCCAGGCGGAAATACGGTCCCTGACCCATGCCGCCCAGCGCGCATTCCTCGGCTTGCACCTCGTAGCCGCCGCGCGACAAGGCGCCCACATTGAAGGCGTAGTAACCCATTTGGCCGTTGCGCAGCCGAAACTCCAGGCGGATGCCGAAATGGGTGGGATGGCCGCTGGAACGCCGCCGCACCTCGGACAGCCCGCCGCGTTCGTTGAGCGCGTTATCGAGCGTGCCCGTCAGCGCGTCGCGGACTAGGTGCAGGGCGTCGAGAAAGTTGCTTTTACCGGAGCCGTTAGCGCCGACCAGATAGGTCAGCGGCCCCAGGCGCGCGTCGCAGGCGGCGATGCTCTTGTAGTTGCGCAGCACCACGCGAGTCAGGAAGATGGGAGAGGCCATGCCGTGGTTCCTCATGAAGCGTGGATTGTCGACTGGATGCTTGCTCTGGTCGAAAGGGCGGAGATGCGTCTTTTCCATCGATCAAGCCAGTTCATCGCGTTCCAGCGCATCCCACGCCGCCAGTACCAGCCGCTGGGTGCGGTACTCGCCGAACTCGTTTCCTTTGTTGTTGTTCAATACAGTGGCCGGCCCTTGTATCCAGCAGGTGGGGTTTTCAAATCCCGTGCTGGTTTTGGTTTCGCAATTAATTTGAATGGCGTGGGGTCAATCTCGAACACGCTGACCGCAACTTGATTGTTTCCGTGGATGTGGGCAATAAGTCGCTCGTGTTTTAGCAGCGGTACTTGCGCGGTAGAGCCCCCAAACTCGCCCATATTCGCCAGCACCACCGGTTGGTACATGTGGAAGTGAAGTGCGGCGACCATGTTATCGAATGTTTGAACATCTTGATTGAGCGCGGCAACCAGAAAAATATCCGAGCGCTCCCGCAAGTCAGCAACCAGCGCCAGGTCCGTCGCATCGTAGCAAATCGCTCCTGCCACGCGCGTCGGCGTACCTACACCAATCGGGAATTCGACCAACACTTGATGTGGTCGGTAACTTTTCACACCCATCTTTTCTTCAGGCTTCGTTAGGTGCTTCTTGCCTTGCCAGGCATACTGAAATGTTCTGCCGCCTGGGGTTTCTGTCCGGATCAACCAAAGCGCCTGATTGATTGGGGTTAAATGTTTCGGTGAGTCAATGAAAGTCAAGCCGGCAAAAATTGTGGCCTTCACCTTGTCCGAAAGGACACGGAGATGGAAGACATGTTCGGGATGGACGGATAGTTCCGGAAACAGGATCAAGTCGACTAACGGCTCGATACGATTATTCCCTTCATCTCTCGAATACTGCGCAGTAGCCCATGTGCGCAGCTTCTGGTAGGTTAACCGGCACACCTCGGCAAGATGGCGGCGATGTTGCGCCATCAGCTTCTTGGTCCAACGGCACGGCTCCTTGTCATTAAACTGATCCCGACGGGGGAGCATCGGTTGAACGACCGCGATGCGTATCGGTCTCTCAGCCAGTTCTCGATTTTCTTGCGTTTGCACGACATACATCGGCGCACCAGACCGCTTACCGTACAGAAGCCGTTGTTCGGCAATGCGGTCGTGAATCGCCTCCAGAAGTTCCACCTTAGTCTTTGCGCTGGCCAACTTGGCAGCGCTCGCACCCTTAGATGTCGATGCCAGGCCATCGTAGCAGCACCGATAGCAGGCTCGAAAGCCATGAGGAAACTGGCGCCGGTTCATCCAGCAAGCCCCTTGCGGTGTTTAGCAATCCAAACCGTCGCTTGAACCAGGTGGAACGTAACCCGGTGTATCGCGACACCTCTTCGGTCACAAGATACCGGCCTGCGGTGAAATCGAACTCGCCCGTGATGCATGAGCGCAGGATTCTGCCCAAGCCATAGAGCCATGCTGATTGTTCATCTACCCACGCAGGGTTCTTGTAAAGCGGGTCGGCCTCCGCGCCCGGCTGGAACTGGATGTTGAGGAAATCCGCTTCATCTGGAAGCGATTGAATCCGCGCCCAGTCCTTACAGCGAATCTCAATTTTACCGACATGCAGTCCGGCTTCCAAGACTGCTTCGATATTCGGAGCACCGAGCAACGCCTTAGCCAAGGCGAGCAATGCGTTTTCCTGCGCGAAGGGATTGAACCGATCAGAGATCACGCAATGCAGGGGTATGGAGGTGTCGTTAATCAAACGGAGCGCTCTTCTGCTCGGCGTAGCGTGCAGGCTCATCAATGAGGAAGGGACGAATTGCTTCCAACTGGCCGCCCTACCCGAGCGTGTCTTCAGGGCGAGAAGCATCAGATCGGGTCGATTCAGGGCAACAGTGAGCACACAACGCTTGGCGACTTCTGGTTCCTTTGTGCTGCGCAAGCTTTCAACCAACCAGGCCGCGAACCGGTCTGGATCGGGGGCAAGTTGCTGGCCGACGAGTGAAAGTGGAAGCGTCTTCTCCAGCTCGGAATCCTTGCACGGGAAATACAGCAGGGACTGATGTAGTCTACGGTAGCTCTCCAGGGCATCCTCCCCAGCAGCCGCCACCGAGTGATCGCCAACGGATGCTAGAAACAGAAGGGCTTGCTGCTTGAGATACCAACGTGATTGGTTTCGCTCCAGCAGGATTCTCCGAGCGAATGCGGCGAGTTCCTGCCGGTACTTCCCAATTTCGATTGCATCCGGGTATTCGGCATCGTCCCGGTAACCGGTTTCCATGGCGCCGGCTCTTAGCAAGTCAGCGGCGACATACTCGGCAACCAGTATCTCCCGCCGTGCGGTTACATCGTCCTCATACTCAGCAGCCAGTAACTCCTGCGCGGTTAGATCGTCCTCTATTGCTGGCAGCAAATAGAGCTTGCATTGCAGCGCATCCAGTACCGGTCCCAGCAGCCTTGGGTGCGGAAACAGGTCTAACCCAACCCGAAGCAATAAGGCCAAGGCTGGGTTGTCCGCCCAACACTTGATCAATTTGCGTGCGGTGGCCTCGAACTCATGACTGAACGCCATACCCGCATTCGCTTCGTCGTTGACCGCGTCGCCCCAATCCGGCGTACCTTCCGTATCCGTCATGGCGAGGCGCATCCGGAGCGCCGAAGCGATGCGCGTTGCGACGAACCGTTTGACTGTATCATCGCGCACGTCCGTGTTCGGTACGGCGATATTGGCCAGTTGTAAAGGTGATGTCTTGCGAGACTGAGGATATTCCAACTGTTCGGACATCCACAGCAAACCGTCAAGCCCTCCGGCGGCCTGTGTGAGTGAATCGAGATCAAAGGTTCCACTGATCGCCTCCTGAAGCATTTCCATCAAGGTGGACAGGTTGCTTTGCGCTGAGGTAGACCGATACGGGGTCGCCGTCATCTTGTCCCCATTTAGCGTAAGCGCCTTGTCGGCACCAATCGCTTCGCAGTGCTTTTGGAGAAGTTTTGACACAAAATCCTGAATGGCGGCCAGTACTCCTACATCGTCTTGCGATCCGGCTTCGACCACCAATCGAATATCATCCACGTAGCGGCAGTAGTCCCGGATGCGAAATCCTGCCGCTGAATCATCCGCTTTGATGGCTGCGTCAAGCAGGCGGTCAAAGCCCACCATGTAGGCATTCGCGAAGAAGCCGGAGGCAATCAACCCTTGAGGTAGGCCCATCGGCAGCAAATCAGTATCGTTCATAAGTGGCGCAAGGTCCTGATCCTCCATCCGCCATGTCCAGCAGAACACTTGCCCCGTCTTACGCCAGAAATCCTCGTCGGCATGAAATTCCTCGGGCAACCCAAAATCCTTGGCGAACTCACCGTACAGCATCTGCAATTGCCTGATCAGAGCCGAGCGGTCGATGCAGTCAAAGAAGGATTTGATGTCCAGGGAGACAATATAAAGCTCGCGCCCCGCGGCCAGCCGAGCCGATAAATCGGCGCAAACGCCGTGCGGGCGGCCCAGAAAGGTGCGGTAATCCTGAAAGTATTGACTGTAGGTGTGGGAGTTGCCCCAGCTAAAGAATGCCCTTGAGCGGGGACGGGTGCTCGAATCCCAGCGGCAATGCAGCCGGTTGCCGTAACTGAAAACGCCTTGTTGCTGTGCCTTGAGCCCGTTGCGCTCCGAGGTATCACCTTGAGCGGATTCCACCGCATCGGCCAAACATAGCATGATGGCCGTCGCTAATGACTGATCCCGAATGGATAGATGAGCCAGGGGTCTGAGTTTCTGTATACGTTCTCCTTGCTGATTTTCGGCGACACCCCAAGCCTCAAACCTCTCACCGCCATCTTTGCCGGGCAGGTTGGGAAAATCCCACTGAGCGTTCTTCGGTGCTGGAACCAACATCATAGGCTCGGGCGCAAATACATCGCTCGCTATCACGGCCGCCCACTCAGCAAGACGTCGTTCAAGGTCGATCACCGAACAATCCAGTTCAAGCACATCTGCGTACCAATTGTGCCTGCGGATATAGGCGTGCGCTTTTTTCCATGCCTGCGCCAACACCACCGCATCGGTTAGAAATTCGCCTCGCGGAGCAAGCTGTTGATATTTGATTTGGATGATGCTCATACCACCAAATCACCTCGTTCCAATGTATTCCACGCCACCGCCAGCCGTTGGGTACGATTCTTTTTCGTCGTTGTTTTCGAACATAAGGCATGAGGAAGCTGTCGGGCGGGCAATCTTTGCCCGTGATGGATGCGGGATCGAGGGTGTGGCATGGGTCTTCGCGGTTGAGACCGTAGAGATAGGCTTAAGCTCAATTATTCGTGGATAAACATGTGGGAAACGTACCACAAAATGACGAGCGGGTACCATTGTACCAAGGTGAGATCGCCCCGTGGCAAACCCTCCGACATCCAAATCCATGTCAGGCACCTTGCGTCGGCGGGCTTTGTCGCGCGGCGTAGTCGGCTAGCTCGACGCTCTCGGAACAGGACCGCTTGGCGTCGTGAACCTGCTGGGGGAGTAGCCATCACCGCCTTTCCATGGCATCCGCAAGGCGGGCTAGCCAAACTGGCCGTCGATCCTCGGTTTAACCAACATGGGGAAATAAGTGATGATGAAGATCGAAAACGCCGCAATCCATAAAATCTGGGAAGCCGCTACCCAGATGACATAGTGGCTTTCGGCGATCAACGGCGCTATCACTCTGACCGCAGCCCCGGCGATGAGGATAACCAGAGTGACGATAACTGTCTTTGGGGGATTTTGTACGTTCCTTCCCGTGTGGCCGAGTGTGACCCGCGCCATCATGCTCAGGATGACGAGACCAATGCCGCCGACGCTGAAGGCATGGAGCACGACGATATTGGGCAGATTCAGGAAAGCGTTCAGCGCCAACAGGAAAAAGCCGAGATTGATCCACATGAAAGAGAGGAACAAGCTCCATAAAAGCGGCTTTCTCCAAATCCCGCTGGTATGCCAGCCCACCAGTCGGGCGGAGTTGGCACCCAACAAGCCCATTGCCGTCAGTGCGACCACCCATGAATTGCGAGCCACGACTTCCGCAATCAGAAAAGCCACATACAATACGATGATCGCCACATCCAGCCGCTTTGAGTTAAAAAGTTTGATCGGATAGCCGACGCCGACCTCGATGAAAAACGGGATGACCCGCCTGCCCATGAAAAGAATCAGTCCAATGATCAAAAATAACCCGCCTTGGATGCCAAAAAATATACCCTGCTCGACAAATCCAGCCGCTCCAAGATAGAAACAGCCATTGGCGACCGTCAACAGCGCCAGAATGGCTATAATTCCCAGTTGCCTCCATTGCTTGACCTTCACAATTGGATGAAGAATCGCAGCGATCAGGCACAGCGCGAACAGCAGGTCGAAAAGCCCGGCAACAAAAATCCATGGCGTCCCGAACAAAAACAGGATTCTTGGCAATGCCCATAAAGCGAACAATCCCAACAAACCAAATCCGTACATCGTTTGCACACCCGTCCAATTTTTGACGGCGGTCAACAAAAATCCGGCAATGACCGCCATCGCAAACCCATAAATCATTTCGTGGGCGTGCCACTGGAAAGAAGAAATACGGGTAATCGGCAATGGGAGTTGAAAAACGTAAACGCCCATCCAGAGCACCATCGAAACGATGGCGAAAATGGCCGCGCCCAGAAAAAATGGCCTGAATCCCAGATTCAGCACGGCGAGTTTTGGCACTGGCTTAGCCATCAATGACTCGTCCCCTCGGAACGGGTGATCTTGTTGTAGACGTTGTATTTGCCCACCGGCTTGCGCATCGGCAGCCGTTTGATTTCTTTCAAGGTTTCCGCATCGTAAATCACCAGCGCCCCGTCGTTCTCCCAGACGGAGACCAGCGCGTATTTGCCATCGCGGGTAAATTCGGTGTGGGCGGCGGTTTTGCCGGGTTCGGGACGGAGCGTTTTGGCGACTTCCAGCGTGCGCTTGTCGAGCAACTGCATGGTGTCCTTGTCCTTGCTCATCATCGCGTCCACCCAGGCGTAGGGCGTATTCTCGTGGCTGCGCATGAAGAACGCCGGGCCGGCGGTCTTGACCTCCTTGATGACCTTCCAGTCCTTCATGTCGATGACGCTGACCACGCCTTCCTTAAGGTTGGGCGTGGCCATGACTGGACGATCCTGATACGACCAGGAAATGCCGGAGCCGAGATGCGGCAGGCCGGGCAGTGGCAGATCCGCAACTTTGCGCCGCACGTCCAGATTCACTACCTGGCCGCCGGACATGGGTTTGTCGCTGCCGTCAGGAGGCCGGGCCGCGCCCAGCACGTAGGCGTAATCCTGGCTGAAGAAGAAGTCGTCGAGAATGGCGTCGAGTGGAGTCACGCGCGGCGTCCACATCCCCGGCAAGGCAATGGCTTCGCCCATCTTGTAGTCGTGGACGTAACCTTTGAATACCGGCGCAGCCTTGGGGTCGTAGCTCAGTTCCCAGACTTCTGGAATGTCCTTGAGCGCGGCCACGAAGCTCTTGCGCGGCGCGGCGTCGTATACCGCCGACACCCGCGA
>CALGOO010000232.1 GCA_937960715.1 uncultured Candidatus Competibacteraceae bacterium
GCCTTCATCGTGGACGTGCCCAAGGGGTTCATGGACCCGTCCACGGTGCTGCCGGTGCAGATTTATCTGTGGTCCGATCTGCCGGAGCGGGCGTTCGTGGAGCGAACCTCGGCCGCGATCATGGTGCTGCTGGCTTTCATGATCCTGATGAACGGCCTGGCGATCCTGCTGCGCAAGCGCTTCGAGCGGCGCTGGTAAGATTCCAACCGACTTGCCCACCCTCAAAAACCAAGGATTACCGCCCTCATGAGCACGACCGCCATCGAAACCAAGGTCGCTCTGGACCAGGTGCTGAACAGCGGCGTCGAAGCGCGCAAGCTGTCCAGCGTCGAGGTGACCGACTACGACAACCGACAAACCGTCGGCAAGATCACGGTGGACCACCCCAAGATGGTCTGTCGCGGCGTCAACGTTTATTACGGCGAGAAGCATGCCATCAAGAACGTGGGTCTCGACATCGGCGCCAACGAAGTCATCGCCTTCATCGGCCCGTCCGGCTGCGGCAAGTCCACCTTTATCCGCTGCCTGAACCGGATGAACGACACCATCCCCATCTGCCGCATCACCGGGCAGATCAAATTGGACCAGGACGACATCTACGACAAGAGCATCGACGTGGTGCAACTGCGCGCCCGGGTCGGCATGGTGTTCCAAAAACCCAACCCGTTTCCCAAATCCATCTACGAAAACGTCGCCTACGGACCGCGCATCCACGGCATGGTCAACACCAAGGCCGAACTGGACGACCTGGTGCGCGACAGCCTGGAGCGGGCGGGCCTGATCAAGGAGGTCGAGAAACGGATGAACGAGCCGGGCACCAGCCTGTCCGGCGGCCAGCAACAGCGGCTGTGCATCGCCCGGGCCATCGCGGTCAATCCCGAGGTGATCCTGATGGACGAACCCTGCTCGGCGCTCGACCCCATCGCCACCGCCAAGATCGAGGAACTGATCGACGAGTTGCGGGAAAACTACACCATCGTCATCGTCACCCATTCCATGCAGCAGGCGGCGCGCGTGTCCCAGCGCACCGCCTATTTCCATCTGGGCGATCTGATCGAGGTCGGGGACACCGACCAGATTTTCACCAATCCCAAGCATAAGCTGACCGAGGATTACATCACCGGTCGCTTCGGTTGATTCCGCCCCTCACTTGCGATTCGCCGGGAGCATCTCACCCATGGCCATCAGTCAGGACGCCCACACCGTCAAGCAGTTCGATATACAGCTCGCCAATCTGCGCAATCTGGTGCTGGAAATGGGCGGGCTGGCCGAGGATCAGATCAAGCGCGCCATCGCGGCGCTGGACGAGGAAGACATGGCCGCCGCCCGCGAGGTCATTGCCCGCGACCGCTTGATCAACGGCCTGCAACTCAAGGCCGACGAGGATTGCGTGAGCATCATCGCCCTGCGCCAGCCGGTCGGCGGCGACCTGCGGCTGATCATCTCCCTGGCCAACACCGTGGCCGATCTGGAACGGATCGGCGACGGCGCCAAGAAAATCGCCCGGATGACCATTCAGATCTACGACGGCGTCAGCAGCCCGCCCAGCGCCAAGCTGTTGCGCGACGTGACGCCGATGGCCGAACTGGCGACCGACATGCTGCACGACAGCCTCGATGCCCTCGCCCGGCTGGATGTGGAAAAAGCCCTGACCATCATCCACAGCGACGACGAACTGGATCAGGAATTCCAGTCGGCGCTGCGGCGGCTGATCACCTACATGATGGAGGACTCGCGCACCATCGGGCACGCGATCAACGTGGTCTTCATCGTCAAGGCGCTGGAGCGGATTGGCGACCATTGCAAAAACATCGCCGAGCACATCGTTTATCTGGTGGAGGGCAAAAATATCCAACGACGCCGCAACATCGACATGAACATGGACGGGTCGGCGCAAGCGGCGTTGGCAGAGTAAGCGGTCCACGCGCTAACCGCCTCCCGCGCGGATCGGTCAACAGATTACTGATCCTTCCTGCGCGGCGTTGGCCACCAACGGATTCGGCGCTCGCGGCACAAGGCCGGAGCAGCGAGCGAACGCCACCACGCTTTTGAGCCTTGGGTTGCCGCTCTCGCGGTGAGCTTCGACGATTTGTCGGTAACGTTCCCACAAGTCCTGCTCGTTCCATACGCCGTCAATCCATTGCTCGCGAAACGGCGTCAGCACCGGTACTTGAATCGGCGTCGGTTTCGCTTTCAGGTAGCGGTCGCGGGGACCGTGGTAGACCAGCACGTCATCGCGATATTCGTCCGGCAACGGCAAGCGTTTCTGCACGAAATCCAACTGGCACTCGAACACCGGCGTATTCTCGAACCGCACCTTGACCGTCGGCGTGAAGCCGCGCAAATCTTGCAGCGTCCGATCCACGGCCGCCAACCACTTCCGCAAGGCGTCCAGATAGCGATAACTGGGCGGCAACGCCGCGACCTCCCGGTGAGCGGCGGCCAACAGCGATTTTTGGCTCAGCGGTCGCTGGCCTTCGTCGGCTTCGATAGCCGCCAGCACCTGGTCAAAACCCCGGTGCAGGTTGCGGTTTTGGCGCGACAGCATGTTGAAATAGGCCGCGCTCCAGAAGCGGGCCGTTTTTGAGTTGAATGGAATCAATGGCTTCAGAGCGGTAATGACTTCGGGGATGGAGCGTGCGCCGTCCAGCGATTCCAGCTTGATGATGTGTGGCACTGGCCGCTCGTAGACCACGTACACTTCGCCGGCTGCGGAAGCATCGCCGCGCGCTATTCGTCCGATCCGCTGCAACAAGGCGGCGGCGTTCAACCCCTTGTCGCTGATCATCGCGGTGGCCTCCGCCAGATTCAGGCCGACCTCGATGGCCGAGGTGCCCACGATAAGCCGGCTTTCCGACGGAATCTGGCGCCCGGAGCGAAATCGGGCGCTGCCGGCGGTTCGTTCCAGTTGCTTGTCCTGGCTGTTGACCACGAAAACCTCCGCGTCGGCCAAGCCGACGGCGCGCACCGCCGTCGCCAGCAAGCTCTCGTCCAGGCCCAGCGCCGCGAGGCTGTCGTAAATCAATAAGACCCGGTGGTGTCGGGCCAGCAGTTCTGGAACCAGTTGCGGCGCCAGTTCCCGAATCTTGCCCTGTCGAACGTGAACGGTCACCTCGTGGTGGATCGGTCGGGACGGTACGTCGGGTGATGCGCCGTCGAGATCCAGCGTCGTTTCCTCGCGATAGCCCACCCATGCCGGCGGCAACCCAACCAGGGTGTCGCGGTCGCGATTCGCCAGAAAATCCACCCATGCGCCGTGGGTCGCCGACAGCAGCGCCAACCGGGTGCGCTCGCCGCAGCGCATCCGCCGATAGCCGATCAACACCGCCCACAGCGCCAGGAATCCCATCGCTCGCTCGGTCAGCAAATGCGCTTCGTCGAACACCAGCCAGTCCACTTGATCGAAGATGTCCAGCACATCCAGATCGACCTTTTTCATGGTCGGCCAACCCAAGGTAATGCCATGAAAAGCTTCCAGCGTCGCCACGACCATACCGCCCCGCCGCCCCGCCTCGACGGTCAGGCTTTGCAGCCGTTCGCTCCAGGTCGATTGGCCGCGCTGCACGGCGGCGCGAGTTTGCGCGCTGTCCCACTGCTTGGCGTACAAACCCTGGCGCTCCAGGTTTTCGCAAATGTCCCGCGCCAATGCCTGAGTGGGCACCACGAACAGAACCACCTTGCCGTGAGACTGGATCAGTTTCTGGAAGCCGAAGGTCTTGCCGGCGCCGGTCGGCGCCCCGATCACCAGCACCGGCGCGGTATCTGGATCGGCAAGCAGATTTTGGGTGGCCGTCAAACCATTGGCTTGCGGCACGACCCCATGGCGTTTGATGGTGAACATGGTCTTGCCCTACTCCGATTGTGAGTCATCCAACAACAAGCGTGTCATCACCGCCCTTCCGGCCAACGAGTACTGTTCCCGTTCGCCGGGACGTTCGCGGGTCCGATACAGATAAGCGGCCAACCGGTCGGCGGTCATGGTCGCCAGCGCCTCGGGCACCACGATGGATGTCGTGCGGGAATCTTCCCGCCGCAGACCGGTGAACGTCTCCACCAACGCCCGCGCATCCTCCGCTTGCTCGAAGCGCAGCGTGATCTTGACTTGGCGCAACGGCTCGGCGGGCGGCGTGGCTAGCGCGTGGTCGGTCCAGAAGACCGGATAGGCCACCCGCGCCAGATTGACGTTGAAACGGCCCTGCTCGCCCAGCAGTTGAAAATAGGCCGAATCCAGACCCGGCACGACCTGCAACGGCACTCCCCGCAAGCGATGCGATACCCACGACTCGCCGGCCTTGGGCACCCGCCGGTATTCGAATTCCACCTCCCGCCACTCCGCCATCGCCAGCAGAAAGCAACGGGCGATTGCCGAGGACAGGCGCGGCTGCAACGCGGTTTGCAGCCATGGCTCGCCCAGGAAATAGCGAATGGCGTCCCGCGAAGCGCCCACATCCAGCGCGTAGCCGACGCTCGACCCGCCGACCGGACGGCCACCCGTGATCTGACGGGTGGGCACGAAGTCATCGCAAAGCGTCGCGTAGTCGTCCAAATCGCGTTCCAGGGCGCGACGCTCCGTATATTCGCCTGGTTCGGGAACGCCCGCCGCGAACAGCAACTCCCGCAACGCCGGGGCGGTGATCAGGGCCGTCGCGCGACTCTCGATGCGCTGGTGAACATGACGTTCCAAGAATAACAATCGCTTGCGCCTTTTTTCGCTGAACGGCGCTGCCGGATCGTAAGACAGCAACATGCTTGGCCCGCCTCCCCTTGGGTCGCTGATTTTGGTGCGGGATGGCAGTCTAGCAGCGTCGATAATTTATTTTATCGCCTTATTGAAATGCGTCAATATTTTTTGTATTTTTTGCGATAGCAAATTTTGGAGGGCAACATGATCCGACGAGTGATTCGCATTCCGCGCACCCGCTTTCGAGAGACGCTGGGGCAGCGCACGATCCGTGATCGGGGGCAAGTGGCCGACCTGCTCGGCTGCGCCTTGCGCAAGCACGGTTGCAACCCCGCGACCGATGGGCCGGCGCGCTGGGCCTTCGGGGTGATCGCCCGCTCGCTGGCAGCGCAGGGAACGGGGCGCTATTTCGCCATCGAAGCCATTCATCTGGGCAGCAGCGAACCGTCGATTGCCCGCGCCATCGCCGCGTTGCGGCCCGAGGACCTGGTGCTGGATAAGGCTTTGCCGGGCTGGGAGCTGGATTTGCGTTGCGCCGAGATTCACGACCATCCCGATCCGCCCCACTCCGTCGAAGCGCTGTCCTGCTACTGCATTTCGCCGATTCGGGTCACGCGGATGCTGGGCAGGAACCGGCAGGAAGACATCACCACCCTGACGGACGATTTCGGCGAGCAGGTCAATCGCACGATGGGGCATCGGTTCGGGCGATCTTTCCACCTCAAGCTGCTGCCGGATCGCATCTACGTCCGCAGTCGCGGGGGTGAAGTCAGCGCCGGTTTCGCCATCAAGACCCGACCGAACGGGACGGTGGTCGTTAAGCGGGGAATCGCGCTGCCCTTCACCCTGGTGGGGCCGACGGAGGACGTGCGGGACGCCTGGTATTCGGGGCTGGGACGCACCACCGCGCTAGGATTCGGCATGTTGGGGATGCCGTCATGACGCTGGACGCCGCGCAAGTGCAAGCCATCGATCCGGCCCAGGCTTTTTGGGCGAACGGCGTATTCAAGCGGGCTTTCGAGCCGCTGCGACGCGCGCTCGACGCCCAATTCCAGCGGTGCAACGCCGACCAGAAACCGGGCGACGCGCTGGACCCCACGCCTTGGCTCACTCGCGCCGGTAAAGGCGGGCCAGGTTACGAACAATATCGGACCGTCTCCCTGGCCCGGCACTGCCTGGACGTGATGTTTCTTGGCGCGCTGACGGCTTTCCTGCGCTGGAAAAGTGGGGCGCTGGCGCCGGAGGTGCCGCCGGATGACGAAGATGCCTTCGTCAAGGCGTTGACCCGGTTGCTGGTGATCGCGCTGTTCCACGACGCCGACAAGTACGCGGGGAACGGAAGGTCGCGGTCGCCCACGCCAGCGGACGTAGCCAGGGTTTACCAAGACTTGGCGCTGGATGACCACCTCTCCATGACGCCCGCCGAAATCACCGCGCTGGTCAATCGGGTCGAGGGGCGTGGTTTGGGCAATGCCCTCGTGGCGACGGCCATCTCCGCGCTGGACAGCCAGTTGGCAAAGATCGTCGCTTTGGCGGACGGCGCGCTGGGCGACGCAGCGGGTCGCGCCGCCAAGCAGGGCGACGACGAAGATCAAGCGTTGGTGGACAGTTTCCGCGAACGGCTACAGCAGACCTTCACCATCGAACTGCCACCGCACCGGATCGTTCGTCTGCGTCAACAGCCGGCGATTCTGCACGAGATTCAAGCGACCGTTTTAAGCAAAGTGCTGGAGTGTAGCGGCTTGCCGCCGCTGGTTCTGAGCGTGAACGGCGAAGAACTGACGGTCGCGCTGCCGGAGTCGCTACAACTCGACACATTGCTGAACGAATTGCGGTGGCGACTCGGCGAGCGCCGCCCGACCTGCAAGCTCAACCGCACGGACGGCAAGCTCACCTTGAGTCACGTAGGCAGCAGCGATGCGCTGTTTGAGGCGGTGGCGCGGATGAACGATCCGGGCTACTTGCTGCGGGTGCATGTCAACGACCAATCCGCCGTGCGGGATTTCATCGTCCGTTGGACCGGCAACCACGCCCCGGCCGACGCCGCGATCAACGCGCGCCCCGACGTTGGCAAGCTGTTTCCGATCCTGGCTTTCAAGGGACGTTGCGACGACTTGGAGCAACCCTTGGTGCGGGCGCTGGCGACGATCGTGCTACTGCGCGGCGGCATCCGCAATCCGACCAAGGAATTCAACGGTCGCGTGCGGATTTTGGAAAAGCGGCTGGAATCCGCCGGGGCACGCGGTTTGGATGTGCTACGCCAGTCTTTCGGCGCCGACGCCATGGACGGCGGTTTCGACATCGCTACCCGGCAGACACTGATCGCCTTGCAGGTGGCCGCCGACATTTCCAGCGAAAGCGATTTTCGGGAACTGGCGGCGGCTTTCTTCAACGAGGCCTTTCAGGTCGCCGCCGAATCGGATGAAGAAACCGATCCCGGCGTCGAACTCATTCTACGCAGCGTGGGGCGGCAATTGGGCCTGCCAACACCGGACATGGCCGAATCCGAACCTTACGCCGCCGCATCGGACGGTGGAACCTGCCTGCTCTGCGGTGCGCCGACGACCACCACTTACGAGCCTTCCGAGTTCAACATCCCCGAACTGAAAAAAACCGCCTTTTCCAATCGGATTGGTCACCGCAAGGATATCTATTCCGAGAGTGGCGCAACCTATATTTGCGCGGGCTGCATCACCAGTAGTCTGTCGTTGAAGCGCCTATTGACGGCGGGCGGGCAATCGAACTTCAAGTTCAAGGATGCCGACGTGGTTCACACCGCTACGCCATTACGGAACTTGATTTTACCGCGCGTGGGTTTTCAAGAACAAGATCGGCCTTTGTACTTGCTTGGCAGCGATGCGGTTCCCGGTCGAAATCCCGTTCAAGAGGCGCTGGCGATATTGCCGTGGAATCTCGATCTGAGCGACAGCCCGGTTTTCTATTTCGACACGCTCACCGCCGATTTGACCGAGCAGGTTAGCTATCTGCACAACGCGGCTCGCTTTGCCTGGTTGAGCGGTAATCCGGTTCATGTGTTCCGCATTCGCCAGCATCGCGGGCGGGGCGCGTTCATGAGCGAATTGGTTCCCGCTCTGGTGGATGATTTATTGCGCCCCGATTTCTACCCCGATAAGCCGGTTTGCAGCGTCGAACGGGCGCAATTGCCTGACTTCATTGCCCGGCTCAATTTGATTCAAACGCTATTGCGCGAAAAGGATAGCGCCAAGCTCACCGTTCTCAATGATCTGAAGCTGTTTAGCTGGTGGCCGGTTGCCTGGTTCGTCGAGCGCAAATACACCGACGATAAAGGATTGAATCAAACCGGTCGCCGACTTCTCAAACTTGCCCGAGAGAGTTTCGCCATGTCCGAACACGATACCCCACTTCGTCAACTGGCCGAGTTGGCGACACAAATTCAACGTCGTCCTCAGCGCGGCGCGTCTGCATCTGGAAACCTGCAAGGTTTGGCGTTTGATACCGCGCTGATCGCCTTTCAGGAATTTCATCTGCAACAGCGCGCGGAAAAAGCCGATACGGTGGCCGCGACAATGGGTCAACTGAACGACACGCTCAGCCGCCGTGATGCTTACGCGGGCGGCAAGGAGGATGTGACTGGGCGCTATCGTCGGTTCGCGGAGGCTGCTTATGACGTATTCGAAGCGTACTGCCACAAGGATGGCGACTTGAGTTCCAAAACCCGCCGCTATCTGCGCGCTGCTTATGTGACTTATTTTTTGGAGATTCACGAAGCGAAGAAAGCGGAAAAAAACGCTGCTGAATCTCCAGTCAATACCGCCCCCGAATCTTTCGAGCTGTCCTGAAACCGTTTTGGAGTGTGAAAACCATGAGTCTGAACAATCTGTATAGCCTGCTTCCGACCGACGTTGCCCAAACTCTGCAACTGAAGGAAGAAACCACGATTCCAAAATTGCCAGAAGCGCAGGTTATCGTGATCCCTTTATTGCGGGAAGCCATCGCGCCCATGCTGATCCGCAATAATGATGTTGACGATATTACGGATATGGCCTTGGCGGGTAAAAATCGGGTGTTGATGATTGCTTCCAAAACAAAAGGAGTAGAACGGCGCAACGGATCGCGGATTTTACGAACGCTAGATGTGGGTGGGCGTTATCCCACGAATAAAACCTATATTCGAGATGATAATATTCGAGACGTATATGATCTGAATACTTATGTCTTTGGTGATTCTGCTAAATCCGCGGGTGGCGGCAGTGCTATTTACAGTGTCCATTCTGCGGTTTTATACAGCGATGCCATATCACTGCAAAGCCGGGCCGAAAGCGTCATGGATCAATTTCGGCAGGGCGGGATTAGCGAAGATGGCGGAACCTTCGATGTCGAAACTAAATCGGCATCGAGCAACATCTTCACCACCCGCTATGTGATCCCCGGCACCTTGTTCGTGCAAACCTTGGTGATGACCGGGCGGCGGATGACCGCGATGGCGCTAGACCATCTACTGTTATCCATCGGGCTGTCGAGCGCGTATGGCGGGCAAACGGCGATCACCGGCACGAATCTACGTATCCATTTCGCCGGTATCTATTGGGGACGGCTGGAGCGTCCAATCAATGCTCCCAAGATGCTGCTGGAAGGGCTGGCATCGGTTAATGTGCCCGAAGCACGGACTCATCTTGAAACCCAGTTCCAGCAGGCATATCCAGGTTATTGCGACAGCATGGCGCTGGATGCACATCTGGCGGATTTGGTGGATCGCTTCGAGCGGGATGACCCGGAACTGCGACAACGCTATCAGGCGGCCAAGCAACAGATGGCTGATCTATTCGCGGGCTGGTTCGTGGGCAACAAGGAAAAGAAAGCGGCCAAGACTGGCAAAAAAGGCTAAGGAGTTCGTGATGACACCCACTCTGATCGATGCCGAAATGCTGACGCCTTTTTATTACCACGGCCATTATGCCTTGGACGGATCGGCGACCGAGCCGGGCGTCATCACCGACACAGCCTTGCTGTTCGCACTGCGCGCCGCGCTGCTGGGAGCTTCTCCCCTGCTGCGCGGCCAGCCCGACTATCGAGCCGACTTGCAGGCGCTTCCCTGGCGAGCTTCGCTACTCATCGGAAGTGACAACGAGTTACTACCGCCATTGCGGCGCACGGTGGACATGGACAAGGAAGGCGGCCGTTCGGCGCGAATGCAGAAGAACATGAGCAGCGGATTCTATAAGAACCAGTTTTTCACCCATTCGGTGCGACCGGGAGCAAAGTATTACGGACTACTGGTAGGGCCAGACCCTTTCACCTTGGCCGAAACCAACGAAATCGTAGTTCGGGTTGGAGTCGGGCGCGCGGGAATGATGAAGCTGACTCGTGCGGTTGAATGGAAACCGGTGCGACTCAACGCAGCGACGGCGCGGTTGTTTGCACGTCCAGTCGAAGCGGAATATCGCATTCTCGACACCATTCGGCCCAGTCGACTTTATGAAATAGCGGAAGCCGTGGAGGAGTTGCGTGTATGGTCGCTGAACCTCTAGCTGATTTATTGCCGGAAACCGTTGCTTTGGCGGCGGAAGCGGAAATCCATGGCATCCACGGCCTGTTATTTCAAAATGTCTGCCTATGCCCGGTTCGGCTCTGGCTACATTACAACCGGGTGGATTGCGCCCATCTCAACCGTCACATGCGGCGTGGATTGGCTGATCAAGGCACGCACTATGCCGGCGCGGTTGGCGCCGTGCAAGGTATCGGGATTGCGCCCGATATGCTCGATTTCAAGAATCATGTGGTGAGCGAGGTCAAGATTCGTAAGAGTTTTCCTCATGCGTCCCGCGCGCAATTGCTTTTTTACATGGTGGTATTGACCGTCAATACCGGAGTTCCCTGGTCAGGTCGATTGCGTTATCCGTCGACTCGCCGAATTGAGATCGTGGAATTGACCGAGGAAAATCAACGGTGGCTCGTCGAATTGTTTGGGCATATCCAGATCATCATCGCAAACGCCGCGCCACCTGAAAAAGTGAAACAGAGGCTCTGCCAAGACTGTTCTTATCGAATACTGTGCTGGCAATCTTCAACCGACGATGTGGATTTCAACTGATGGACGCGCTCTACCTAGCTGGTGATACTCAATTGAGACGGCACGATAACACGCTGCAAGTGATCAATCAGGATGGCCGTAAATTACGGCTACCGGTTGAATCCCTCAAGCATTTAATCGCGACTCATGATGTTCGGCTGAATGGAGCCTTGCTGAACTTGTTCAAGCAACACGATGTTCGAATGACTGTGCTTGATTATTACGGCCATGTGGCTTGCACAATTGAGCCAGCCGGTTTGCCAACATCTGGAGCGGTGCATTTGAAACAGGCCGAGGCTATTTTGAACCAGGATCGACGCTTGGCGTATGGCCGGAAAATTGCCATGGCGACGCTTCGTTTGCTGGATGGTAATTTGCGCTATCATGCTTACCGGGGCAAGACTGTTTTAAAAAATGCCATGGAAGATATAGCTGCTTTTCGAAAGAGCATGGAGCAGGCTGAAAGTGTGGAAATGCTGATGGGTTACGAGGGCCAAGCCCGGCAATCCTATTATCTTGCTTGGGAGCATATTTCACCTCACTTGATGTTACGCAAGCGCAGTCGCAGACCACCAGCGGATCGAGTCAATTGTGTTTTATCGTTTCTGAACGGATTAGTCTATGCGTTATGTTTAAACGAAATCCGCAAAAGCCAGTTGGATGCAACACTGAGTTTCATTCATTCTCCTCAGCAAGCACGCTATTCACTCTCACTTGATCTTGCTGAATTGTTTAAACCTGTTTTAGCGGATCGAATTTTATTTAGTCTATTTAATAAGTCTATTTTACAAGATACGCATTTTGATGAAAAGCCAGGCATGTGTTTACTCAGCGAGCCCGGTCGACGACAAATCATCGCTGCGTTCATGGATAAAGTGGATAAACCAGTTCTGGAAAATAATCAGAGTTATCGGCAACGAATTCTTGAAGAGGTCTTTGCAATCCAGTCCAGTCTTTTAGGACTTGGAGAATATAAACCTTTCTTTATGAAAGTATAGGAATGGAGGCTGTATGTTCATTCTTGTCGCCTATGATGTGCCTGCTGCACGGACGGTGATTTTTCACAAAGTTTTGGCACGCTACCTGGTCCGTATGCAATTTAGTGTATTCGCGGGTGACTTGAAGGATAGCGAAAAAAACAGGCTTCTCCAGGAATTGAAAAACATACGACGTGATCAGGATCGGTTGATGCTAATCACCTCTCAGAATCGTCACAATATCGATATTGAAGTCATTGAAAATTGTCAGTCTACAACGCCAGAATTTCATAAGGGTAGCCTGATTCTATGATGACTTCGATGTTCGATTGTGGCAAAACGCCTGAAGTACGAAGTATCAAATGGCTTTCTGTAGCCCGATCACAAGGTGACTACGAGGAGGGTGGCAAATAAAATTCTTTGCAAATCAAGCGGTTTATGTTTCCCATAGGGAGTAGAAAGAGAGCCGATCACAGAGCAGCAGTTGCCCGGCAATCGGTTTATGTTTCCCATAGGGAGTAGAAAGGCGTATTCCGTCTACGGCGCCAACGTTCATCGAGCCGTTTATGTTTCCCATAGGGAGTAGAAAGTCCAACGAGCGCATTAAGACTATCGAGGCCGTGGTGGTTTATGTTTCCCATAGGGAGTAGAAAGTTTTTGGTGGCTTCCTCGACTTGTTTGGCCTGTTGTGTTTATGTTTCCCATAGGGAGTAGAAAGCGAGGTTGCCCGCCGAGGCTGGCTATATCTGGGGGCTGTTTATGTTTCCCATAGGGAGTAGAAAGACAGCACGGTATCCCGATCCGGCGGCGGATTCACAAGTTTATGTTTCCCATAGGGAGTAGAAAGGATCGGTTCACCCAAGCCAAGATCGAATCGCAAATCGTGTTTATGTTTCCCATAGGGAGTAGAAAGACATGTCGTTGCTGCTGTACGACCGGATTTTTGCCGTGTTTATGTTTCCCATAGGGAGTAGAAAGATGGCGAGCGCCGATGCGGGCGGGACGGCGGACGCGGTTTATGTTTCCCATAGGGAGTAGAAAGCGAAATCTGGCGGCTCGCGTTCCCGGCCGCGCCGAGTTTATGTTTCCCATAGGGAGTAGAAAGATAGTTACTCCGTGACTTCCATTTGGGCGCTGTTGGGTTTATGTTTCCCATAGGGAGTAGAAAGGTGGTAATCATGTGGCCTGACCCGGTCAGTGCAACGTTTATGTTTCCCATAGGGAGTAGAAAGCCGTCCGCGTTATCGGCCTCGACGCTGACGTTCGCCGTTTATGTTTCCCATAGGGAGTAGAAAGCCGCTGGCCGCGACGATCTCGGCCTCGATGACGGTAGTTTATGTTTCCCATAGGGAGTAGAAAGGCAAAGCAGCGCGATATTGGCGCGACCGGCCAACAGTTTATGTTTCCCATAGGGAGTAGAAAGTCGGCGGGTGCATCGCCAGTCTCAATATCGATGACCGTTTATGTTTCCCATAGGGAGTAGAAAGTTAGCCGCGTCGTAGTCCGCGTGCAAGGTAAACCCAGTTTATGTTTCCCATAGGGAGTAGAAAGCAGCAAAACGCGACGCAGGCCGCGCTGGACCGGGCCAGTTTATGTTTCCCATAGGGAGTAGAAAGGCCGCGCAACAGGCGAGCGCCGAGGCGGCGGTCCGCGTTTATGTTTCCCATAGGGAGTAGAAAGGCCCAAAAAGAAGCCGCCTATCAAGCCGAACAAGAAGTTTATGTTTCCCATAGGGAGTAGAAAGACGCCGGATCGGCTTGACGTGCAGGTTCTAGAAGCAGTTTATGTTTCCCATAGGGAGTAGAAAGCGCCCATGCGCCCCCACGGCTATCCTGCATCACCCAGTTTATGTTTCCCATAGGGAGTAGAAAGACTATCCTACCATCGCCGCCGCCGCGTCGCCCACAGTTTATGTTTCCCATAGGGAGTAGAAAGAGCGGCAAGATGCCATCTGCACGGACTTTTTCTCCAGTTTATGTTTCCCATAGGGAGTAGAAAGATGACAAAAGAGGAACGCGCCAAGGCCGCCGCCCTGGTTTATGTTTCCCATAGGGAGTAGAAAGGTAGGCAGGACGCCCGGCTCTACCGTCCATTCCCGGTTTATGTTTCCCATAGGGAGTAGAAAGGGTCGGATTTCGGCGGCCGCCGAACCACAAACCAAGGTTTATGTTTCCCATAGGGAGTAGAAAGACCAGATAACGCAGTTGGATCAACAGCGCCTGAGTGGTTTATGTTTCCCATAGGGAGTAGAAAGGCGACCATGCCCCACGACGAAACCGGCGTGGTCACGTTTATGTTTCCCATAGGGAGTAGAAAGGCCAGCGCCTCGGGGGTCAACGGCAATACCCGGCTGGTTTATGTTTCCCATAGGGAGTAGAAAGAGGGCATCGAGACGATGGATAATGGCGACCTCCTGGTTTATGTTTCCCATAGGGAGTAGAAAGAGTAGTCCAGCGGCGCGGGCCAGGTCTGGCCATTGCGTTTATGTTTCCCATAGGGAGTAGAAAGAGCGGGGTGGGGAAATCGACCGCGCTCGCGTACTACGTTTATGTTTCCCATAGGGAGTAGAAAGCAACGGGGGGTCCATGGCCCCATCGCGCTGGAGGTGGTTTATGTTTCCCATAGGGAGTAGAAAGACCGTCGATCACCTGTTGCTGATTTTGGAGCACGCGGTTTATGTTTCCCATAGGGAGTAGAAAGACTCACGACGAACGCGCGGGCGTCGGCGGGATGGAGCGTTTATGTTTCCCATAGGGAGTAGAAAGAGGCGGGCGGTGGTGATGACGGGGTCGCTCATCGCAGTTTATGTTTCCCATAGGGAGTAGAAAGATCGAATGGGACGGGCATGAAAGGCTGCCGACCTTTGTTTATGTTTCCCATAGGGAGTAGAAAGGTGGCGCTGTGGCACACCTGCCCGGCGGGCGCGACCTGTTTATGTTTCCCATAGGGAGTAGAAAGGCGGGCTGTAGCGGAACTGGTCCCAGTCACTCAGATGTTTATGTTTCCCATAGGGAGTAGAAAGCGCGAAACCCTGCGCGGCATGGCGGATGATTTTGAAGTTTATGTTTCCCATAGGGAGTAGAAAG
>CALGOO010000233.1 GCA_937960715.1 uncultured Candidatus Competibacteraceae bacterium
CGAAATGAGCTTAACCTATTGACTTGCCAAGAATGATAAGCAGAACTCACGTTAATTAGCTTGATCGGTGTTCACGCAGCGGCCCGTCCAAAACGGCGTCGTCGTCCCCGCCCGCGCCGCATATTCCCATTCCGCTTCCGTCGGCAGGCGATATTGTTTACCCGTTTGCTGGGAGAGCCACTCGGCGTAGGCCATCGCGTCGTTCCAATCCACGTAGATCACCGGCCGCCGGCCCCGGCCCCAGCTTTCGTCATCGGGTTTCTCGCGCCCGGTCGCCGCGCAGAATCGGTCATACTCCTCGAACGTGACTTCATATTGACCCATGGCAAATCCGTCAACACGCACGCGATGCGGGCGTTCGTCAGCCTCACGACTCAGTTCGTTGGCGAGCGAACCCATCTGGAAGTCGCCTCCTGGAATCATCACCATTGCTGGTCCCCGTGTCCCGTCGCGCAAGGTGTCCCGAAACACCTGACTCGGTGGTGGACGACTGCTCGCCGACGGTGGCGGTTTCGCCGGCGCTCTCGGTTTCGGCGGCAGCTTCGGCGCCTGTTTCGCTGCCTCTTCCGCCGCCTTCCGCTCGTACTTCTTCATCAACTCCCGCACCGCGTTTGGGTCCGGTTCCTCGCCTGCGGCGATCCCCGGCAACCCCATACTTAGCAGCGTCAGCACCAGTAACCCATGGCGTTTTCGCATCCTTCCTCTCCCTTTTGAATCTGTCGTGATCTCATCCACCTTCACCACACCAGCCGCTCCAGCCCGATGCAGACCACTGCGTGAGTGCGCAACTTGAGCGGACGGTGCTGTAAAACTCCCGGCAGTCGGTCTGCCGCTGTTCCTGGTCGCCGTAATCCGGCAGCACCCGCTCTTGCAGCCGCTCGACGTACAGTTTGTGAATCACTTGGTTGGGGATGGTCAACACCAGCTTGCCCAAGGCGTCCCGCCCGGCCAGGGTCAGCACGCCGAAGTAGTAGAGCAGGGTATCAACGCCTCGGCCAGTTCCTCGGCGGTGAAGCCACACAGGTCGTGATACTCGTCAAGGTGGGTGATGTCCTTGGCGACGTTGTAGCCGCTGGTGATGTCGCTGAGCACCACCGGGGAAACGCCGGTCAGGAACACCCGGTCCAAACCCCGACCCTCCGCCCCTTCCTTGACCGCCTTGAAGTAGTTTTCCAGCGTGGACAGCCACAGGCTCTTGCCGAACCGGCGCGGGCGCAGGAACAGCAGTTGACTGCCGGTCTCTTCGAGCAGCGGAATCCGGTCGGTGCGGTCGACGTAGAAATAGCCTTCCTCCCAAATCTTGCGAAAGTCGGCAATGCCGTAGGGAAAGCGCATGGTCAGTGCATCGCGGGGAACGTCGCCTTAAGGGAGGTAAATCCCAAAACTGCGGAGTGATTCCATAACGTCCGCATACGACTTGATCAATTGTTCCCGTTCCGCATAGCGGAGCAGATCGCTGGTAAAGCTGCATGTAAAACCCAAGGATCGCGCTTCGTTGCGGGCTTTTCTATCATCGATCAACAAAAGATCGGCTTTTTTCTCAATGGCTAAATTGAGAACGCCACGCTCTCCGTTACCCAGATTTCTTGAAAAAGGATGATTGATTTTTGGCTCTTCTACTTGAATAAAATCATTTGTTGCTATCAGGATACCCTGTTTTTGCAAGGTAATCGGACAGTCGGTGACCGTTTCTCGATAGACACTGCTTGGGATGAGTAACCCGCCAAACAATGCTTTCAAGATTCCTAGGCATTGCGCTTGACTTAACGCAACAAGATGGCTGGCATTGGCAATCACGATCATGCGCGATGCTCGTCCATCCAAGTTTCAAATTGCCGGTAGCTATCCGTTATTTCTCGTGGCGACGCATTGATAAAAAACAGCCCCTTCTTCCCCAGCAGCATAAAAAAATCGTGGTAACTCAAGCCAAGCAATTCAGCCGCTCGACTCAGGCTGATGGTTCCGCTTTGCCGCATTTCGATGATGAAATCTTCGTACAAAATGCGGCGAACTTCTTCCAGGCTATTAAAATTTCCGATCAGCTCATCGGGAATTTCAAGGGTTACGGCTGTCATGGGATCATGCTCCTTCATTCGGACGAATCAAAAATCGCCCGCTGCGCGGGCGATAAAGGGAAAAAGAAAAAAGATCAAAGTGTTATAATGATCTGGCGAGGCGGAAACCCTGGTCGCCGAGGCGGTCGGCCGGGGCGTCCCCGAAGCGGTAGGCGGAACGCACCCCCGCGGGTTTGTAGAACCAGGAGCCGCCCCGCGCCGCCAGTGGGGTGGTTGTATCTTTTTCATCGCATTTCACCTCCGAGCCGTCATAGTCCTTGGCATACGCCGAGCAGGTCCATTCCCAGATGTTGCCCATCGTGTCGTATAACCCCCACGGGTTGGGCTTGAATGAACCCACCGGCAGGGTCTTTTGGCGATAAACGCCCGTCTCCGCCCCGCAATCCGGCGAGCCGTAGCCATAGTTTCCATTGTAATTCGCTTGATCGGTGGTCACGCAGCGGCCCGTCCAGAACGGCGTCGTCGTTCCCGCCCGCGCCGCGTATTCCCATTCCGCTTCCGTCGGCAGCCGGTAGTGCTGTCCGGTCTCTTCCGACAACCAATCAGCATACGCCATCGCGTCATACCAATTCACGTAGATCACGGGCCATGTTCCCCGACCCCAACGCGCATCTCCAGGCTTTTGCCGCCTTGTGGCGGCGCAAAACTGGTCGTATTCGGCAAATGTCACCGTGTACTGCCCGATTGCGAAGCTGCCTACCGTTACTTTGTGCTGGCGTTCGTCATTGTCCCGCCCTATCTCCGATTCAGGACTGCCCATCAAAAACGTTCCTCCCGGAATCATCACCATCGCCGGTCCCTCTGTCCCGTCACGCAAGCGGTCTCGGAAAGCTTGGAACGGCGCGGGGGTTGGTTCGGGGTCGGACGGTAAAATAATCGTGCCCGCCGCCAGCCGTTGGCGAATCTCGGCCACGCTCTTTGGGCGTTGCTGGGGACTGATTTCCAGACAGGCGCGGATCACTTGCGCCAGCAGGGGATCGATGTTGGGGAGCAGGGGCAGGGACTGCAGCGGTTGTTGGGCGCAGCGTTGCTGGGCGTTCGGCGGCGCCACGCCGGCCAGGGCGGTGTACAGCGTGGCGCCCAGGGTGTAGAAATCCGTGGCGGGGGTGATAGCGCCGGGGTAGAGGCCGAGCTGTTCCGGGGCGGCAAAGCCGGGGTTGCCGACCCGGACGGCGAGGCTGACCGCGCTCTGGGTTCGCTCGCCCAGCCGGGCTAGGCCAAAGTCGAGCACCTTGAGCCCGTCGATCCGGTCGCCGACCAGGAACAGGTTGTGCGGGGTGAGGTCGCGGTGCAGTACCGGCGGGACATGGCCGTGCAGCGCCTCCAGGGCGTCCAGCGCGGCGTGCAGCAGGCGCTAACCGTTCTCCGCCGACAGCCGACGTTCGGCCTTCAATGCTTCGCCTTGCGGTTGCAACCCGCCCAGGTGCTCGCTCAGGGTCCGGCCCTCCAGCCGTTCCATGATCAGGTAGACGGTGTTGTTTTCTTCGACGATGTCATGCACTTGCACGATCCTGGAGTGGCTGAATTGGGCCAGTAACTCCGCTTCCCGCAGAAACTGTTCCTTCCAGTTGGCGAAGGCGTCTTGGTAGCGTGGGCGGGCGGTGACGGTGATTCCTTGCCGCTGGGCCAGCGGGTTGTCGACGGCGGGGAAGAATTCTTTGATCGCGACCGGCCGTTTCAGCCGTTGCGCGAGCCCGGCATACACGACCCCAAACCCGCCTTGGCCCAGTACCCGCCCCACCCGGTATTTGCCGTCGGCCAGCGCCGTGAACAGCGGGAGGATCTCATTGGTTTCCAGATAGCTCGCGGCGTCGAAGCCGCAGTGCCGGCAGCGCGGCGTCGGAGCCGATTCCTGGAAGCAGTTTGGGCAGTGCGTGGCGCGGTCCATGGGAGCGTTCTCTCTTCGTGATGCGTGGCGCGAAGAGGTAAGAATAGCCGTTCACTGCGTCAGGTTGGTAACAAAAACCAGCCGTTCCAGCCCGATACACACCACCGCGTGGGTATGCAGCTTGAGCAGGCCGCCGGCGCGTTCCAATTCCTCTCGATAGGCGGCTAGTTGCGTTTCCGCCTCCCGCAAGGCGTCCGCCACCGTCGGCAGCGCCCGCAGTTCCTCTCGCGTCCTGGCCGCCAGTTCGGCGGAAGTCAACCCGACCGCTTTCAGACCGACCGCCTTAAATTCCAGCAGATGATCGAGCAAGGCGTACTGGCGCATGTCCGGCCGCACCCGCAGCAGCAGGTCGCCATAGCCCCGTCCCAGCGCCGGCTCCGAGTCCATCCGGTAGAACGCATCGTTGAACAGCGTGACCAGAAAGGCGGTCTTGACCACCAGTTCGTTGCTCCAACGCAGGTCGCGGTTGTCGAACACTTTGAAATAGCGTTGCTCAAGGAAGTCGCACAACGGACCCAGATCGCCGGTGGCGTAGAACCGTTCGACCACCCGCTGTCGCTGTTCCTGGTCGCCGTAATCCGGCAACACCTGCTCTTGCAGCCGTTCCACATACAGCTTGCGAATCACTTGGTTGGGAATGGTCAACACCAGCTTGCCCAGGACATCCCGCCCGGCCAGGGTGAGCACGCCAAAGTAGTACAGTAACGAGGCGAGAAAAGCGGGATCGCGCGGCGCGGTGAGCATGTCGCGCACCCCAAAGCGATTGACCAGTTGGGCCACGGTCAGTGGTTCGCGCTCGTTCAGCGCGGCGTTGACCAGCGCCTCACCGTGCGGCAACCGAGCGACGTACTGAATCCGGTTGCGGTCCATCGCCAAGTTATCGTCGAGCAACCGGGAGGGATAAACGCCATGTCGTCCCAGATACTTGAGAAAGTACAGCGCCAGGGTCGGGTTGTAGATCCGCTTGTCTCGCTGGGACGAAAACCGATAGCCATTGTAGAAATCGCGCATCAGGTCTAGGGCAATTGCGGTTTGATCGGCCTCAAGCCGCCGCGCTGTCGCCATCGCTTCCAGGGCGGCGTGCAGTTCGGTTTCGGTAAAACCGCATAGATCGTGATAATCCGGATCATTGCTCAAATCTTCCGCCACGTTGTAGCCGCTGGTCATATCGCTCAGCACCACCGGGGAGACGCCGGTCAGGAATACCCGGTCGATCCCGCTGCCGCTGGCTCCGCTCTTGATCACCTTGAACAGGGTCTTGATGATCCCTTCGCCTTCCACCAGTTCTTCGTAGCGACCCGCGCCACGCAGGGGGTTGATCATCACCTCGTTGGCGAAGTTGTCGTATTCGTCCACCAGTAGGTAGAGCTTGTGGGGCGTTTGGGATACCGCGCTGAGCAACGATTGCAGAGAAGCCAGACCATCGTCCGGGTTGACCTCCACTCGCCCGTCCAGCCAGTCGCCGTAGCGGGTGATGGCGTCCTTGATGCGGACATTGACGTGATTGAACAGGGAACGCCGGATCGCGTTCAAATCGCCGCCGGGATCGACCGCCGAAAAATCCCAGCGCATCACGAAGTAGCGGTTGTGTAGCGGCGTCGGGTTGTGGCCGATCTTCAGCCCACCGAACAGCCGCCCGAAATCGGCCGCCCGCGCCAGGTCGTAGTAGTTCTCCAGCGTGGACAGCCACAGGCTCTTGCCAAAGCGACGAGGGCGCAGGAACAGCAGTTGGCTCCCCGCGTCCTCGATGAGTGGAATCCGGTCGGTGCGGTCGACGTAGAAATAACCTTCTTCCCGAATCTTGCGAAAATCGGCAATACCATAGGGAAAGCGCATGGTCAGCATCTCGCGGTTTTCTTCTCGTTCCCACGCTCCGGCGTGGGAATGCCGTCAAGCCGCTCCAGCGGCCCGCGTTAACTCAGTCCGGTCAGGACGCTGGAGCGTGGGAGCCAGGTCAGGGTTACGGCTGTCATATTGACTCCTCCTCATACTTTAGAACCTATACAAAATCATGGTCAGCACTTCGCCAGAGTTCGCCTCTGTGGATACCTTTCTCAAAAAATCGCCCGCGCTTCGCACGGGGATAAAGTGAAAATAAATCAGTTAATTATGAATACTTGAAAATATAGAGCGCCACTTTTTTATGATGCCGTATATGAAGAAAAGAATATCCTCAATGAGTATGCCAAAAAAAGATTTAGTAGGATTTAGTGCCGAGATAATAGCGTTCCATTCTCCTTCAGAAAGCATATCCGGTATTTCTATAGCAGTCCTATACCGGTTGTGGAATTATCAAATCCATGATCAGGTAGACGGTGTTGTTTTCTTCGACGATGTCATGCACTTGCACGATCCTGGAGTGGCTGAATTGGGCCAGTAACTCCGCTTCCCGCAGAAACTGCTCCTTCCAGTTGGCGAAGGCGTCTTGGTAGCGTGGGCGGGCGGTGACAGTGATTCCTTGCCGCTGGGCCAGCGGGTTGTCGACGGCGGGGAAGAATTCCTTGATCGCCACCCGCCGTTTCAGATACCGCGCCCAACCGGCGTACACCACCCCAAATCCGCCTTGGCCCAGCACCCGCCCCACGAGGTATTTGCCATCGGCCAGCGGCGTGAACAGCGGGAGAATCTCGTTGGTTTCCAGATAACTTGCGGCGTCAAACCTACAGTGGGAACAACGGGGCGTTGGGGCGGGTTCCTGGAAGCAGTTCGGGCAGTGCGTGGCGCGGTCCATGGGAATGTCCAGTCAGCATGTTCGAAATCCAAAGGTAACGTAATAATAACACTGCCTTTGGGATTGCGAATTTTTGCTAACCGATTCCCAGCCAGCGCAAATCCAGATGCGCTTCAATCGCATCCGCCAGCCGGTTGATGCCCTCTTCCCGCAACTGCCGGTAATCCAGCGTTTCCCGCACCGCCAGACCCGCCCAGCGCAACAGCGCGTCGCGGGCCGGCGCGGCGTCGAACAGCCCGTGCAGGTAGGTGCCGAGAATCTGCCCGTCGTCCGACCGCGCGCCGTCCGGGCGACCGTCAGTCAGCCGAGCGGTGGGATGCGCCAGCGCTGGGCCGGTGCTGAAGCCGGCGTGGATTTCGTAGCCGGTCACGAAGGCATCGTCGAGCGATAACCGGCCTTCGATCCGATGCAGTTGTTTTTCCGGCTCCAGCGTGGTCTCGAAATCCAGGAAGCCGAGACCCGGACTGCTGCCCGGTTCGCCTTCCAGGCCGGCGGGATCGTGGACCCAGCGCCCCAGCATTTGAAAGCCGCCGCAAATGCCGATGACTTTGCCGCCGTAGCGCAGATGGCGGTGAATATCTCTGTCCCAGCCTTGCTCGCGCAATCTTTTCAAGTCGCCGCGCGTGCTCTTGCTGCCGGGCAGGACGATGAGATCGGCGGGTGGCATCGCCTCGCCCGCTCGCACCCAGCACACCTCGACTTGCGGATGCAGCCGCAGGGGATCGAGATCGGTGTGGTTGCTGATCCGCGCCAGCACCGGCACCACAACCCGCAGCCGCTCGGCGTCCTTGGCGACGCCGGGTTCGCGGGGCAGGGCGTCCTCGGCTTCAAGATGCAGCCCTTGCAGATAGGGCAACACGCCCAGTACCGGCTTGCCGATTTCCTGGGTCAACCAGTCCAGTCCCGGCGTCAGCAGGCCGACATCGCCCCGAAAGCGGTTGATGATCAAGCCCATCACCCGCGCCCGTTCGCTGGGCGCCAGCAGGGCCAGCGTGCCGTACAGATGGGCGAACACGCCACCCCGGTCGATGTCGCCGACCAGCCAGACCGGGCAATCCACCGCCTCGGCGAAGCCCATGTTGGCGATGTCCTTGTCGCGCAGATTGATTTCCGCCGGACTGCCCGCGCCTTCCACCAGCACAAAATCGTAGGCGGCGCGCAGTCGCTCGTAGGATTCCAGCACCGCCCGCATCGCCACCGGCTTGTAGTCGTGATAGGCCCGAGCGTCCATGTTGGTCAGCGCCTTGCCGTGGATGATGACCTGCGCGCCGATGTCGGTGTTGGGCTTGAGCAGCACCGGGTTCATGTCGATACGCGGCTCCAGGAAAGCGGCTTGGGCCTGCACCGCCTGGGCGCGGCCGATTTCGCCGCCGTCCGCCGTGACCGCGCTGTTGAGAGCCATGTTCTGGGGTTTGAAGGGAACCACCCGCACGCCGCGCCGCGCCAGCAAGCGACACAGCCCGGCTACCATGACGCTTTTGCCGGCGTCGGAGGTGGTGCCTTGGATCATGAGGGTTTTCGTAGTCATGGCGGGATTTTGACGGAAATGCTCGGTTTTTGGCTACACTAACTCCCTCCATGATTCCAATGAACGCAAGGCGATTGAACCAGAATTCTCGCCCTCGGCTCTTTTTCCGAAGAGCGGGGATAGCTTCGTGCTGACCGCGCTGCTGTGCCTCGGCGCGGTGCTGCTCGACTGGCGATTGGGCGAGCCGCGCCGCTGGCATCCGCTGGTGGGTTTCGGTGAACTGGCGCGGTGGGTGGAGGAGCTCGCTTGCGGACCAACCGAGTTGAACCCCGATGTCCGTCGCGCCCGCGGCGTCGGCGCGGTGCTCGCGCTGCTAGTGCCGTTCACCGTCGCCGCGTGGCTGCTGGCGGCGATTCCGTTACTCGGTTTGGCGGTGGCGCTGGGGTTGCTCTATCTCGCCATCGGCGCCCGCAGTCTGGCGGAACACGCCGAAGCGGTGGCGGCGGCGCTGCGAGCGGGCGATTTGCCACTGGCGCGCGAGCGGGTCGGCCGGATCGTCAGCCGCGATACCGACGATCTCGACG
>CALGOO010000234.1 GCA_937960715.1 uncultured Candidatus Competibacteraceae bacterium
GAAGCCGCTTGAACCGGCCATTTCATCGATGCATCACTTTGAATCACACCCGATCACCATCAGCTTCAGCTCGTCGTGCCAGAGCGCTTTGCAGGCGTTTTCCAGATTGCCTATCCCGGTCAAAAACTCGCTTTCGTCGTCGCTCAGTTTGACGATGTGCGCCTTCTTCAAACCCAACAGCATGCCGTCTCGCGCGGCGCTCGCGTCCGGCCACAGCGGCAACCGCAGGTTGGGATCGTAGGAAATCAGGCAGCCAACAGCGCGCGCCGTGTCGACGGCGTACAAGGTGGCGCTGCGCGACGGTTCGCCGATCAGGCTGATCGAGCCGAAATGTAGGAGCTTGGCACGATTGATCGTATCGACGTCTACCTCCCGGGGGTTGAACAGCATGTCGGCGCTGGGGTGGCGGTAAAACATGAATTCCCGTTCGCCGTCCGCCCGCAATGAGACGAACGCCAGCGCGGTGCGCGCCTCGGGCGAAAAGCGCAGCGGGCCAACATCCACGCCCGCCTCGGCTAGGGTGTCAGCCAGGAAATGCCCGAAGGCATCGTCGCCGACCTTGCCCATGAACGCGCTGGAAACCCCGAGCCGCGCCAATCCAACGGCTACGTTACCCGGTGCGCCGCCCGGCGCCTTGACGAACGCTGGCGCATCGATCAAGCCGGCGCCGGTCACGGTGGGAACAAAATCGATCAACAATTCGCCCAAACAGACGGCGTCGGCCATGGGGAAACTCCGGCTGAAAGTGATGAAAGTTGGCGCTCGAAGCCGCCGTCCCGGCCTCGGTCTCCGCGTTGGCGTGTTTCGCGATCCCGCCTGCCTGGAAAGCTCGATAATATTAGGGGACAATCGAGTGTATGATAAGGTACACAAATGCCCCCCAATGCCGACCCGCATTTGTTTGCGGCGAACAACATCAGATCGGAGAGAAATGGGTATGTGGTCTCGAATGATTGTCGCATGGTCCGTTGCCCTGGCATTGACAGGCGCCGCGTTCGCCGAGGCGTTGATCGTTCCCGGCAGCGGCAATCCGGAATATGTCTTGACGCAACTCGCCAAGGCGTTCAACCAGCAACAGAGCCAGCATACCGTCACGATCCCGTCGTCGACAGGAACCGCCGGCGCGCTGCGCGACATCGAGGCGGGGACGGCCAGCCTCGGGCGGGTGGGCCGGCCGCTCAAGGACGACGAGCGCGGCAAAGGCATCGTCTACGTCGCGCTTGGGCGCGATCCGGTGGCCTTCGTGGCGGGGGCGGGCGTCACGGTGCGCGGCATCACGTCGGCGCAGGCGGTGGACGCCTTCAGCGGCAAACTGACCGACTGGCGCGAACTGGGCGGCGGCCCCGCCCCCATCCGGGCGGTCGGACGCGAAAAGACCGACGCTTCCCGGCAGGCGATCGGCCGCGTCATCAAACCGTTCGAGAACATCGTCTTTGGCGGGAACGTCAAGATCGTCCATCTCGATCCGGAATTGGTCGCGTTGCTGGATCGATTTCCGACCAGCCTGGGCTTCCTCAATCGCTCGGCGCTCGGCGCTTGCGCCACCCAGGTGATTTCCTTGGCGCTCGATGGCGTCGAGCCGACCTCGGAAAATTTGGAGAAGAGGCGCTATCCGCTCTGGTTGGAACCGGGGCTGATCCACAAGCCGGACGCCCTGACGCCAGCCGGCAAGGCTTTCCTTGCGTTTGTCCGCTCTCCCGTCGGCGCGCGTATCCTGCGCGAGCACGGGATTCTTCCCGCCATCGCCGGAAGCTGACCGCCATTGACCGACAAGCCACGCCTCCCGGTGGGAATCCAAACCTTGCGCGATGGGGCGCCTGGTCGATGAAGGTTTGCCTCGGCACCTGCGCGACTCTGGTCTTGGTGTTCGCGTTGCTGGTGGCCCTTTCGCAAGGGGTCGCCTACTACGTATCGAGCGATCTGCTGGAAACGACGATACGCGCGCGCGAGATCGACAAGACCGATACCATCGGCCAGGTCATTAAAAATTTGATCGCGCGGCAGAGCACCCAACTCCAGCGGTTGGCGCGAGTATTGGCGGAAGAAAACACCTTGCTGGCCGCGCTGTTGCGCGAGGAGCCGGACCGGGTCGCCGCGCTCGCGGCGATTTTCGACCGCATCGGCGACCTGTCCAGGACAGATTTGTTCGAGGTGATCGACGAGCATGGAATCGTGGTCTATCGGTCCGATGAGCCGATGCGCCTGGGAGATCGGGCGACGGGATGGGGAGTGTACGAGGCCCTGAACGGCGCCGGCAATGTGGTCAGCACCGTCGTGCCGCGGGGCGTCGAGATTCGCGCCATCGAACCCTTGCGGGCGGGGAACAAAATCGTCGGCGCGCTGAGCGTCGGCCAGCGCCTGGATGAGGGTTTTTTCAAGACCCTGAGTCGCGAGGTGGGGGCGGATCTGGCGCTCCTGTCGCGGTCCGGTCGAACGCTGGCTTCAAGTTCCGCGCTCGGCCAGGGTCTGGCCTCCCGGGCCGTGACCGAGGCTTTCGAAAAGAAGATACCCATCTACCACGAGGATGTCGCCGCGCGCGAAACTCGCGTCTATCTACCGATACTGATCGTCGACGAGGCCTTCGTGATCCTGGTCGAACTGGACAGCGCCTCGGCCTATCGGTTGCTGGACGAGAACTTGCGGCGTTCGGCGCTATACAAGGCGCTGATTCTGGTCGGAAGCCTCTTGTTCGGCGTCCTGGTCGTGCGCCGAGTCCTGCGGCCGTTGCGCCGCCTGCGCGCGCAAGCCGAGCGAACCGCGATCGAAGTCACCGGCGCGTCGATTCCATCCGCGAGCCGGGACGAGGTCGCCGCCACGGTGCAGGTCCTGGAAACGCTGACCGAGCGCCTGGTCCAGCATAACCGGGAGCTGACCGAGTCCAAGGCGACGGCTGAAGCGGCGAATCGGGCCAAATCGCAGTTTCTGGCCACCATGAGCCACGAAATCCGCACCCCGCTGAACGGCGTCCTGGGGATGACGGAGTTGTTGCGAGGAACGGCGCTGGACGCCCAGCAGCGGCGGTTCACCGACACCATCCAGCGTTCCGGTCAGGCGTTGCTGGCGGTCATCGACGATATTCTGGATTTTTCCAAGGTCGAGGCGGGCCGGTTGGAGCTGGAAACCATGGACTTCGACCTGCGGGAACTGGTCGAGGAAACCGCCGTGCTGCTGGCCGAGCGGGCGCACCACAAGAATCTGGAACTGGCGGTCGATCTGGCGGACGACTTGCCGGGCAAGTTGCAAGGCGATCCGATGCGGTTGCGGCAAATCCTGGTGAATCTGATGAGCAATGCCATCAAGTTCACCGAGCGGGGCGAAGTGGTGATTCGCCCAAGGGTGCTGGCGCAAGAAGCCCGGACGGTGCGGTTGCGGATCGAGGTGAGCGATACGGGGGTCGGGATCACGCCGGCGGCCCAGGCCCGGATCTTCGAATCGTTTACCCAGGCGGACGGTTCCACCACCCGCCATTATGGCGGGACCGGCTTGGGATTGGCCATTTCCAAACGACTGGTGCAATTGATGGGGGGCGAAATAGGCGTCGAGAGCACCCCAGGCGGCGGCTCGGCCTTCTGGTTCACGCTCGCGCTGCCCCGCGGCGAGGCCAGTTCGCGGCCAGCCCGGCCGGTCGGCGTCGAATTGCGGGGCCGGCGCGTGTTGGTGGTGGACGACAACGCCACCCAGCGCGAGATTTTCCATCGCCAGTTGAGCGGTTGGGGCATGCGCGCGGCCAGCGTGGCCAGCGGAGTGGAAGCGCTCGCCGCCCTGCGGCAAGCAGCCATGGCGGGGGAAGCTTTCGATCTGGTGATCGTGGACCGGAACATGCCCGAGATGGACGGCATCGAACTGGCCCGGCGGATCCGTGCCGATTTCGTGTTGAAACCGCTGCGGCTGCTGATGTTGACCCTGGGTAGCCTGGGCGATGTCGGCGCTCAGGTGGCGATTGGCGTAAATCGTTACTTGCAGAAACCGATACGCCAGGCCGAACTCCGTGACGCCTTGTGTCGGCTGATCGATCCAGCCACCGCCGATCCGGTGTCGCGACTCCTGCCACGACGTGACCGGCAGATACGCTTTGACGCGCGGGTGCTGGTCGCCGAGGACAACCTGGTCAACCAGGAAGTGGCGCTGGCCATGCTCAAGGACCTGGGCTGCCAGGGCGCGGCGGTCGACGATGGGCGCGCGGCGTTGGCCGCCCTGGAGCGGGAATCCTATGACCTGGTGCTGATGGACTGCCAAATGCCGGTGCTGGACGGCTGGGCCGCCACCATGGCCTGGCGGCGGCGCGAAGACGCCACTGGCGGTCGGCGGGTGCCGATCGTCGCCCTGACCGCGAACATCATCAAGGGAATCCGGGAACAATGCCTGGCGGCGGGAATGGACGACTATCTGAGCAAACCGTTCGAGCAGGCGCAACTGGCGGCGATCCTGAGCCGTTGGCTGCCCGCCGCCGACGATTCCACCTTCGCGCTGTCCGAGCCATCGGTTCCGGTTCCGATTCCGGATTCCGCGGCCGGCGACGCCCTCGCGACTCCACCGGCAACCGCCCGCTCCGGATCGACCACGGCAACCGATTCACTGCTGGACGAGCGCGTCCTGGCCCAAATCCGCGAGTTGCGGCAGCCCGGCCAGCCCAGCTTGCTGAGCAAGATCGTCGGCCTCTACCTGGATAGCGCGCCCGCCTTGCTGCAACGGTTACGGGATGCGGTCGCCGCTGGGGACAGCGAGGCGCTGCGCCAGGCGGCGCATAGTCTGAAGTCCAGTAGCGCCAATCTGGGAGCGACCCGCTTGGCGGCCTTGTGCAGGGAACTGGAGCAGCGGGGGCGGGACCGGCGCCTGGAGGATGCCGCCACCCTGGTGTGGGAGTTGGATCGCCGCTACGCGCGGGTGCGGGAGGCGTTGATCGCGGAGCTGGAAAAGGGGTAGCGCCCCGACCGATCTAGGGTGGGAATGAGGGCATCTTGCAATGGTAACCACGTTGGACCCCTTCATGGTCACGCTCGGCCTGCGAGCCGAGGTTCCGACGCCCGGCCAGGCGCGGGTGTGGGGCGTCATCCGGCCGGAGTTTCTCAACAGTTGGGGTTCGGCCCACGGCGGCTTTCTGTACTCGGTCGCCGACGCCGCTTTCGCGCTGGCGTCCAATTCGCACGGAACCCTGGCGGTCGCGCTCGCCGCGCACATGGAATACCTGCAAGCGAGCCAGGCCGGCGCGGAGGTGGAGGCGCTGGCGACCGAGGTTCACCTGGGGCGACGCACGGCGGTCTATCGGGTCGAAGTGCGTAGCGGGTCGGCCTTGTTGGCGATTTTTACCGGCACGGTCTATCGACGCGCCGGGCGCGACAGTTCGCTGGTCCCACCGTAACCGTCTGGATCCCCTGGTGGTTCCGCCCCGCATTGATGGGTTTCGCTACGCTCAACCCATCCTACGAGAGAACAATGGGTTGTAGGATGGGTTGTAGGATGGGTTGTAGGATGGGTTGTAGGATG
>CALGOO010000235.1 GCA_937960715.1 uncultured Candidatus Competibacteraceae bacterium
GAACTGGAAGCTTTGATGGCCGGCGAACTGTTTTTTCTAGCGGGATTGCTCGGTGTGGAAATGTTCAATCTTTTCAAGAACAATCCCGCTGCCGGCCGCCGCATCGAGTTTCGGGCGGGCTCCAAGCTGACCAAGGCAGTGGAAGCGACCGTTTCATTCGAGAGCGTCCACCAGAAAGTCCACGAGGAGTTCAATGACCTCATCAAGCAGCAATTCTTCGTGCGATTCGTTGACCCCAGTCGGCTGGAGGCGACCAAAATAGGAAAGGGGAAATTCGGTAGAACATTGCTATTCAACCCTAACGGAATCAAAACGAGCGTCGATATAGCGATCCCTCCCACCAACATTCCTCTACAAGCCGTTATTGGCGGAAGCTTTCAAGGGGGTCAAGTGGCCCTGAAGGAGTTCAGCGCGGACAGCGCGAAGAAAACTTACAAGGCCACGCTGGAATACACGCTCATCGACCATTTCGGGGTGGACAATAGCGACGTCCTGCCCCCGCCGCCCCACGGCTCCCCGGGACAGATCGCCTTTTGGCTCTTGCAGCACCGGCATCATCCCGGACATTATCCTTATCTCACGACGGTCATCATTGAGCGCGAGGTGTCGGGGGGTCCATTTATCGTAGGCTAATTGACTTACCTGCGGGTCCTTGACCGCCCCCTTCGCTATCCTGGATAGTCCCCCTTCGCCTTAAAGCTGTCCTCCATCCCTGCTTTTACCAGCCTGGAATCCACCTGCTTCGCCACGGCGCGACGAACGACCGATCAATGGTAAGCTGATTGCCCGGCCGGCGGACGCCGGTGCTTCCGTGGAGGCTACCATGCCGATCGACTACGACATGCCGCTCTGGCGGCCGCCTTCCGAAGCCAACAGCTTCATTTTGCAAGCAACCCTGGGTTGCAGCTTCAACCGGTGCAGCTTCTGTTCGATGTACCGGGTCAAGGAGTTCGCCGTTCGGCCACTGGAGCAAGTTCGGGTCGAAATTCAAACGATGGCGCGAGCGTATCCTGGCGTGCGGCGGGTGTTTCTGGCCGACGGCGACGCGCTGGCCGCGCCGACCGAGCACCTCTCGGAAATCCTGCAAGCCCTGTCCGCCGCATTTCCCCGGCTGGAGCGCGTTTCCAGCTATGCCCTGCCCGCCAACCTGCTCAAGAAATCGGTGGACGAGTTGCGACAACTGCGGGAAGGAGGCTTGACACTGCTGTATTACGGCATCGAAACCGGGTCGGCCGATTTGCTCAAGCGGATCACCAAGGGGGCGACGCCGGACGCGATGGCGACCGGACTCGGCAAAGCCAAGGAGGCGGGATTAATAATCTCCGCGACGGTGATCCTCGGACTCGGTGGCCAAGCGTATTGGCGGGAACACATCGACGCCACCGCCGAACTGGTCAACCGGGTCGAACTGGATTACCTGTCCACCCTGCAACTGATGATCGATCCCTCGATCCGCGAGGAATTTCACCGCAAGTTCCGCGAACCGTTCCGGGAACAGGACGATTATGCGCTGCTGGCGGAACAGACCCGGTTGCTCGAACGGTTGAACCCACCGAAGCCCCTGGTGTTCCGCTCCAACCACGCCTCCAACGCCCTGGCGTTGGCCGGAACCCTGCCTCAGGATCGCGAGCGACTGCTGGCGCAACTGCGCCGGGCGTTGGCCGGCGCGGCGCGGCTGCGGCCCGAGTGGTTGCGCGGATATTGAGGGCAGAACTTGCGCCATTGCTTACAAATTAAGTTATTTTGTTGATCTTAAAGGATAAAATTGGAAAGTTTGGCGGTTGTTGGAGGATGTTCGCGGGGCGTTTTTTTGCGGGTTCGTTTGAGGATGCCCAATCACCAAACCCACCGTCACCGGCAAGGTCAACAGCCGGGCGCGCAACCCTAAGCCCATAGCGCGATTGCCCTGCCTGGGGCCACTCGCCGCCTGAAAAGTTTTCGAATTGTTGTTAAAATGAACAGCCATGAAACTGAATTTCACCAAGATGCACGGACTCGGCAACGATTTCGTGGTGATCGACGGCATCAACCAGACCGTGGCGCTGGATTCGGCCCGAATTCGCCGGCTGGCCGACCGCCATTTCGGCATTGGCTGCGACCAGGTACTGCTGGTGGAGGCGCCCGACCGGCCGGAGGCCGATTTTCGCTACCGCATCTTCAACGCCGACGGCGGCGAGGTGGAGCAGTGCGGCAACGGCGCCCGCTGCTTCGCCCGTTTCGTCCGCGACCATCACCTGACCGACAAGGACGATCTGCGCGTGATGACCGCCGCGGGTCCGCTACGGTTGCGACTCCTGCCGGAAGGGCAGGTGGCGGTGGACATGGGCCAGCCCCGGCTTGAGCCCGCCGCCGCGCCCTTCTTCGCCACCGAGCGCGCCGCCCGCTATCCCATCGCCGCCGATGGCGTCGAGTTGGAGATCGGTGTCGTCTCGATGGGCAATCCCCACGCGGTGCTGAGGGTGGACAACGTGGACCACGCGCCAGTCGCCCATCTGGGGCCGCTGCTGGAGCGGCACGGCCGGTTTCCCCAGCGTACCAACGTCGGTTTCATGCAGATCGTCGCGCCGGATCATGTCCGGCTGCGGGTGTTCGAGCGGGGAACCGGCGAGACCCTGGCCTGCGGCAGCGGCGCCTGCGCGGCGGTGGTGGTCGGCCGGCTGTGGGGACTGCTATGGCCGAACGTCCAGGTCGAATTGCCGGGCGGCGAGCTGAGCGTTCACTGGGCCGGCGAGGGGGAGTCGGTGACCCTGACCGGGCCGGCGACGACGGTGTTCGAAGGGTGGATCGAACTATGAGCGAAGAAGGCGAAACGTCCGATCCCGATCCGGTGGTGGCGGATTACCTGCGCGACCATCCGGATTTCTTCGTTCGTCACCCCGAGTTGGCGGAGAGCCTGCGCGTTCCACATCCCTGTCGGCCGGCGGTGTCGCTGCTGGAGTATCAAAACCGCCTGTTGCGGGAGCATTGTCAGCGGTTGCGCGACAAGTTGGTGGATCTGGTCGCCATCGCCCGCGACAACGACCGGCTGGCGGAACGGGTGCAACGGCTGGCGTTGGGTTTGCTGGACGCGCGGGGTGGGCTGGACGAACTTCTGCATGGAATCAAGGCGATCCTGCGCGATGAGTTCAAGGCCGACTGTATCGCCCTGTGCCTGGCGATGCCGCCCACCCTCGGGTTGAGCGCGGTGGAGGAGTTTCTGCGGCCGGATGTGGTCAGTCTGTTCGACGAGGTGTTTCGCGCCGGTCGACCACAATGTGGCCGCTTGAGCGCCGAACAGGCCATCGCCCTGTTCGGCGATGGCGCCTGTCTGGCCGTGTCGGCGGCGCTGACGCCGTTGGGTAGCAGCGAGTGGCGCGGGTTGCTGGCGGTGGGCAGCGGCGATCCCCAGCGGTTTCATCCGGGCATGGGCACGCTGTTCTTGGAGCGGATCGGCGAGTTGATCACCCAAACGCTGCAAGCCCGGCTGGTGACCGGCGGGTGGCGGCGACTGTCCGATCCTCCCTCGGCGCGCGGGCGTTGAATCAATAACCCAGCCATTCGTCCAGTCGGGCAAGGGCCTCGTTCATGCCCAGCCCGGCCGGGGTCGAGAATAGTTGCGCGCTGGCGCCCGGATAGTCGGTTTCCAGCATCTTCCACACCTGTTGCAACGCCGCCCGCGCCGCGCCGCGCCCGAGCTTGTCGGCCTTGGTCAGCAGCACATGGGCGGGAAGCGAGCGGTGAGCGCAGCCATCCAGCAACTGACGGTCCAGCGCGGTGAGCGGATGGCGGATATCCATCAGCAGCATCAGGCCACGCAGGGCGCGGCGCTCGCGCAGGTAACGCCCCAGTAGCGCCTGCCAATGCCGGCGGATCGCGTCCGGCACCTGGGCATAGCCGTAGCCGGGCAGATCCACCAAATAGCGTCCCGGTTCCACCTGGAAGAAATTGAGTAACTGGGTTCGACCGGGCGTTTTGCTGACTCGGGCCAGTTGCCGCTGGCCGGCCAGTGCGTTGAGGGCGCTGGATTTGCCGGCGTTGGAGCGGCCGGCGAAAGCGACTTCCCGGCCGGTATCGGGCGGCAATTGCGCCAGCGAGTTGACGCTGTTGAAAAAACAGGTGGCCCGGTAACGAAGGGCGGCCGTGGTGACCACGGGGATTGGGGTAGGGTTATTAGGGTTTTTCATTGAACTTAAAGGCCAAAACTGATATATAAAACCGCCGCTTTCACGCAGTGGAGCCAACCACAACAAGCATGGGTTCCACCGTGACCAAGCGCGGCTCGTCCGTCGGTTCGCGCTATTTCTCGATTCGCGCCGGCGGCAGGTCGCCTGAACCGAATATCGTCAATCGTACAGGAGCCTTCCAAAAATGAAAAAACTCGTTGTGATCGCCGCGACGTGCGCATTGCTCGGTTCCGCGACCGCCGCACTGGCCGCTGGCGACCCCACCGCCGGCAAAACCAAGTCCGTCACCTGCGCGGCTTGCCACAGCGCGGACGGCAACAGCGCCGTGGCCCAATATCCCAAGCTGGCGGGGCAAAGCGCCGATTATCTGCTCAAGCAGCTTCAGGAATACAAGAGCGGCGCCCGCGTCAACCCGATCATGGCTGGCATGGTCGCGCCGCTGAGTCCACAGGACATGGAGGACCTGGCCGCCTTTTACGCCTCGCAACAGATCGCGCGCGGCGCGGCCGACCAGGCCCTGGCTCCGGTGGGTGAGGCCGTCTTCCGCGGCGGCAACCTGACCAGCGGCGTCTCGGCTTGCGCGGCTTGCCACGGCGCCACCGGGGCCGGCAATCCGGCCGCCAAGTTCCCGGCGATAGCTGGCCAGCACGCGGAGTACGTCGAGGCCCAGTTGAAGGCCTTCCGCGCCATGGAACGCGCCAACGACGCCGGCCAGATGATGCGCGCCATCGCCGCCAAAATGACCGACCCGGAGATCAAGGCGGTGGCATCCTACGTTCAGGGCTTGCAATAAGAACCCGGTCGAACCGGACTGAATGCCCCTGACGGGGCCCTGGGGGTGGCCGATCGGGCCACCCTTTTTTGTGCCCGGCGCGCCTCCGGGCAGTGAACGGATTCCAACGAGCCGAGTCATAAAGACCGTTTGCCCCTTCGCCACCGGTCTCCCAGCCATCCCCGACCCACTGTTCCCCGACCTACTGTCGTGAGTGACGCCGCCACCGCGCGCAAACCCTCCCAACGCCGTACCTTGGGCTGGGTGTTGCTGGAATTTCTCGGTTCGATGAACCTGGCCATCACCTTGCTGGTGGTGGTGGCCATCGCCTCGATCATCGGTACGGTACTGCAGCAGAACCAACCCTATCCAGACTATGTGCTCAAGTTCGGGCCGTTCTGGTTCGAGGCGTTCGACCGCCTGGGCCTGTACGATGTGTATGGCGCCCTGTGGTTCATCGCCATCCTGGGATTCCTCGTTCTCTCCACCGGCGTTTGTCTGTATCGCCAGATTCCCGGCATGGTGCGGGAGATGGTCCGGTTTCGCACCCAGGTTCGGTTGGAATCGCTGCGCGGGTTTCACCAGCGCGCCGAGTGGCGGTTGCCGGAGCGAGTTCCCCCCGGTGTGCTCGCGGAAGTCACCAGCGTGTTTCGCGTTCGTGGTTACCGCTGGCGGATCCAGGACCATGGTGACCATCAGGTAGCTGCGGCGATGAAGGGCGGCTACCAACGGCTGGGATATTTGTTTACCCACGCGGCGGTGGTGGTGATCGGAATCGGCGGTCTGCTGGATGGCAACCTGTGGCTGAAATTGAAGGAATGGCGCGGCGAGATCGCGGTCGAGACACGGGACCTGGCCGCCCGCGACGTACCACCGCTCAGTCGGCTGGCGCCCGGCGCGACGCCGTCGTTTCGCGGCAATATCATGTTGCCCGAGGGCAGCGCCGCCAGTTTCGTCTTCTTGCGGTTGCGCGATGGATTTCTGATCCAGGAACTCCCATTCGCCATCGAGCTCAAGGAGTTCCAGGTCGAGTACCACGCCACCGGCCAGCCCAAATCCTTCATCAGCCAGGTGCGCATCCACGATCGGGAACATCTGGGCGACCGGCCACTGGACGCGACCATTCGGGTCAATCATCCGCTGATCTATCGCGATTACGCCATCTATCAATCCGATTTCGGCGACGGTGGTTCCAAGCTGGAGTTGCGGCTTTGGCCGCTGACCAGCGACCGACTGGAGCCACTTGATGTCCGGGGCGAGGTAGGCGGCGCGCTCAAGGTGGCGGGACCCGCCGGACCGCTCGGTTTGGAGCTGGCCGAGTTTCGGCTGTTCAATCTGTTGCCGGAACCTGGCGCCAAGTCTGGCGACCGCAAGTTCCGCAATTTCGGCCCCAGCGTCGGGTTCAAGGTGCGCGACGCCGCCGGCGAGGCGCGCGAATACCTGAACTACATGGCGCCGGTTCAATTGGAGGGCCGTTGGTTTTTCGTCAGCGGCGTCCGCGCCCGGCCGGGCGCGGAGTTCGCCTATCTGCACATCCCGGCCGATCTGAACAATAGCCCCGAACGCTTTTTGCGCTTCAACGCCCGACTGCGCGACGAGGGGGGATTGCGCGCACTGCTGGCGCGTACGCCGACTTCAACCGAGAATCCCGATTTCCAGCGCGATCTCAATCAGGTGCGCCTGAACCTGGTCGAGCTGTTCATCCAGGGTGGTTTCGCGGCGGTGACGGAGCGCGCCCGCGCGGTGGTGCCCGCCGACCGGCTTCAGGAGGCGACGAAGCTGTATCTGGAGATTCTGCGCGATACCCTGGCGGAAGTGTTCATCGAGGTGTTGCGGGCGGAGGGGGTCAATCTGGAACAGGGAGTGGGCGAGCGCGAGGATGCGTTTTTCAACGACGCCTTGTCGGCCCTGGCCACGCTACCCGTCTACGGTTCGCCGCTTTATCCGCAACTGACCGGATTCCAGCAAGTGGAAGCCTCCGGCTTGCAGGTAGCGCGCAGCGGCGCGACTGGCGTGGTCTACACCGGCTTTGCGTTTCTGAGCATCGGCGTTTTCCTCCTGTTTTATACTTCGCACCGCCGGTTGTGGGCCTGGATCGCGGCCGAGGAGGGCGGCTCGCGCTTGATCCTGGCCGGGGCGGGCAACCGTCGCCAGGCGGAATTCGCCCGCGAGTTCGCCGGGCTGGAAGCGGTCCTGGCGCGGCGACTGGGAACTCCGGAGCCGCGCGCCGACAATTGAATTTTCCTGGTCAACAATGCGTTGAGAGAGGCCAATCGGTCATGGCGGTAACGCGCGAAGCGATGCTTGAGCACTGGGAACAGCCGGCTTTTTGGCGACGGCTGACGGTTTGGGACGCGCTCTGGGCGCTGCTGGTCATCGGAGGAACCGGCTATGCCTGGTGGTTTTACCAGACCCAGATGGACGGCTACGAGGTCGCCATCCTGTTCGGTAGCGCCTTGGCGCTGATCGCCTGGGGGCTGTACTGGAAGCCGGCGCGGCTGTTCGCCCTGGCGGTGGCGCTGCTGACGCTGCTGGCGCTGTGGCGGTATGGAACCGACTACGAGGCGCGCAAGAGCGTTTTCCTGCTCAAGTATTTCCTGGAAAGCCAGGCCGCGTTCATGTGGATGAGCGCGTTGTACGTCCTGGCGACCGTCGTCTATTTCGCCGCCCTGTTCAGCCGCTCCACGTTCGTCGGCCAGACCGCGACCGCCTTGACCTGGAGCGCGACCGTGCTGGGGATGACTGGTCTGCTGACGCGCTGGCGCGAGTCCTATCTGTTGGGCGCCGACATCGGCCACATTCCGGTCAGCAATCTTTATGAAGTGTTCATCCTGTTCGCGTTGATCACCGCGCTGTTGTACCTGTTTTACGAGGACCGGCATCGCACCCGCGCCATGGGCGGCTTCGCCCTGCTGGCGATCAGCGGAGCGGTCGCTTTTCTGTTGTGGTACACCTTCGACCGCGAGGCCCACCACATCCAGCCGCTGATTCCGGCCCTGCAAAGCTATTGGATGAAGATTCACGTGCCGGCCAACTTCATTGGTTACGGCGCTTTCGCCCTGGCGGCGATGCTGGGGGTGGCGTATCTGTTGCGCCAGCGCGCCGAGATCCGCCGCCCCGATGGCGTCCTGGCCACGGTATTACCGGCGAGGGAACTGCTGGACGATGTGATGTACAAAGCCATCGCCCTGGGTTTCGCCGCCTTCACCATCGCGACGATCCTTGGCGCGCTGTGGGCGGCGGAAGCGTGGGGCGGCTACTGGTCCTGGGATCCCAAGGAAACCTGGGCGTTGATCGTCTGGCTGAACTACGCCGCCTGGCTGCACCTGCGCCTGACCAAGGGCTGGCGCGGCGCGCCGATGGCGTGGTGGGCGATCATCGGCCTGTTCGTCACCCTGTTCGCCTTTTTGGGCGTGAACATGTTCCTGTCCGGGCTACACTCCTACGGTACGCTCTAGGCCGATCCGCCGCGCCCGGTTTTCACCACCCGAACCCGAGGATTCCATTGCCATGTCGCATTCGCTCCGTTGCTTGCTGCTGGTGCTGCTGGCCTGCGCCTTGTCGCCGGTCGTCGCCCGCGCCGCTGATCCACCCGCGCCGCCCGCGTTCGAAGAGGGCAGGGATTACGTGCGCCTGCCGACGCCGATGCCACCCACCACACCCGACAGGATCGAGGTGATCGAGTTTTTCTCGTACACCTGCCCGCACTGTTACGATCTGGACCCGACCGTGCAAGCTTGGCTCAAACGCAAGCCGGAGAATGTGACGTTCACGCGGATCGCGGTCGCCTTCGGCGCGAGCTGGGAGCCTAGCGCCCGCGCCTACTACGCCGCCGAGGCGCTGGGGGTGGCGGACAAGATGCACCAGCCCCTGTTCGACGCCATCCACCGGGACAAGCGCAAGCTGGGCGGCGAGGACGAACTGGCGGCGTTTTTCGCCGAGCATGGGGTGAATCAGGATGTTTTCCGCAAGGCCTACCAGTCGTTCCAGACCGAGACCCAGTTGCGGCGCGGCAACCAACTGGCCCAACGCCATGGAGTGCGCGGCGTACCGGCGGTGATCGTCGGCGGCCAGTACGACATCCGCTCGCCCCGAATTTTTGAAGTGGTGGATTTTCTGGTCGCCCGACTTGCAGCGCCGCAGGGTTGAAGGCGGAGTCGGAATGACCGGTCCCGCCCAGCCGGGGCGCCTGCGGCTGCTGAGCTACAACATTCAGAGCGGGCTGACCACGCGCAAGTATTCCCAATATCTCACCCGAAGTTGGAAGCATCTGGTGCCGGTGCCGTCGCGGATGGCCAATCTCGACGGCATCGCCCGCGTTCTGGCCGATTACGACCTGGTCGGCTTGCAGGAGGTGGACGCCGGCAGCCTGCGCAGCGGTTTCGTCAACCAGGTGAAGTACCTGGCCGATCAGGCCGGTTTCGCTCATGTGTTCGATCAATCCAATCGCAAGATCGGAATGATTTCCCAGCATGGCAACGCGGTGCTGAGCCGGATTCGGCCGGATGCCACCGCCGAACACAAGCTGCCGGGCTTGCCGGGCCGTGGCGTGTTGGAGATCCAGTTCGGTTCCGGGTCGGACGCGCTGTACGTGTTGATCCTGCACATGGCGCTGGGCCGGCGCGGTCGGTTGCGACAGATTGGTTTTCTGGCGGAGCGGGTGTGCGATTACCGCCACGTCATTCTGATGGGCGACTTCAACTGCGATTTGGACAGCCCGGAAATGGCGGTGTTGCTGGAGACGGTTCGGTTGCGCGAGCCGGCGCCGGGCTTGCGCACCTTTCCCAGTTGGCAGCCGAGCCGCCAGTTGGATCACATCCTGGTGTCGTCGTCCATCGTGGTCGAACGGGTCGAGGTGCTGGACTGCGTCTTTTCGGACCACCTGCCGATCGCCATGGCGGTGCGATTGCCGGAGTCGGTGCAACTGGCGTGGGTGTCACCCACGGTCGCGGTTCCGGCGCTGTGATTGCGCGACCGCCGCCGACCAGACCGGTACGGCCGCGGCCCGAGCGATTGCGCGGATATTGGGAAGGGTTTTTTCCGAAGTCCCTGGCGGGCCAATTCGCTGATTAAAGAAAGCCCCCTCGCCCTTCTCTCGTTCGCGGACGAGGGGTATGGGGTCTTACGGCTTTTGAATCAAGCAGCCAACCGAACGTTGCTCTGACGGACGGCTGCCACGATCTGGTCCTCCAGTTCGATCCGCGTCGCCAACTGCTCGCCAAGCTGCGATAAATCCTCCTTCAGCGCCGCCAGTTCCGTTTGGGACGCGGGGCCATCGTAGCGGTCGTGGAACGTCAGCGCCACCTGAGTGGTGCGGGCGATGCGAGCGTAGAGCTGCCGCGCCAGATCGCGGGCGCGTCCATAGGGTGAATCCGCCGGCTGCTCCTCCAAGGCATGGAACACCCCGAACGGTCCCAGCGCCAGATAATCCATCAACGCCTGTTGGAATCGGTGCAGGAGGTGTTGCCGCACCGGGTCAAGCCGGGCAAGCGACTTGAGGGCGGCAAGCTTTTGATACAGAACCAGACTTTCCTGACGGGCAGTCAACAACTTGGTCACCAGGTCTGGCAGCGCCTTGCTGTGAACCGGGTCGACAATGGTCGTGGCGTTCATTGGACATCCTCCAGTGGCTCGCTTCATGTCGTTGTTTTATGGTCGCGATGGTTTATGCACAAAGCAACTTATCCTAAGCCACTTGGACACCGGTTTCCAACCCTCAGTTTGAATGTGACTTCAATGATGCGTTTTTTACGACTTCCGGCAACCCAGCCGACCGAGAGGCTGCAAAAAATAACATATTGATTTTTATTGTTTATATCTTTCGCATGATGCCTGGGTTTTCAACATAACCGTTCCGGTGGTTGAAGCACGGTCGGAATCGTTCAAAACACGCTTTCCATGCTGGCCCACTTCGCCGCCGGATCGGCGCCGATGCCGGCGATCTTGTGCTCCAGATCGGCCCACATCGCCTCGTCGACCAACTCGTAGCCATGGCCCCAGAACAGAAACACGCCATCCACGGCCTTGGCGCGCTCGTAGCGACTCCAAAAGGCGGGATCGGTAAAGTGGCAACTCACGCCCAGTTCCAGTGGATCGGCGGGCGGAAACAGCGGCTCGGCATAGGCCACGGTGCGAGCGTAAACATGCCCGGCGGCCCGAATCGCCGCCTTCACCGCCGGGTTGAACCCGCCGAAGGGATAACAGAAGCCACGCACCGGCTGTTGAAACCAGTCCTGTAACCGGCGGCGGCTCTCTCGAATTTCCCAATCCAGCGCCTCCGGCGACAAATCGGGCAGGTTGGGATGCGTCAGGGAATGGCTGGCGATCTCGAAACCGGCGTAAACCTCCACCAGTTCATCCCGACCGAGGCGCCAAACGTCCTTGTCGCCATACCGCCAACCGAACGAGCGCCCCAACTGGTGCAAGCCCGGATTCAGATTGAACGTCGCCCTGGCCCCATGCCGGCGCAGCAACTCGGTCAGCCGGACATCGTCCACGACTCCATCATCCCAACTTTGGAGGATTTTCATCTATGTCTTCTTGTCACTTGCCGGGCTGGGGGCGATCAGTTCAAACGCAACCGGTCGATGCCCCTGCTGGATTCGATAGGTGGTGAAATCGTTGCGGTCGAGGGTGAACACCTTGCGGAGTTTGAGGGTTTCGGCCAGGACCACCAGACTGGCATCGGCCAAGTCCATCGGATGGTCGGCGTAACGAACCATCAAGGTAAAAGCACGCTTCAATCCCGCCGCATCCAGATAGCGCACTCCCAGCCCGCCGCCGCCGATGAAGTCCATCAACCGCTGGGAACCGACGCTACCGGGATTGAGAAGATGGAAAGCTTCGGTGAGCACCGGGATCGTCGTGCATAAAGGCTCTTCGATCACCATCAGTCGTTCGACACACCGGTCGTGGTCGCCATCGGCGGGATCGAACAGCGCCACCAGCGGCCCGGTATCCACCAGAATCATCGGGAGTGCTTTCGGCGGATGACTTTGGCGAGCGCCGACTTGGCGTCCCGGGCTGGCGCAACGGCATACCCCCCGGCGCCTAGATCCAACTGACGGAAGATCTCGTAGGGTTTGCGGGGCGCTTGCTCCAGCACCTCGGTTTCATAGGCGCTCAGGCCGTGTTTCAACACCTCCGAGATGGAAAGACCGGTCATGACTCTAATCCGGTCCAACGTTCGTTCCGCCTCGTCATCCAGCCGGACGGTTCTCGTCCCCATGAGCCGCGCTCCTCAATCACCGTGAAATACGGATCGTAATACAGGATAAGGAGATCGACAATGGAAAGCAACGCCAGACCCGCGGACCTCGGTCGGTCGTCCGCCGGGTCCGGTGGGAACCGTATGCGCTACTCCTCCCGCCGCCGCAAATCCAGCGTGCATGGAAAGTTCGGATTGGCCTGCTCGACCGGCGCGGTCATCGGCCCCGGCGTATGGCCATGGGGCCAGAACCGGGCGAAGCGCCGCGCCTCGGCCTCGTTGGCGTTGACCGGGAAGGTGTCGGGATTACGCCCGCCCGGATGCTGGACATGATACGTGCAGCCGCCGATGGAGCGCTGGTTCCAGGTATCCACGAGGTCGAACACCAGCGGCGCATGCACCGGAATGGTCGGATGCAACGCCGAGGGCGGCTGCCAGGCGCGATAACGAACCCCGGCGACGAATTCGCCCGGCGCGTCGGTCGGCCGCAGCGGCACCCGCCGACCGTTACAGGCCACCACATGCCGCTCGCCGACCATCCCCCGCACCTTGACCTGAAGCCGCTCCACCGAGGAATCGACGTAACGGGCCGTGCCCCCCAGGACTTGCTCCTCGCCCAGCACATGCCACGGCTCCAGCGCCTGGCGCAGTTCCAGTTCGACATCGCGCTGGACGATGGTCCCGTAGTGCGGAAACCGGAACTCGAAGAACGGCAGGAACCAGTCGTCCTCGAACGGCAAACCGGTCGTCCTCAGTTCGTCGGTCACGTCCTGGAAATCCCGCCACACGTAATGCGGCAGCATGAACTGGTCGTGAATCCGCGTGCCCCAACGCACCAGTTGCCGATTCGGGTAGGGCTGATCCCAGAACCGCGCCACCAACCCGCGCAGTAATAGCATCTGCATCAGGCTCATCCGGGCGTGCGGCGGCATCTCGAACGCGCGCATTTCCACCAGGCCCAGCCGACCCGTGGCGGAATCCGGCGAATACAGCTTGTCGATGCAAAACTCGGCGCGGTGGGTGTTGCCGGTCAAATCCACCAGCAGATTGCGCAGCAACCGGTCCACCAGCCACGGTTGCGGCGCCTCGCCGGGCGGCATCCGCTGGAAAGCGATTTCCAGTTCGTACAGGCTGTCGTTGCGGGCCTCGTCCACCCGCGGCGCCTGGCTGGTCGGGCCGATGAACAGGCCCGAGAACAAGGTGGACAGGCTGGGATGGTGCTGCCAGTAGGTCACCAGACTGCGCAGCAATTCGGGCCGGCGCAGGAACGGGCTGTCGGCGGGCGTCGGTCCGCCGAGCGTCACGTGATTGCCGCCGCCGGTGCCGGTGTGGCGGCCGTCCAGCATGAACTTTTCCGTTCCCAACCGCGCCTGGCGCGCATCCTCGTACAATCCCTCAACGTTCCGTTGCAATTCCCCCCAGTCCCCGGCGGGATGAATGTTGACCTCGATCACGCCGGGGTCGGGGGTGACGGCGAACTTGCGCACCCGCCAGTCCGGCGGCGGGGCGTAACCCTCGACCAGCACCGGCATTCGCAACTCGGCGGCGGTCTGCTCGACGCAGGCCAGCAGGTCGAGATAGTGTTCCAACTGGCTCAACGGCGGCATGAACACATACAAATGACCCTCGCGCGGCTCCACGCACAGCGCGGTATGGATCACCGAACCCTGATCCAGCGCCGGTTGCTCGCGAAAATCGCCGCGTGCCATTCCCCCCTCGCCTTGAAGGAAAGCACTGTAGCGGCGCATGACCTCGCCGTGTGTGTCGCCCAGGGCGGCGCGAAACTCGAACAGCGACTGGGGATGCGGAATTTCCCGGTCGGTCTCCCCGACCCAGGGCAACGCCGCCAGCGGGAGGCGATAGCCCATCGGCGAATCGCCCGGAATCAGGTACAGATGCTCGCGACGCAACACCCACGGCCCGCTGATCCAGCCCCCGTCGGCGGAATGATTCCACCGCAACGGCAGAGCATAGCCGGTGAGGTCGTGTAAACCCCGCTCCAGCAACATGGCCAGCCGCCGCCGCTCCTCGTCGTCCTTGAGATCGAACTTCAGTGGATCGACGTTGACCGGCAGGGTGCGTTCCTTCCACAGGTAGTAATAGACATCCTCGTAACCGGGAATGAGGCGGTCGACGCCGACGCCCAGGCGCCGGGTCAGCTCCGCCGCGAACGCTTGCGCCTCTTCCGGGCCGAAGCCGCGCGGCTTTTCGTCGTCGGCGATCCAGCGTGGGTCGTGCCACAGCGGCAACCCGTCGCTGCGCCAGTAGCAGGACAGCGCCCAACGCGGCAACGATTCGCCCGGATACCATTTGCCCTGGCTGTAGTGCAGGAAACCGTTCGGCGCGTAGCGGTCGCGCAGCCGCTTCAACAACCGGCCCGCCAGCTTGCGTTTGGTCGGCCCCACCGCCGCGATGGTCCATTCCGCGCCGTCCATGTCGTCGATGGATACGAAAGTCGGCTCGCCACCCATGGTCAGGCGCACGTCGCCCGCCGCCAGACGCGCGTCCACCTTATGACCGAGTCGTTCGATCCGCGCCCATTGTTCCTCGCTGTAAGGCTTGGTGACGCGCGGGTCCTCGTGGATGCGGGCCACCTTCATCGCGAAATCGAAGGTGGCCTCGCATTCATCGGTATAACCGGTCACCGGCGCGGCGCTGGGCGGAGTTGGCGTGCAGGCCAGCGGGATATGGCCCTCGCCGGCGAACAGACCGGACGTGGGGTCCAGTCCGATCCAGCCGGCGCCCGGCACGAACACCTCGGCCCAGGCGTGCAGGTCGGTGAAATCGACCTCGGGACCGGACGGGCCATCCAGCGACTTGAGATCGGCGGTGAGCTGGATCAGATAACCGGACACGAAGCGCGCCGCCAACCCCAGATGCCGCAGGATCTGCACCAGCAGCCAAGCCGAATCGCGACAGGACCCGCTGCGTTTCTCCAGCGTTTCCTCGCAGGTCTGCACGCCCGGCTCCATGCGGATGATGTAGGCGATTTCCCGGTTCAGCCGCCAGTTGAGCTCGACCAGAAAATCGACGATCCGCTGCGAATCGCGGTCCACGCTGGCCAGCCAGTCCCGCAGCAGCGGGCCGTCATCCTCGATTTCCAGATATGGCGTCAACTCCTGGCGCAGGGTCGGTTCATAGGTGAACGGATAATGTTCGGCGTAATCCTCGACAAAGAAATCGAAGGGATTGATGACCGTCATCTCGGCCACCAAATCCACGACGATGCTCAATTCCCGAATTTTCTCCGGGAACACCAACCGGGCCTGGAAGTTGCCGAAGGGGTCCTGCATCCAGTTGATAAAGTGCTGGGACGGTTCGATGTCCAGCGAGTAGGCGTGAATGGGGGTACGGGCGTGCGCGGCGGGGCGCAAACGGATCACATGCGGCGATACATTGACCGGCCGGTCGAAGCGGTAGGTCGTGTGATGGTGAAGCGCAACACGGATGGCCATGGCCTGTCCTTCACTGTCGGCGAAAGTTAAGGCGCGCATTATGCGCGGTTGCAATCGGCCTGACCAATGCAAGCCGCATTCCATCGAGTCTCGCCGATGGTTCCGACCGATTCAGCCGCGTGCTTGCACCCATCCCGTGCAACCCGACTCTTTCGGCACCGGCCTGGTGCAACCGACGCCAGGCTCTTGCCGCGTTCCACTCTCCGGTGCATGGCGGTGGCTGCGGTTTGGCTCATTCACCCCGCCAAGGGCCTTAAAACCTCAATTCCAAGGACTCTTAAATCCACGGTGGACCCGCGCAGCGGAATCGACTCTCTGCTGGATATTGGCCTGGATTTTGCTAATCCGAACGCCAGGTCCACCGAGCAGGCCGATTCCGAGGACAACAACGATGACCATCGAGTGGCAACGCTACACCGCGACCGGCTCCTATTACGACGAGCTGATCGCCAGCAAGACCGGACCTCGTCCGGCGGCTCGGGCGCTGTGCGAATATCTGGCTTCCCTGAGCGACAAGGAACTGCACGAGCGCAAGACCGCCGCCGAACTCGCCATTCTGGTGATGGGCATCACCTTCACCGTCTATACCGAGGGCGGCAGCATCGACCGGGCCTGGCCGTTCGACATCGTGCCGCGCATCATCCCCAGGCACGAATGGGACCGCGCCGAGGCCGGCCTGAAGCAGCGGGTGCAGGCGCTCAACCTGTTCATCGACGATCTTTACCACGAGCAGAAAGTCATCAAGGACGGCGTCTTTCCCGCCGAGGTGCTGGCGCAGTCGGTCAACTTCCGCCCGCAATGCGTGGGCGTCAGTCCCCGCCACGGGGTCTGGGCGCACATCTGCGGCTCGGACCTGGTGCGCGACAAGGACGGTACGATTTACGTGCTGGAGGACAACCTGCGCGTTCCCTCCGGGGTGTCCTACATGCTGGAAAACCGGGTGGTGACCAAGCGGGTGTTCCCGGAACTGTTCGGACACCAGCGCATCCAGCCGGTGGACGACTACACCCTGCGCCTGTACGACATGCTGGCCTCGCTGTCGCCCCGGCCCGGCGATCATCCGACCGTGGTGGTGCTCACCCCCGGCATCTACAACTCGGCCTACTTCGAGCATTCGTATCTCGCCCAGCAGATGGGCGTGGAGCTGGTGGAGGGCAGCGACCTGGAAGTGGGCGACGACGATTGCGTCTACATGCGCACCATCGAGGGGCTGGAGCGAGTGGACGTGATCTACCGCCGCATCGACGACCTGTTTCTGGACCCAGAAGTGTTCCACCCCGACTCCGCGCTCGGTGTGCCGGGACTAATGCGAGCCTGGCGCAAGGGCAAGGTGGCGCTGGCGAACGCGCCGGGCGCGGGCGTGGCCGACGACAAGGTGGTCTACGCCTTCGTTCCCCAAATCATCAAGTACTACCTCGATCAGGACCCGCTGATTCCCAACGTGCCCTCCTGGCTGTGCATGCGGGAGAAGGATCGAAACCATGTGCTCGCCAATCTCGACAAGCTGGTGGTGAAGCCGGCCAACGAATCCGGCGGCTACGGGATGCTGGTCGGGCCGCACGCCACGCCGACCGAGCGCAAGCGCTTCGCCGAACTGATCCCGAAGGATCCGCGCAACTACATCGCCCAGCCGACGCTGGCGCTGTCCACCTCGCCGACCCTGTGCGACGACCGGATGGAGCCGCGCCACGTCGATTTGCGACCCTTCATCCTGTCCGGCGGCCCCGCCACCTACGTCACCACCGGTGGCCTGACCCGGGTGGCGCTGCGCAAGGGTTCGCTGGTGGTGAACTCGTCGCAGGGCGGGGGGAGCAAGGATACCTGGATCGTGGATACGGGGGGACTCTAACCATGCTGTCACGCGTCGCTCAGAACATTTATTGGATGACCCGCTACGTCGAGCGGGCCGAGGACACCGCCCGGCTGATCAACGTCAACACCAATCTGTTGCTGGACCTGCCGCGCACCACCACCTTCGGCTGGCTGCCGTTGATTTTCATCGTGGGGGCGGAGAGCCTGTTTTTCGAAAAGGATCCCTATCGGCTGGCCGACGAAACCAACGTGGTCAAGTTCCTGATCGGCGACCCCGATCATCCCGGCTCGATCATCTCCAGCCTGGCCGCCGCCCGCGAAAATCTGCGCACCACCCGCGACACCGTGCCGCAGGAAGCCTGGGAACAGATCAACGGTCTTTACATTTACGCCCGCGATCACCTGCCCAGCCGGCGCGGCCGCTACGAGTTTCTGCGGCGGGTGATTCACGGCGCGCAGCAAATCGGCGGCCTGCTGGCCGGCACCATGAGCCGCACCGCCGCCTACGATTTCGTTCGCCTGGGCCATTATCTGGAACGCGCCGACATGACCACCCGCATCCTGGACGTGCGGTCGGCCAACCTGTTGTCACACGCCAGACAGACCCAGACCCAGACCCAGACCCAGACCCAGACCCAGACCCCGGTTCAAACCCAAACCTTGGCTCCCACCCAGGAGGAGCAGGATCCGTTTGAAAGCATTCAATGGATGAGCGTGTTGAAATCGCTTAGCGCCTATCAGATGTACCGCCAGCAGGTGCGAGTCCGAGTCAATGGACCGGACGTGCTGAAATTTCTGTTGCAGGACGAATACTTTCCGCGCGCCGTGGCGTTCTGCCTGCGGCAACTGGAAATCTGCCTGCGCAAGCTGCCTCGCCACGAGGCCGCGCTGGCCGCTCTCGCCGCCCTCCGGCAAACGCTGAACGCGGCGGCGGTGCCGGAACTGGCCCACGAGGGACTGCATGACTTCATCGACGGAGTGCAACTCGGCCTGGGCGAATTGCACGGTCAGATCGCCGCCGCCTATTTCGCCCACTGAATTGAGGAATTGAGCTTGCGCCGTTGAAGGGAGATCGCCTTGACCTTCACCGCCGCAACATCCCCCACCGGCTGGCAGGCCCACCTGACCCTGAGCTTTCAACGCCGGAAGACCCGCACTGTTCTGGGGCAACGTTCGCATCAGGGCCCCCTGCAAGTGCAGCGGCCGTTCTATCCCGAAGGCGATGGCATTTGCCAGGTCGCCCTCCTGCATCCGCCCGGTGGCGTGGTCGGCGGCGACGAACTGTGCATCGATGTTTCGGTTGACGCCGACGCTCACGCTCTCGTCACCACGCCAGCCGCCGGCAAGTTTTATCGCAGCGCCGGTCCCTTCGCCCGCCAGACCCAGCTTTTGACCGTCGCCGCTGGCGCGGCGCTGGAATGGCTGCCACAGGAGAATATCCTCTACAGCGGCGCGCGCGTCCACGCCCTCACCCGGATCGAACTCCAGGGCGACGCCCGGTTTCTGGGTTGGGAAATCTTCTGTCTGGGCCGACCGGCGGCCGGCGAAAATTTCACGACAGGCGACTATCGGCAGGATTTCGAACTGTGGCGCGATGGTGAACCGTTTTATCTTGAACGGGGTCGATACGCCGGCGGCGATGTTATCCTGAACGCGCCCTGGGGCTTGCGGAGCCAGCCGGTATGCGGCACCTTGGTTTGCGCGGGTTCGCCGCCGGATGTGGTCGACGCCATCCGCTCCGGCTGGGAGGAACCGCAAACACCCTCCGGCCCACTCTCCAAGCCGTCGGCGGGCGCTTCGGAACTGGCGACCGTCAGCCAACTGGACGGCGTGCTCATCTGTCGTTATCTGGGGCCGTCCACGGCGCGCGCCCGACGGTTTTTTACCCTGGCATGGAGCGTGCTTAGACCCGTGCTACTGGAACGCCCGCCTTGCCCCTCCCGCTTCTGGAACACCTGACCACCGCGAGAAACCTTGCCATGGAGCTAACCCCCCGCGAAAAAGACAAGCTGCTGCTGTTCACCGCCGGCCTGCTGGCGGAACGGCGCAAGGCCAAGGGCCTGAAACTCAATTATCCCGAAGCCGTCGCCTACCTTTCCTGCGCTCTGCTGGAAGGCGCGCGGGAAGGCCGGACCGTGGCCGAGTTGATGAGCCACGGCCGCACCCTGTTGACTCGAGATGACGTGATGGAGGGCATTTCGGAAATGATCCCGGAAGTGCAGATCGAAGCTACCTTCCCGGACGGCACCAAGCTGGTCACCGTGCATCACCCGATTCCCTGAGGAGCGCCCATGATTCCCGGCGAAATCGTCACCGCCGACGGTGACCTTGAACTCAACGCCGGTCGCCGCGTCGTGCGGTTGACCGTGGCCAACACCGGCGACCGCCCGATCCAGGTCGGTTCGCATTACCATTTCTTCGAAACCAACCCCGCCCTGCGCTTCGACCGAACGCTGGCGCGCGGTTGCCGACTCGACATTCCCGCCGGCACGGCCGTGCGCTTCGAGCCCGGCCAGGAACGCGAAGTGGATTTGGTGGAGTACGCCGGGGCGCGGGAAGTGTACGGCTTCCGCGCCGCCATCATGGGACCGCTGGAGAGTCAGCCATGAGCCGCATCGACCGCCGCGCCTACGCGGACATGTACGGCCCCACCACCGGCGACCGCGTGCGGTTGGGGGATACCGATCTGTGGATCGAGGTCGAGCGTGACCACACGATTTACGGCGAGGAAGTGAAATTCGGCGGTGGCAAGGTAATCCGCGACGGCATGGGCCAGTCGCAGCGAACCCAGGCCGAGGGCGCGGTGGACACCGTGATCACCAACGCCCTGATCGTCGATCACTGGGGCATCGTCAAGGCCGACATCGGTATCAAGGACGGCCGCATCAGCGGCATCGGCAAGGCCGGCAACCCCGACGTGCAACCGGGAGTGACCATCGTCGTCGGTCCCGGCACCGAGGCCATCGCGGGTGAAGGCTTGATCGCCACCGCCGGCGGCATCGACAGTCACATCCATTTCATCTGCCCGCAGCAAATCGAGGAAGCCCTGATGTCGGGCGTGACCACGATGATCGGCGGTGGCACCGGCCCGGCCACGGGGACGAACGCGACGACCTGCACGCCCGGCCCCTGGAACCTGCGGCGGATGCTGCAAGCGGCCGAAGGCTTGCCGATGAATCTCGGTTTTCTCGGCAAGGGCAACGCCAGTCGCCCGGCGGCGCTGGAGGAGCAGATCGAAGCCGGCGCGATGGGCTTGAAGCTGCACGAGGACTGGGGCACCACCCCGGCGGCGATTGACAACTGTCTGGACGTGGCCGAACGCTACGACGTGCAGGTCGCGATCCACACCGACACCCTGAACGAGTCCGGTTTCGTTGAGGACACGCTGGCCGCCTTCAAGGGCCGGGCGATCCACACCTACCACACCGAAGGCGCGGGCGGCGGTCACGCACCCGACATCATCCGCGCCTGCGGCGAAGCCAACGTGCTGCCCTCCTCCACCAACCCGACCCGGCCGTACACGGTCAACACCGTGGACGAGCACCTGGACATGCTGATGGTCTGCCACCATCTCGACCCCGGCATTCCCGAGGACGTGGCCTTCGCCGATTCACGCATCCGCCGCGAGACCATCGCCGCCGAAGACATCCTGCACGATCTTGGCGCGTTCTCGATGATTTCCTCCGACTCGCAGGCGATGGGCCGGGTCGGCGAGGTCATCACCCGCACCTGGCAGACCGCCCACAAGATGAAGGTGCAGCGCGGCCATTTACCCCCCTCTCCCTCCGGGAGAGGGGTTGGGGGTGAGGGAAGCGAGGAAAGTGAGGGCGCCGACAATTTCCGCGTCAAGCGCTACATCGCCAAGTACACCATCAATCCCGCCATCACCCACGGCATCGGCCATCTGGTCGGTTCGCTGGAAGTCGGCAAGCTGGCCGACATCGTGCTGTGGCGGCCGGCCTTTTTCGGCGTCAAACCTTCGCTGATCGTCAAGGGCGGTTTCATCGTCGCCGCACCGATGGGCGACCCCAACGCCTCGATTCCGACGCCGCAGCCCGTCCACTATCGACCGATGTTCGGCGCCTTCGGCGGGGCGCTGGCCGCCACCTGCCTGACGTTCGTCTCCAAGGCCGCGCTGACCAGTGGCGCGCTGGACACGCTGGGCCTGCAACGGATGCTGGCGGCGGTGCGGAACACGCGCGCCATCGGCAAACGCGATTTGATTCACAACGACGCCCTGCCCCGGATCGAAGTGGATCCGCAAACCTACGAAGTGCGGGCGGATGGGGCGCTGCTCACCTGCGAACCTGCCAGGATACTGCCGCTGGCGCAACGCTATTTCCTGTTTTGAGCCCGCGCATGGACTCTGACGAACGGGTTGAACTGCAAATCGTCGAGCGCCTGAGCGCGGATTTGCCCGCTCAGGCGACGCTCACCCTGCCTTTCGAGCAGCGGCAGAAAAGCCGGCTGCGGACGCGACTGGACAGTGGCGAAGAGGTCGGGCTGTTCCTGGCGCGCGGCACGATCTTGCGGCACGGAGATCGGTTGCGCGCCACCGATGGACGGGTGGTCGAGGTGCGCGCCGCGCCGGAAACCGTCTCCACCGCCCACACCACCGATTCACTGCTGCTGGCGCGCGCCGCCTACCATCTCGGCAACCGCCACGTTGCGCTGCAACTCGGTCCCGGCTGGCTGCGTTACCAACACGATCACGTCCTGGACGGCATGGTATGGGAACTCGGGTTGGCGGTGGTTTGCGAGCAGGCGCCGTTCGAGCCGGAAGCCGGCGCTTACGGCGGCGGGCACCGCCACGGGCACGACCATTAATCCCGCCGCTTTGCCCCGCCTGTTGCAATTGTGCAGCCCAGCCCTGCCGGTGGGCGCTTATGCCTGGTCGCAGGGCTTGGAAAGCGCGGTGGAGCGGGGCTGGGTCCGCGACGAGGCCAGCGCCGGTGCGTGGATTCTCGGCTTGCTCGGGCATAATCTGCGACGTCTGGATATTCCGGTCTTCGCCCGGCTGTACCGAGCCTGGCGGGACGATGACCTGAACGCGGTTCGACGCTGGAACGCCCGGCTGTTCGCCTCCCGCGAAGCGGCCGAATTGCAGCGGGAAGATCGGCATCTCGGCGCGGCGCTGGCCCGGTTGCTGAGCGATCTTGGCATCGCGGAAGCCGAACCGTGGCGGAATGCGCCGCGCGTCTGTTTCGCCACTCTGTTCAGCCTGGCGGCGGTGCAGTGGGAGATTCCGCTGCCAGAGGCAGCCACCGGCCATGCCTGGGCCTGGGCCGAGAACCAGGTTGCCGCCGCTACTCGATTGATCCCGCTGGGTCAGACCGCCAGCCAGCGGCTCTTGGTCGCCGCTGGTCCGGCTGTCACTGCAATGATGGAGCAGGGCCTGAGCTTACCGGATGACGAGATCGGCGCCGCCGCGCCCGGACTGGCCCTGGTCAGCGCGTTGCATGAGACGCAGTATTCGCGCTTGTTCCGATCGTGATCGCCGTGCCGCTCTAGCTGGAACGATTCAATATGTCTTCTAACATGGGTGGCCAGCAACTCGGCCAAACCGACCGGCACGGCGTTTCCAAGCTGCCGCATCGCTTCCGTCCACGACCCGTGAAAAACGAAATCATCGGGAAACATCTGAAGGCGGGCGCTTTCTCGCACGGTCAGATAGCGCACGGAACCGTCCGGCCTAAGCAGCATGTTTTCCCCACCGGGAACCCCATGAACGCCCGCCTTGAGCGTCTTCGCCGGTTCGTCAAGTGGGCTGCCGGTATGACCGGGATAGCTGCGCGCTCCTCCCTGAAAGCGATGGTTTGGATACCGAGTGGCGGCGAGTGGATTCCATTGTGGATCGGGAAGATCGAATAGGGCATCCCTGAGCGTGCGCCACGGCGCCAGAACTGGTTTTGCCTTTAATTTTTCAGCCCGCGGATGCATTGGTTTGGGCAACTTCCTTTCAGGATTTGGAATTCCATGCCGCGCCCAATAATCGCCGGACTGGATTTGTTCCCAGATCAAGGCGTCCTGGGAATGCGTTGGTTCGGGAAAGGCCCATTCGATATCCAAATCCGACCGGAATCCCACCAGGAATACCCGTTCCCGACGCTGCGGGACGCCATAGTCGGCGGCATTCAACACTCTGTTCACCAGCCGATATTGAAGATCCAGGGAGCCGCCATGGGTATGGCGGCGTTCGAGGCGCGCAAGATGATCGGGCCAATTTTCGTCCGAACGCCTGGTAATCTCGGGATAGGTCAATTGCAGGCGGATATACTCGAAATAACTGGCGAACCCAACTCGCGTCAACCCCTTGACGTTCTCGAAAAGAAAAGCCCTCGGGCGAATCTCACGGACCGCGCGCACAGCTTCGGGAAACATGTCCCGATGATCACCATGACCACGATGCTTTCCTCCCAGGGAAAAAGGTTGACAGGGTGGACCGCCAGAAACCAGATCGATTCTGTCCTCGAAAGATCGGAAATCAAACGCCCTGACATCTCCTTCGATCAGCGGCCACGCACGCACCGGCTCCATGCCGCGAATCTGATTTTCGCGCAGGGTATCGCAACAATAACGATCCCACTCGATCACGGCGACCGTCTCGAAACCAGAGCGGCTTACCCCCATGCCGAGGCCACCCGCGCCCGCGAAAAGCTCGACGGCCTTGACTTTATTCATCTTCCAAAAAGCTCCTGATTCTTCGTTCGAGACTGTGAACGTCGCGCAACTCGCATTCCCACAATATCAGCACTTGCCAGCCCTCCATGGTGAGTTTCTTCTGGTTTTCAAGATCGCGCGCCCGATTGTTCTCCAGTTTCGGTCGCCAGAAGTCAAGGCGGGACTTGGGCAACCTGGCCAGCTTGCAATCCGCGTCGGGGTGGCGGTGCCAGAAACAGCCATGTACGAAGATGACCTTGCGTCGCCTGGAAAAGACCAGATCGGGCTTGCCGGGCAAGCCCGCGCCATGCAAGCGATACCGATAACCCAAGCCGTGCGCGAGACGACGAACCTGCATTTCCGGTCGGGTATCCTTATTACGGATACGGCTCATCCGTTCGCTGCGAGCGGCGGGCGTCAAGGTATCGGTTTGGGCAGGCATTTCGGCCAGGAAACCGGGATCGGTCAGATAGCCGGCGACAGCGCCCTCTTCGACCCTTGCTGGACCCAAAGCGTCGACTTTGTCCTTGCCACCGCGCTTTCCCATCGCCAGCCACCCCTGCCTCGGTCAACCACGGATACTCATCATCTTACCTGTCTCGCGGCGCATGGCGATACGGCGCGTCAAAACCGAATCGGGTACGATTGGCACGCGCGTTGCCGCAACGGTTGGGTTTCCTTTTCGAACGAAAGGCTCTCTCATGAATAAATCCCCTCTGCGCGTCGGCGTGGGCGGTCCGGTCGGTTCCGGCAAGACCGCCCTGGTCGAGGCGCTGTGCAAGGCATTGCGCGACCGCTATCAAATCGCCGTGGTCACCAACGACATTTACACCTACGAAGACGCCCAATTTCTCACCCGCGCCCAGGCGCTGGAACCGGAGCGGATCGTCGGGGTGGAAACCGGCGGTTGCCCGCACACCGCCATTCGGGAAGATGCTTCGATGAACCTGGCGGCGGTCGCTCAGTTGTGCGAGCGCTTTCCCGATCTTGATGTGGTCATGGTGGAATCGGGCGGCGACAACCTGAGCGCCACCTTCAGCCCGGAACTGTCCGATTTGACGATCTACGTGATCGACGTGGCCGCCGGCGACAAGATCCCGCGCAAGGGCGGTCCCGGCATCACCCGCTCCGACCTGCTGGTGATCAACAAGATCGATCTGGCGCCCCATGTCGGTGCATCGCTGGAAGTCATGGAGCGCGACGCGCGCAAGATGCGCGGCGAGCGGCCGTTCGCGTTCACCAACCTCAAGACCCGGCAGGGGCTGGAACAGGTCATCGACTTCATCGTCGAACGGGGAATGTTGCGGTAAGCGTCGAACCGCGCAAGTTTCCGGGCGTAAAGGAACCCTCTAAAGGTATGATCCAGCATATCGCGCGGCGCTTCGCGCCGTCGGCGACCTTGGAACGCCGACAGGTCTAGGAACTTCGGGCAGGATTCAGGCGTGGGCGTCGAACACTTGCGCGCTGTCCGAATACCGTTATCGTCGGAGTCATGTTCATGATGGAGCATCTCGCGCAGATCATCATGCTGCTGGGCGTGGCGGTCGCGGTGGTGGTCGCGTTTCAGCGTCTGCATATCCCGACCAGTCTCGGGTATTTGCTGGTCGGCTTGATCCTCGGACCCCATACGATCGGGCCGACCGTCTATGTGCCGGAGTTCAAGGCACTGGCCGAGTTCGGCGTGGTTTTTCTGCTCTTCACCATCGGTTTGAGTTACTCCTTGCCCCAACTGCACATGCTGCGGCATCAGGTGCTGGGGCTGGGAACGGGACAGGTGGCGTTTACCACCATCATCGTTGGCGTCATCGTCTGGCTGGCCGGGCTGCCCGCCGCCGCCGCATTCGTGATCGGAGCAGTGTTCGCGCAGTCCTCCACCACGCTGATCGGCCGGCAATTGACCGAACAAGGCGAAGAGAATAGCCACCACGGCCGCATGGGGCTCGCGATGTCGGTATTCCAGGACGTCACCGCGGTGCCCTTTCTGGTGATCATTCCCGTGCTGGGCGTTGCCGTCGGCGCCACCGTGCTGGCCGGTGCGCTGGGATGGGCTCTCGCCAAAGCGGTGCTGGCCTTCGCGCTCGTATTTGTCGTCGGTCGCTGGCTGCTGCGTCCGCTGTTTCACCTGATTGCCGCCCATCGTTCGGCGGAAGTTTTTACCCTGGCCGTGCTGCTGGTGGCCTTGCTGGCGGCCTGGACGACCAACAGTCTGGGGTTGTCGCTGGCGTTTGGCGGGTTTCTGGCCGGGATGATGGTGGGCGATACCGAGTTTCGCCATCAGGTGGAATCCAGCATCCGCCCCTTCCGCGACGTGTTGCTCGGCCTCTTTTTCGTCGGCATCGGGATGCTGATCGAACCCGCCGTCATCCAACACATCTGGCCCTGGGCCTTGCTGGGGGCGCTGCTCATTCTGGTCAGCAAGACCCTGATCGTGGCGGCGCTGGTGCGCAGGAGCGGCATGGATGCGCTGGAGGCGTGGCGCACCGGTCTGGTGGTGGCGGTGGGCGGGGAATTTGGTTTTGCGCTGCTGGCCATCGCCCTCGACGCCAGCGTGATCGATGCGCGTCTGGGGCAAATTGCCCTGGCATCGGTTCTGTTCTCGATGGTGGCGGGCTCGTTGCTGATTCGCTTCAACCACGCCATTGCCGCCCGACTGGTCGGGTCCCGGCAGGGCGAGGCGCAGGGGTTGCCGGCCGGCTTACCGGATGCGCCCAGACAGGTCATCATTGGCGGTTACGGGCGGGTAGGCCACACCATCGCGGTGCTCTTACAGATGAGCAAGGTGCCCTTTATCGCCTTTGACATCGACCCCAAACGGGTCGCCCAGGGCCGGGCGGCCGGCCATCAGGTGGTGTACGGCGACATCTCCGACCCGGAATTGCTGGCCGCCGCTCAGCCCCAGCAGGCGGCGCTGATTCTGATCACCATCGACCACGCCGAAACCGCGTTGCGAACGGTTTCATTACTGCGCAACCTGTGTCCGCAAACGCCCATCATCACCCGGGCGCGGGATCTCAAAGCCAGTTCGCAATTGCTGGAAGCCGGCGCCCTGCACGCCTATCCGGAAGCGATCGAATCCAGCTTGCGACTGGGCGCGATCGCTTTGCGGATGTTGCATGTCCCGACCAAGGATGTCGATCTGATCCTGCGGGGCGTGCGGGACTGGAACTACCAGCCGGTGATCGAGGAAAAACAGGACCGGTAGCGGCGATCGGGCGGCGCTGGCTCCGCTGGCGATCAAACCCTCGGCGTAAGCGTTCAGGCACCTCCCCCCAGCGGGGGGAGGTTGGGAGGGGGAAACGGAGTGGCGCCAACGACTTGCCCACCCACCACCTCCTCCCGCCGGGAGAGGGAGTGAACGGTTACTGCGAATGAATAACTGCGGTTATGGTTTCCCGAAGGCCGATGGCTAGCATGGGTCGTACTATTGCTTGATGAGCGATGCGATGAAACACTTCAAAAACATTCTTTACCTTGCCGAACCGGATCTGGATCAGACCGCCGCCCTGGCGCGAGCGGTTTCGCTGGCGGAAAACAACCAGGCGCGGCTGACCCTGTTGCAGGTGATGGAGCCGCCGCGGGCCGGCATCCTGGTCGATAGTCGCGCGCTCGAAGCTCAAGACCGCATGGCGGCGAGTCTGGAAGCCTTGGCTGCGCCCTGGCGGGAGCGCCTGGCCATCGACATCCAGGCCCGCTTGGGCACCCCCTTCCTCGTGGCCATTCGCGAGGTTCTGGCCGAAGGTCGGGATCTCGTTATCAAGCTGGCCAACCCCGAAACCGGTCTCCTGGAACGCTTCCTGGGGGGCACGGACCTGCAACTGCTGCGCAAATCGCCCTGCCCCGTCTGGATTCTGTCTCCCCGCGACCGGGACAACTATCGCCGCATTCTGGCGGCGGTGGATTTCGACCCCTGGCGTCCCGAACTCGAAAACGACGGTCTCAACCGGCACATCCTGGAGCTGAGCAGCTCCCTGGCCCTCGCGGATTTCGCCGAACTGCATCTGGCTCACAGTTGGGAACCGCTGTCGGAGGACATGATGCGCCTTTGGAGCGATCCCGACGATGTCGCCAAAATCGTCGATTCGGTCAACACCGAGCATCTCCGCTATCAGGAGGGCCTCGAACGGTTGACCCACAAGCTGCGGGACTGGATCGGGGCCGATGCCTACGACTACCTGAAGCCAAGCCCCCATCTCCTTCGGGGCAGCGCCCCCGAGACCATCCCGGAACTGGTGGATCGGCTCGGGTTCGATCTGGTCGTCATGGGCACGGTGGGTCGCGCCGGCATCCCCGGTTTCGTCATCGGCAACACCGCAGAGGCCATCCTGAGCCAGCTTGAGTGCGCCCTGCTGGCGATCAAGCCCGACGACTTCGTGTCGCCCGTGACGCTGCCGGAATGAGTGCCGAATCGGCCGACGCAGATCCTCCTGGCAACCCGCGAACGTGATATCAACCACTTATAACCCTCGGAGCGGCCCGCTTGGAACCTCAATCTTTCGTTGAATCGGCCGTGGTGCTGCTGGTCGCCACCGCCTTTGCCGTGGCCATCTTTCGCCGTTTCGGCCTGGGTTCGGTGCTGGGTCTGCTGGTGGCGGGCGTTCTGATCGGTCCCCACACCCCGGGGTTCGTGGTGACCGAAAACGTGGAGAGCGTCCGCCACTTCACCGAACTCGGGGTGGTGCTCCTTCTTTTCGTCATCGGCCTGGAGATGCATCCACATCGTCTCTGGTCGCTGCGACGCGCCATGCTGGGTCTGGGCACCCTGCAAATCCTGGTCTCCGGTGGCGCGATCGCCCTGTTCATGCGCCTGTCCGAACCCGACTGGGGCATCGATCTCCTTGCCGGCCTGACCCTCGCCCTGTCCTCCACCGCCTTCGTCATGCAGATCTTGCAAGAGCGCGGCGAGATCGCCAGTCCCCACGGCCAAACCACTTTCGCCATCCTCCTGATGCAGGATCTGGCCGTCGTCCCCTTGCTCGCCCTGGTACCGATTCTGGGAGATGTAGGGCCCTTGGCGGGGGACAGGCCACTGGCCCAGCAAACCCTAATCGTCGTCGTCGCCGTCGGCCTGGTCGTGGCTTCCGGTTACTACGCGATTCCCCGCGTCCTCGATTTGCTGGTGCGTCAGAACAACCGGGAAGCCTTCTTTCTGGTCGCCCTGGCCGCTGTCTTCACCGCCACCTGGGCCATGGAAGCGGCCGGGTTGTCCATGGCGCTGGGAGCCTTTCTGATGGGGGTCGCCCTTTCCGGCTCGCGTTACAACTTGCAGATTCAGGCCGCCATCGATCCTCACAAGGGCTTGCTCATGAGCCTGTTTTTCGTCGCGGTGGGCATGTCGGTGGACGTCGGCGCGCTGGCGGCGTCGCCCTGGCTTTTCCTGGGTCAAGTCATCGCGATCGTGGCCATCAAGATCGTGGTCCTCCTGGGTCTCTGTCTCGCCTTCGGCGAGACTCGCCAAACGGCGACGCGGGTCGCCTTCATTCTCTCCCAGGGCGGCGAGTTCGGCTTCGTGCTCTTCGGCGCCGCCAAGGCCATGGGCATCCTCGACGACGACACCTTCGTGCTGTCTATCGGCATCGTCTCCTGCAGCATGTTGATCACCCCCTTGCTGGTCAAAATAGGCGACGCGCTGGCGGCACGGTTCCCGGTCGCGGCGACGTCGGGAGATGGGGCTTTTCATTTCCCGGTCGAAGGAACCGAAGCCAGTGCGCGCGCCCTGGTGGCCGGTTATGGCCGCGTGGGCCACGTCGTGGGCACCATCCTCGCCGGCAGTGGAGTCCCCTACATCGCTTTCGACACGAAACCCGACCGGGTCGACGAATTCCGCCAACTCGGCCACCCGGTCTATTACGGGGATGTCACCGACGTGGACCTGCTGGTGGCCGCCCAGATCGAGCACATCGACCTGGTGGTGATGACCCTGGACAATCGCGAGGCCGCCCTGCGCGCCACCCGGCTGATCCGTAACCTGGCGCCCCGCGCCACCATCGTCGCGCGCGCGCGGGATCTGGTCGCCAGCAGCGCCCTGTTGCAAGCCGGCGCCAACAAGGCTTTTCCCGAAGCGGTCGAAGCCAGCCTGCGACTGGCCGCCGAGGCGCTGGAGAGCCTGGGCGTGGCCGGCGAAGAGACCGAGATGCTGGTTCGCGGGGTGCGCCGGACGGATTACGCCCTGGTGCGGGAGAAGGGAGATCAGTAGATCGCTCGTGGGCCGCCGCAAAATTCTTGACAGGTTTGTTTCAGATAAAATTATTATTTATCATATATATAACTGCGATAGAACCTGTCAGAATTCTGGCCGTTGCAATGAAGTGGTCCGCGCCGCGCCAGCCGATAGCTCACCGCCCCAGCGACGTTTTCCCGGTGAATCGTCCAGTGGATGGGCAAGGGCAACCCTTCCAGTTCCGTTTCCGCTTCCAGGTAAATCCACGCCGGATCCGCCAGCCAGCCGTTTTGTTCCAGCATTGCGCAGACCGGTTCCAGCAATCCCTGCTCGAACGGCGGATCAAGCAACACGATCTCAAATGGTGCTCCCGGCTGGCGCAGCCAGGCCAGCGCCTCCGCCATTTCAACCCGCGCGCTTTCGGCGTTCAGCCGCGCCAGATTGTCACGCAGGGCGCGAACCGCAACCGGATGACGTTCGACGAAGACCACTTCCGCCACGCCGCGCGACAGCGCCTCGATCCCGAGCGCGCCGCTGCCGGCGAACAGGTCCAGACAGCGGGCGCCGGGCAGGACGGGCGCCAGCCAGTTGAACAGGGTTTCCCGTACCCGGTCCGGCGTGGGGCGCAACTCCGGCAGGTCCGGGAATTCCAGTCGCCGGCCACGCCACTGGCCGGCGATGACACGCACCCGATTGGCGCCGCCGCGCCGGTTCACGAACCGGTGGCGGGTTTGGAGGCAGACTGGCCACCACCGACGATCACGGTGATCAGCCGGTCGGGCTGAACATGGCGCTGCCAGGCGATCTTGACCTGCTCCAGACTGATGCCGTTCATCGTGCCAATGTAGTTTTGCAGGTAATCCAGCGGCAGCCCATAAAAGGCGATCACGCCCAGCGCACCGACCAGTTTGCCGTTGCCGGCGAGATCGAGGGCAAAGCCGCCGGTAATGTTCTGGCGGGCTTCCTCCAGCGTTTGCGCGGCGGGGCCGTTGGCGGTGAACTCGCGCAAGGTCGTTTGGGCGACTTGCAAGGCGGTGTCCACCTGATCGTTACGGGTTTGCAGGTTCAGCACGAAGGGACCCGCCTGGCGCATCGGGGAAAATCCGCTGTAGGCGCCGTAGGCCAGACCGCGTTTTTCACGGATTTCCTGGGACAGTTGCGAGACCAGCCCGTTGCCGCCCAGCACATGGTTGCCCAGATAGAGCGCGTAATAGTCGGGATCGGCGCGGCTGACCCCGACCTGACCGATCAGGATATGGCTCTGGCTGGACGGATGGGGAATGCGGATGGTCTGGCTGGCCGTGACCGGCGAAACCGGCGGCGGCGGTGAAATCGGTTCGCCCTGGGATAGACCCGCGACCAGCGCATTCGCCAGTTGTTCGGCCGCCGGCCGGTCCAAATCGCCGACCAGGGCGACGACGGCATTGGCGGCGGTGTAATGCCGGCGGTGAAAATCCTGAATCTCGGCGCGGGCGATGGCATTCAGGCTGGCTGGCGTCCCGTCGGGTGGCGAACCGTAGGGATGCTTGTCGTACAGGGCCTTGTAAAAGGCGTCCTGGGCGATGGCGCCGGGCGACTGGGCGCGTTCCCGCAGCGCCGTCAGCATCTGCTGGCGCACCCGGTCCAAGGCGTCCGGGGCGAAGGTTGGCTCCTTCAGCAACCGGGCGACGGTTTCCACCGCCGGTTGCAGATAACGCGGATCGACGAGACTTCTCAGCGCGATCGTGGCCGAATCGCGCCGTGAGCTAGCGCTGAATCGGGCGCCGACCCGATCCAGTCGGTCGGCGATGGCGTCCGCCGACCAGTCGCCAGCGCCCTCCTCCAACAAAGCATTGGTCAGCTTGGCCAATCCCGGCCGCTCGCCGTCGCGCGCCGAACCGGCGTTGAACAGGATTTGCACGTCCACCATCGGCAGTTCCCGCGCTGGAATGAAGTAGACCAGTACGCCGTTGGCGGTGCGCCAGTGTTGGATTTCAGGCACGGCAGCGGCCAGACCGGACGCCAGGAATAGAGCGATAGCCAGAACGCCGGAGAGCAATGACTTCAGAGAAAGCATGACGGGGAAATCCTTGAACTCCCCTCTCCCTTGATCGTGAGAGGGGTTGGGAGTGAGGGGAAATTTAGCGAATCGCATGATCCATTCCGGCGGCGGGCGCGCTCGGCCGGCGACCATCCAGCGGCAACGGCTCCAGGGTCGCCACGGTCAGCCGGTCGTCGGTCAGATACTTGCGGGCGACCGCGCGCACCTGCTCCGGCGTCACCGCCTGAATCCGCTGGACGTAGTCATCGAGCCGGTTCCAGCCCAACCCGACCGTTTCCAGCGTCCCCAGCCGCATCCCCTGATAGAACAATGAATCCTGCTGGTATACATCGGTGGCGGCGACTTGGGCGACGACCCGCGCCAGTTCCTCGGGACCGATCAATTCCTCGCGCAATTTGGCCACTTCGGCGCGCAACGCCTGTTCCAGCTCGGCGCTGTTGCGACCCGGCGCGGGATTGCCGGCCAGCACGAACAACTCTTCCAGGCGCGAGACTGGACTGTAGCTCGTGCCGGCGGCGGCGGCCACCTGCGAGCCGCGAATCAGGTTGCGACTGATGCGTCCGCTGTTGCCGCCGTCGAGGATGCCATCCAGCACATCCAGGGCGTAAGGTTCCCAGTCCTCGGTCGCGGTCTTGAAGGTCGGCGCCTTGTAGCCGAGTACGACGTAAGGCACTTCCGCCGGGGTCTTGACCACGAGACGCCGTTCGCCCAGTTGAGGGATTTCCTGATCCAGGCGGGGCGTGGTCAAATCGCTGGGCGGCAGCGGACCGAAGTGTTTTTCCGCCAGTTCCCGAACCTTGGCTGGGTCCACATCGCCGACCACCACCAGAGTGGCATTGTTCGGGGCGTACCATCGTTGATACCAGTACTGCAAATCGTCGGGGCGGATGGATTGAATATCCTGCATCCAGCCGATGATCGGCTGACGGTAGGGGCTGGTGACGTAGGCGGCGGCGTGGAAGCGCTCCTGGGTCAATGCATCGGGCTGGTCGTCGGTGCGCAGCCGCCGTTCCTCGGCCACGACTTGCGCTTCCTTGGCGACTTCCTCGGGCTTGAGCAGCAGATGACGCATCCGGTCGGCTTCGAGCCGGAAGCTCAGTTCCAGCCGTGCTTTTTCCAAAGTTTGAAAATAGGCGGTGAAATCGCGGCTGGTGAAAGCGTTCTCATCCCCGCCGTTGGCGGCGATCAGGCGCGAAAACTCGCCGCCGGGCACGGTTGGCGTGCCCTTGAACATCATGTGCTCCAACAGATGGGAGATGCCGGTCAGCCCGCTGGGCTCGTAGCTGGACCCGACCTTGTACCAGACTTGCGAAACCACGACGGGAGCGCGGCGATCCACGCGCACCAGCACCTTGAGGCCGTTGGCGAGGGTGAATTCGTGAACGGGGGCCGCCGTGAACGCCGTGGGGGCCAGCGCCAGCCCAAGGACGGCGACGACGATTCGAGAACTTGGCATAGGGTCTCCGGGTGGGGTGAGTTCCAAGGATCGATTCGGTCGTTTGGCAACCGACCGGGAGAAGGGTTCAACCCAGCGCCGCAATGGCTTCAAGCAATGCAGCTATACGTTTATACTTGAAACAGGATAAATTTTTGCCATCCTCTTGCCGACTGTCAAAGCCATTGAATCACCCTGGAAGAAATCAATCCATGTCGTCGCGCGGTGAAGTACTCGTGGCGATTGTCAAAGATCAGCGTGATTTCGAGATCGCGCGGGAGCAATGCTGGTATCGCATCCCCGTTGACAGCGCCCATAAATTCCTCAAAAACCGCTGGCCTCCGCAATGGCTGGCGTTTTATCAAACCAAAAAGTTCGCGGGCGAGGCTTATGCGGTCAATTACTATGCGCCGGTGCTGGCGATACGGGAAGCGTACCGCGAACAGCTTTTCCCGGATGAGCCTCCCAATTCGAAGAGCGGCAAGCGTTATTATCAACTCCTGCTTAAACCGTTGCAGCGATTAGCCAAACCAATTCTCAGTCGGCGGCGGCGAAGGATTGTCTTCATCCCCACCACGGCTGAGAAATTTTTCAACGCCTTTGAAATCAATGACCTGTACGATGGGAGTCCCTTGGAGGATCGGCTCTGGGCCGAACTGAAGCGACAGCGGCTCTGGGCCGAACGGCAGGAAGATGTCAAAGTCAACAACCGAAATTATAAACTGGATTTCGCCATCCACTGTTGCAAGGGCAAAATTGACGTGGAAACCGATGGCGATACCTATCACGCCGATCTGAAAAAAACGATTGCGGATAATTTGCGCAACAACGATCTGGCGTCCGTGGGTTGGCAGATTCTGCGTTTTTCCACCCGACACATCCAAGAGGAAATGCTGGAGTATTGCACTCCGATCATTAACAGGACGGTCGAATACCTGGGTGGGTTGAATGAAGGCGGATCCATACCTTATCGAGTCAGCCCAACAGTCTACGCGGCAAGGAGTCTTGACCCTGTCAATTCTCCCTTTGGGTAAGGCCAGAGGGAGCACCGAAAAATCAGGACCGGCCGCGAACGAAGCCCAGACTTTCCAACTTCAGCAGAACGCGCTGGGCCGCCTCGCTGGCGGCGCAGTCACGGGTATCGATCACCAGGTCGGGATGTTCCGGCGCTTCGTAGGGGTCGCTGACGCCGGTGAATTCCTTGAGGACGCCAGCCCGCGCCTTGGCGTACAGCCCCTTCCGGTCGCGCGCCTCGCAGGTCTCCAGCGGCGTGGCGACGTGAACCTCGATGAAGCCGCCGAGCGGCGCGATCATTTCACGCACCTGGCGGCGGGTGGCGGCATAGGGCGCGATGGGCGCGCAAATGGCGATGCCGCCGTTCTTGGTGATCTCGCTGGCGACGTAACCGATGCGCAGAATGTTGAGGTTGCGATGCTCTCTGGAAAAGCCGAGTTCGCTGGACAAATGCTTGCGGACGAGATCGCCGTCCAGCAGAGTGACCGCCCGCCCACCCAGTTCCAGCAGCTTGACCCTTAGCGCATTGGCGATGGTGGACTTGCCCGATCCCGACAGGCCGGTGAAGAACACGGTGAAGCCTTGTCGGTGGCGCGGTGGATGGGTGCGGCGCAGTTCCGCCACCACTTCGGGGTAGGAAAACCAGTCGGGAATGTCCAGTCCTTCCCGCAAGCGGCGCCGGAATTCGGCGCCGGAAAGATGCAGCGCGGTTTCGCCGGCTTGTACCTCGCTGGCCGGGAGGTACTGGGCGCGTTCCCGCACATGGACCATTTCCGGCAGCGGCACGATCTGGATGCCGAGTTCATCCTGATGGTGGAGGGCCAGTTCCTGGGCAGCGTAGGGACCGTAGCCATACCGACCCTGGCGGTCCTGGCCCGGACCGGTAGGGTCGCGGCCCACGATGAAATGGGTGCAGCCGTGATTTTGCCGAACGATGGCGTGCCAGAGCGCCTCGCGCGGTCCAGCCATCCGCATGGCCAGGTTGAGCAGGCTGAGCGCCGTGGTCTGTTCGGGATAAGTCCCCAACACATGTTCGTAACACCGCACCCGTGCGTAGTGATCGACATCGCCCGGCAGGGTCGTGCCCACCGCCGGATGAATCAATAGATTGGCCTCGGTCTGCTGAACGGCGCGCAGGGTCAGTTCCCGATGGACGCGGTGCATCGGGTTGCGGGTCTGGAAGGCGATCACCCGCCGCCAGCCCAGCTTGACGAAACGGTCGCGCAGCTCGCGCGGCGAGTCGCGCCACTGCGGAAAATCGTAATGGGTGGGTGGCTCGATGCCATGCAGCCGGCCGCCTACGTACACCGGCCCGGCCCGATGGAGCAGGTGGAACACGCCGGGATGCGCGTCGTCGTCCGTGCCGAACACCCGCCGCGCTTCGTGCAGCAGGTCGGGCCGCCAGACATCGCCGACCTCCAACACCGCCAGCAACACCCCCTCGGCGTCGCGCAACGCCACCCGACCGCCACGCCCGATCTGGTCGGCGAACGCCTTCGATACGTCCAGGGTGATCGGGATCGGCCACAAGGTTCCATCACCCAGCCGCATCTCCGCGACCACCCGGTCGTAATCGGCCCGGTTCAGAAAACCGTCCAGCGGCGAAAATCCGCCGTTCAGCAACAATTCAAGGTCGCAAAGCTGGCGTGGGGTCAGATCCCACGAGGGGTATTCCTGAGCTTGGATCTTGAGCGAAGCCGCCCCGGCGGCATCGAGGTACAGATTTTTGAGAATGCCGCCGTGGGCTTCGATCAGGTGAATCATGGGGGTCCGCTTCTGGTTGGGACGACCGGGTCGGCCATCGCCTTATATTTTCTTGTAAGCAAGAAGCGGTATACAACTAATTATCGGTTATAAATTTATGGAATACTGAAACTGGCGCGGGCTCAACGATACCCATAACCGTCGCCCCGCGGGGGCACATAATAGCGCGGCGGACCGTAGTAGCGGCGCGGCGGTGGCGGAGCATAACCGTCATCCTCGTCATACGAAGAATACGGCCGCTCGTTGTAGTAATACCCCTGCGACTGCCAATCCATGTCATTGCCGATCGCGCCGCCGATGAGCGCGCCGGCCAGAGCACCGGTCGCGGCGCCGCCGGTGGGATCGATGTCATGACCGATGGCCGCTCCCGCCATCGCGCCGAACAGCGCGCCGCTGGTCGCGTAATAGTTGGGGGGAGCCCCAGGCGGAGGCGGCGCGCAGGCCGTGCTCAAGCCCAGCGCCGTCGCCACGATGGCAATCTTGAATGACGCACGCATTGCGAATTCTCCCTGGTCAATTCATCGGAGTAGCGAAAATGGGTAAAAAAGTGGCGGCGGTCCCACGCGAACGGCGTCGGCACCACCGCCTTAACGCCCACATACACCCACGCTGGTTAAGATGCAATATCCCACCAATCAAGTGAATGTTGCCTGAACGCCTTCGGACATTCCCCCTTTAGCAAAGGAGGGTGAGGGCAGCTTTGAGCCCAGAAGGCCAGGCCAAACCCAACGAAATCCACCCTACCCCCTTTTCAAGGAGGGGGTTCCATCCTTCGCTGGACAGAACGACCCGCCAGCAAACCTTGGGCGGTTCTTTATGAATGTTCGTAGCATTAGCCACTGGGTCGAATTATTACTACAATAAATGAGGAGCGTCACGCTAAGAACATTGTTGTTTTTTGTTGCGATTGAATTTATTTAGTGACACAGATAAAACCCCGCACAAGATGTTTTTGCTGATACTGGGATTGGCGACCGCTAACAAGCGCCCGCGATCAGGATTCAAGCTGTAAAACCTACCAAAGCTCCATCGCTGCCCATGTGAAGAATTTGGAGGGGATATCATGAGCATACGAAAAATGCTAGCCGTCGTCCTGTTTGGCCTGCTGTTCGGCATGAGCCACGCGCGCGCGGCGAGCGTCGCCTACGATTTCAATGGGACGGGGTTTGATTTTGCATTTGGTAGTTGGAGCGGTTGGATCACGACGGGGCCAACCGCCGTCACCATCGGCGGGTTGGCGACCGAGTCCGGCGGCGCCGGATTTCTGCCTATACCCGGGGGGCCTTTGGACCTCACCGGCGCCCACGTCACGCTAACCGCGCAACTGATCGCCGCGAACGCCGCCGACAACTTGCAGATCCTGTTGATCGATCCGAGCGACAACAGCGCGGTGTACCAATTTCCGCTGAGTAGCTTCAACACGTCAGCGATGACCAACGTCACCCTGTCCGCTCCCAGCTTTACCAATGGTCCCGTCGCTTTATCCCAGATTAGGCGCTTGCAAGTGCAGGGGGATTTCTCGTCTGGCGATCGACTCAATTTGAGTATCGACAGAATTCTCGCCATTTCACCAGCGGATTTGGCGATCACCAAGAGCGACAGCCCCGATCCCGTAGTGGCGGGAACCAATCTGGCCTACACACTCACCGTAAACAACGCCGGGCCGGGCGCCGCCGCTTCGGTATCGCTTTCCGACACGCTGCCGGCGGGCACCACGTTCGCCTCGCTTTCCGTGCCCGGCGGTTGGTCGTGCTTCACGCCGGCGGTCGGCGCGGGCGGCACGGTGAGTTGCTCGATTGCAAACTTCGTGGCGGGCGCCAATAGTACCTTCACCCTTGTCGTGGCCGTCTCGCCTTCGCTCGCCAACGGCACGGTGCTCAGCAACACCGCGACGGTATCATCGGCGACGACCCCCGACTCGAGCATTGGCAATAACAGCGCCACCGCCACCACGACCGTGAGCAACAGTGCCGATCTCGCGATCACCAAGGCTGACGGTGTAACCACCGCAACGCCCGGCGGCTCGGTGACCTACACCCTCGTGGCAACGAATAACGGCCCCAACGCTGCACCCGGCGCGACGGTGGCCGACACCTTCCCGGCCAGTCTCACCTGCACCTGGACGTGCGTCGGCGCGGGCGGCGGCACTTGTACCGCCGCCGGCTCCGGCAATATCAACGACAGCGTGAATCTGCCCGTCGGCGCTTCGACGACCTACACGGCCAGTTGCACCATCGGTGCCACCGCCACCGGCACACTCAGCAACACCGCGACCGTTGCCGCGCCCGGCGGCGTCACCGATCCCACGCCGGGCAACAATTCAGCGACCGACAGCGATACCCTCAATGATGGCGATGGCGTCCCCAGCGCCGTCGAAGACGGTGCTCCCAATAGCGGCGACGGCAACAATGACGGCACCCCCGACCGCAACCAGGGCAATGTGGCTTCGCTGCCCGCCGCGCGCGGTGGCGCCTACCTGACCTTGGTGGTGAGTGGCGGCTGCGCCCAGATCGACAGTGCGAGCACGACAACGGAAGCAACCTTCGGCGACGATCCCGGTTTTGATTACCCCGTGGGGCTGCTGGGCTTCAACCTGTCCTGCGCCAGCGCGGCCATCACCGTCTACTACCACGGTCAGAGCACACCGCCGGGCGAGGCGTACCGTAAATACGGTCCCACCACCCCGGCCAATCCCGCGACAATGGCTTTCTATGCCCTGCCGGGCGTGGCCTTCGGCAGTGCCAGCGGAGTTCCCACCGCGAGCTTTACCTTGACCGACGGAGCACTGGGTGACGACGACACCGGCGCCAATCCGCGCGGGCGCATCGTCGATCCTGGCGGCCCAGCCCGCGCGGCCGCCACGATCGGTGTGTCGATTCCCACCCTGAATCCGTGGGGCCTCGCCCTGTTCGGTGTGCTGTTGATGGCGGCGGCCTATCACGCCCGGCGGCGCGGCGGCCCAAGATCAGTCTGAGCGATGAAATCGAGCTGATTCGGCCATGGCGGACGATGGGAGGTGATTGACGGAGTTCCCATCATTCGATGGGCGGGACTATCCTCCGTGGATAACGTAATACGGTTTCTAAAGGCCACTATCGTTCGTCAGTCGCGCCTGCAATTCCCGACCGATCAAGGCCGCTCGCCAGCCACGCCGCAGCGGCGAATCCACCCCGACCAGCAGGTTCTCCACATCCCGCCGGTCAGCGCAGGCCGGCGGCGGCATGCCCTGCTCACGTGCCCGGGCCGCGATCAGCGCGAGCCATTCATCCACTTGCGTGACCTGACTCGGTGTCAGACGCGGTCGCGCAGGCCGGGCTGGCCATTGGTCCGGTGGCTCGGCGCGAGCGGCCTCGATACGCTCCAGCAGGTCGGCGCCGTGCCGTTGTACCGTCCCCGCCGACAGACCGCGAACGCGCTGTAACTGTTCCACATCCCTGGGGATCCGCCGGGCCAGTTCGACCAGCACGGCGTCCTCCAGAATCCAGCGGCGCGGCCGATCGTGAGTGCTAGCCCGCTCCTCGCGCCAAGCCGCCAGGGTTCGCAGCACAGCTCTTTGCACACCGCTCAGACGCCGATGCTCCCGAACCCGCCGCCAGGCTTCCCACGGTTGCAATCGATAACGATCAGGATGACAAAGCGCCCGAAAATCCTCGCTCAGGGCATCCAGCCACCCACGCTCCTCCAGGGCCGCATGCTGCCGTCGGTACAATTCCGGCAGATACCGCACGTCGTCGGCCGCATAGCGCAGCCATTCCGGCGCCAGAGGTCGATGGCGCCAGTCGGCGCGAGTGTGCGCCTTGCTCAGTTCCACGCCGAGCAGTTGTCGCACCAGGGCCGCATAGCCGATCTGATGGCCCTGACCCAGCGCCAACGCCGCCAGTTGGGTGTCGAACACGGGCGCGGGCGCCGCGCCGCGCAGATGAAAAAAAAGTTCCAGATCCTGCTGCGCGGCATGCAGTATCTTCGTAATGGCGGGATCGTGAAGAAGGTCCAGCAGGGGATCCAGCGCGGGGAGCGCCAGTGGGTCGATGCAGGCCACCTCATCGGCGCTGGCGACCTGAATCAGACAGAGTTGTGGGTAGTAGGTGCGCTCGCGGATGAATTCGGTATCGAGCGCCAGCCAAGCTGCTCCATGCAGGCGGGTACAAAAATCGGTCAGCGCGGCCTGATCGACGATATAGAGCAAGTCGCTCATTCGCGCCGCCAAGCGCCGGATCGGCCCCCGGTCTTCTCCAGCAGAAGGATGTCGGTCATCGCCATGCCCCGATCCACCGCCTTGCACATGTCGTAGATCGTCAGCAGGGCAACCTGGACAGCGGTCAGAGCTTCCATTTCCACCCCGGTCCGGCCATGGGTCTCCACGGTGGCCCGACAGCGAACAGCGTTGCGTTCCGGTTGCGGTTCCAAATCCACCGCCACCCGAGTGATGGCCAGCGGATGGCAAAGCGGGATGAGATCGGCGGTGCGCTTGGCACCCATGATGCCGGCGATGCGGGCGACGCCGAGCACGTCGCCCTTGGCGTGCGCGCCGGCCACGATTCGCTCCAGCGTGGCCGGCTGCATGTGAATCCAACCCTCGGCGACGGCCGCCCGACGAGTGACCTCCTTGTCGCCCACGTCCACCATGTGGGCCTCGCCGGCGGCGTCGAAGTGGCTCAGTTCGGCCACGGTTCCTACTTCATCGCCACCAGCAGCGGGACAATGAGCAGGGCCACGATGTTGATGATCTTGATCAGCGGGTTGACCGCCGGGCCGGCCGTGTCCTTGTAGGGATCGCCGACGGTGTCGCCGGTGACCGCCGCCTTGTGGGCTTCGGAACCCTTGCCGCCGTGGTTGCCGTCCTCGATGTATTTCTTGGCGTTGTCCCAGGCGCCGCCGCCGGCGGTCATGGAAATCGCCACGAACAGGCCGGTGATGATGGTGCCCATCAGCAGACCGCCCAGCGCCTTTGGCCCGGCATCGGGGCCCATCAGCCACGCCATGCCGAACGCGACCACGATCGGAGTCAGCACCGGCAGCAGCGAGGGAACGATCATTTCCTTGATCGCCGCCTTGGTCAGCAGGTCGACCGCCCGCGAATAGTCGGGTTTGGTCGTACCTTCCATGATGCCGGCGATTTCCCGGAACTGGCGGCGCACTTCGAGCACCACCGCGCCGGCGGCGCGGCCGACCGCTTCCATCGCCATCGCCCCGAACAGGAACGGGATCATGCCGCCGATGAACAGGCCGATGATGACCACGGGGTCGGTCAGGGAGAAATCGACCTTGATGTGAGCGAGTTCCAGCTTGTGCTCGAAGTCGGCGAACAGCACCAGCGCCGCCAAACCGGCCGAACCGATGGCGTAGCCCTTGGTGACCGCTTTGGTGGTGTTGCCCACCGCGTCCAGTGGGTCGGTGATGCCGCGAATCTTCTCGTCCATTTCCGCCATTTCGGCGATGCCGCCGGCGTTGTCGGTGATCGGCCCGTAGGCGTCCAGCGCGACGATGATGCCGGCCATCGACAACATGGAGGTCGCGGCGATGGCGATGCCGTACAGGCCCGCCCAGGAGTAGGTGAGACCGATGCTGAGGCACACGGCGAGCACGGGCATCCACGTCGCTTTCATCGACACCGCCAGGCCGGCGATGATGTTGGTGGCGTGGCCGGTGGTGCAGGCTTCCGCCAGCTTGCGCACCGGGCTGTATTCGGTGGCGGTGTAGTACTCGGTGACGACCACCATCGCGGCCGTCAGGCCCAGGCCCACCAGCGCCGAACCCCACAGGCCCAGCGTGTGACCGCCACCCATCAGCAGGAAGATGACCGGGAGGAAAACCACGGCGGAAATCCCGCCGGCCACCGCCAAGCCGCGATAAAGGGCGTTCATGATCTTCTCGCCTTCCCGCGCCTTGACGAAGCCGCAGCCGATGATCGAGGCGATGATCGACACGCCGCCCATCACCAGCGGCAAGGCGACGGCGTTCGGGATCAGGTCGCCGGCGAACATCAGGCTGCCCACCAGCATGGTGGCGATGATGGTGACGGCGTAGGTCTCGAACAGGTCGGCGGCCATGCCGGCGCAGTCGCCGACGTTGTCGCCGACGTTGTCGGCGATCACCGCCG
>CALGOO010000236.1 GCA_937960715.1 uncultured Candidatus Competibacteraceae bacterium
CCTTACCCCCCTTCTACCCAATCTGCCCCATCATGAGGAACTGATAGGTGGTAAGGTCCGACATCCGAAATTTTGCGGTTCGGGTTCTGTTCATGGGCTGTGCTCCCTCAAAAATCCGTTCATTGTCCTACCATTCCAGTATATCCGACCGGTGATCGCTGATTTACCGCCCCAGCACCGGTGCCAGGAACCGCCCGGTATGGCTGTGGGGATGTGCGGCAACCTGTTCCGGCGCGCCCACCGCCACCACCTCCCCGCCCCCGCCGCCGCCTTCCGGCCCCAGGTCCACGATCCAGTCGGCGGTCTTGATCACGTCCATGGATTGATCAGGACAATCCCGCAGTTCTCGAAATCCGCAACATTGCGGGTTGCCAAAGTGGCCTGGTGAGATCGGGTAATGGCGGCAATTTGGGCATCGCAGGTATGAATGGGGCGACCCGCTTGCCGCCGTGCCGCCGCAATTTCCGCATAGGCTCGCGCGGCGGCAGAGTCGAAGGCTATCCGTCTTCCAGCAAAATCTTCATCAAACATTCGCTGGGCGGCTTCCTCAAGTGCCGAACGCCGAGTGCCCGGCGCGAGCAGCGCCAGTCCATAGTAAATTTCCGCCTCAGTCACGGTCGTGACGAACAACTGCATGGCTGAATGTAGGGCAAACCAATTCGATACTTTCTCCGAGGGCTGCGGACGCATCAGCTCCGATAACACGTTGGTGTCAAGGATAATCATTCCGACCACTCAATGGGATCGCGAACCCAATCCGAAGGCGGCACGGTCAATTCCACCCCGCCCAAAGCCGCGAACCGTCCCCGAATTACTTCAGCTAAATTTGGCTCAGGCGGCGGTTCGGCCAGTAATGCCTGCCGCAGGATAGCGCGTGCTTCCTCGGCCATCGAACAGCCATGCTGGGCCGCGCGCACCCGTAGTCGTTCCTTGACGACGTCATCCAATCTTCGGATGGTAATACTCGCCATTTGAAAGTAATCCTCACACGTAATTAAATGATTTTATTGTGGATAAATCTACTGGTGAGGTCAAGCTGGCAATCTTGACTACCGTCCCAGCACCGGCGCCAGGAACCGCCCGGTATGACTGCGGGGATGCGTCGCGATCTGCTCCGGCGTACCGACCGCCACCACCTCGCCGCCACCGCCACCGCCTTCCGGCCCCAGGTCGATGATCCAGTCGGCGGTCTTGATCACGTCCAGATTGTGCTCGATCACGACAATCGTGTTGCCACGGTCCCGCAGTTCGTGCAGCACCTTCAACAATTGCTCGATGTCGTGGAAGTGCAAACCGGTGGTCGGTTCGTCCAGGATATAAAGCGTCTGGCCGGTATCGCGTTTGGACAACTCGCGGGCCAGCTTCACCCGCTGCGCCTCGCCACCGGAGAGCGTCGTCGCGTTCTGGCCGAGCTTGATGTAGCTCAGCCCCACGGCGTCCAGCGTTTGCAGCTTGCGCGCCACCATCGGCACCGCCTGATAGAACGCTAGGGCGTCCTCGACCGTCATCTCCAACACTTCGTGGATGTTGCGGCCCTTGTAGCGGATATCCAGCGTTTCGCGGTTGTAACGCTGGCCCTTGCACTGATCGCAGGGCACGTAGATGTCCGGCAGGAAGTGCATAGCTACCTGAATCACCCCGTCGCCCTGACAGGCTTCGCAGCGCCCGCCCTTGACGTTGAAGCTGAACCGGCCCGGCTGATAGCCGCGCGCCCGTGACTCCGGCACGCCGGCGAACAGTTCGCGGATCGGGGTGAACAGGCCGGTGTAGGTCGCCGGATTGGAGCGCGGGGTGCGACCGATGGGGCTTTGGTCGATGTTGACCACCTTGTCCAACTGCTCCAGCCCCAGCAGATCCTGGCACGGCGCGGGCGATTCGTTGGCGTTGTTCAAATCGCGGGCGGCGTAACGGTACAGGGTATCGTTGATCAGCGTGGACTTGCCGGAGCCGGAGACGCCGGTGATGCAGGTGAGCAGCCCCAGCGGAATCTCCACCATCAGGTTTTTCAGGTTGTTGCCGCTGGCGCCGACGATGCGTAACTGCTTCTTGGGATCGGGCGCGGTGCGCTTGGGCGGCAATTCGATCCGCCGCCGGCCACCGAGATACGCGCCGGTCAGCGATTCGGGATGGGCCACGATGTCGGCCGGCGTGCCTTGCACCACCACCCGGCCGCCGTGGACGCCCGCGCCCGGCCCCATATCCACGACGTGATCAGCCCTGCGAATCGCGTCCTCGTCGTGCTCGACCACGATCACCGTGTTGCCGAGATCGCGCAGCCGCAACAGGCTGGCCAGCAGCCGCGCGTTGTCGCGCTGGTGCAGGCCGATGGACGGCTCGTCCAGCACGTACATCACCCCCACCAGTCCCGCGCCGATCTGTGACGCCAGCCGGATGCGCTGCGCCTCGCCGCCGGACAGGGTGTCGGCGCTGCGTTCCAGGGTCAGGTAATCCAGCCCGACGTTGACCAAAAAATTCAACCGTTCGCCGATTTCCTTGACGATCTTGACCGCGATTTCGCCGCGCCGGCCCGGCAGGCTCAATTGCGCGAAAAACTCCCGGGCCGCGCCGATGGGCAGCGCGACGATCTCCGGAACGCTTCGGCCAGCGACGAACACATGGCGGGCGGAGCGGGTCAGTCGCGCGCCCCGGCAGGACGGGCAAGGTTGGCTGCTCAGATATTTCGCCAGATCGTCGCGCACCAGGTTCGACTCGGTTTCCCGATAGCGGCGCTCCATGTTGGGAATCACGCCCTCGAACGCATGGCGGCGATGGTAGGTTTCGCCGCGACTGTTGGTGTACTCGAAATCGACCGCCTCGCCGCCGCTGCCGTGCAGGACGAGTTTGCGGACGCGCTCCGGCAACTCCTGAAACGGTTTATCCAGCTCAAACCCGTAATGCCGGGACAAGGACTTGACCAACTGGAAATAATAAAAATTTTCGCGATCCCAGCCGCGCACCGCGCCGCGCGCCAGACTCAGATGCGGATGCGCCACCACCCGCTCGGGGTCGAAGAATTGCTTGACCCCCAGCCCGCCGCACTCCGGACAAGCTCCGACCGGGTTGTTGAAGGAAAACAAGCGAGGTTCCAACTCGCTCAGGCTGTAGCCGCAGACGGGACAGGCATAGCCAGCGGAAAACAACAGCTCCGCCCGCTCCGGTTCGTCCAAAAACGCCACCCGCGCCACGCCCTCCCCCAGTCGCAGCGCGGTCTCGAACGACTCCGCCAGCCGTAACCCGAGATCGTCGCGGACCTTCAAGCGGTCCACCACGACTTCAATCGTGTGCTTGCGGCGCAAATCCAGCGGCGGCGGACTGTCCAGTTCGACCACTTCACCGTTGATGCGGGCGCGCACGAAACCCTGCGCCTGCAATTCCCGCAACAGCTTGACGTGTTCGCCCTTGCGCTCCTTCACTACCGGCGCCAGCAGCATCAACCGCTCGCCCTCCGGCAAAGCCAGCACCTGATCCACCATCTGGCTGACGGTCTGGGCGTCGAGATCGATGCCGTGATCCGGGCAACGGGGAATCCCGGCCCGCGCGTACAGTAGCCGCAGATAGTCGTAAATCTCGGTGATCGTCCCCACCGTGGAACGGGGATTGTGCGAAGTGGATTTCTGCTCGATGGAAATCGCCGGCGACAGTCCCTCGATGTGATCCACATCCGGCTTTTCCATCAGCGACAGAAATTGCCGTGCATAGGCCGACAACGATTCCACATAGCGACGCTGGCCCTCGGCGTAGAGCGTGTCGAACGCCAGCGAGGACTTGCCGGAGCCGGACAGGCCGGTGATCACGATCAGCCGGTCGCGGGGCAGATCGAGATCGACGTTCTGGAGATTGTGGGTGCGGGCGCCGCGTATCTTGATGGTGTCCATGCGCGAAAGGATCGAAGGGGATTGGGGTGCGAATAAACGTTAACTATCGTCGTTATTGTTTCATTCAATGGGCAACCATGCATCTCGCGAACTAAAATCAAATTGACCCCATCTTCCAGGGGGTCTTGTAACCAGCCATCTTGCCCACCGTCACCAAGGGTGCGAATGGCGCCAAACCGCAAAGAGAGGAGTCAGCCCATGCAACTCAAAGGTTCCCAGACCGAAGAAAACTTGAAAGCGGCCTTCGCCGGCGAATCCCAGGCCAACCGCCGCTACCTGTATTTCGCCAACAAAGCGGATGTCGAAGGACAAAACGACGTTTCGGCCCTGTTCCGCTCCACGGCGGAAGGCGAAACCGGCCACGCCCACGGCCACTTGGATTATTTGGCCCAGGTCGGCGATCCGGCCACCGGTCTGCCCATCGGCTCTTCCCGCAACAACCTGAAATCGGCGGTCGCGGGCGAAACCCACGAATATACCGACATGTATCCCGGCATGGCGAAGACCGCCCGCAGCGAAGGCTTCGACGAAATCGCCGACTGGTTCGAGACGCTGGCCAAGGCCGAGCGCTCGCACGCCAACCGCTTCCAGAAAGCCCTGGACGCGCTGGTCGACTGAGGACGCAGGGGCGGGCCCATGCGCCCGCCCGCCTCCCAAGCCTCCATCTCGAATAGAGAGGTCACCATGAGCGTCCGCGAAGGCAATCTGGAACCACCGAAACGGCATCCCATCGACTGGAAAAATCCCGATTATTACCACGAAGGCTCGCTGTTCGCCGAACTGGAGCGGGTCTTCGACATCTGCCACGGTTGCCGGCGCTGCATCAGCCTGTGCAACGCCTTCCCCAAATTGTTCGATCTGGTGGACGAGAGCGAAACGGGCGAGGTGGACGGCATCCCGAAAGCCAAGTACGGAGAGGTGGTGGACCAGTGCTACCTCTGCGACGTGTGCTTCATGACCAAGTGCCCCTACGTGCCGCCGCACCCGTGGAACCTGGATTTCCCCCACTTGATGCTGCGGGCCAAGGCGGTCAAGTTCAAGAAAGGCGAGATCACTTTCCGAGACAAGCTGCTCACCAGCACCGACGCGCTGGGCAAGCTGCTGGCGATTCCCGTGGTGGCGCAAACCGTCAACGCCACCAACCGAAACAAAGCCCTGCGCAGCGCGATGGACAAGATGCTGAAAGTCCACAAGGACCGCCAGCTTCCCGATTACGCGCCGAAACGCTTCCGCGCCAACGCCCAGGCCCAAGCCCATTTTTCGGTGCGCGACGGCCAACGTACCCCCGGCAAAGTCGCGATTTTTGCCACCTGCTACATCAATTACAACGAACCGGGCATCGGCCACGACCTGCTCAAGATCCTCGCCCACAACGAAATTCCGACCATCCTGGTCGAAAAGGAAGCCTGTTGCGGGATGCCGAAGCTGGAACTCGGCGATCTGGAAACGGTGAACAAGCTCAAGGAAGCCAACATCCCGGTGCTAGCGAAACTGGCGCGCGAGGGCTACGCCATCCTGACCGCCATTCCCTCCTGCACTCTGATGTTCAAGCAGGAACTGCCGCTGATGTATCCGAACGACGCCGACGTGCAGGCGGTGGCCGGCGCGATGTTCGACCCGTTCGAGTACCTGGCGCTGCGCAACAAGGACGGACTGCTCAAGACCGATTTCAAGCAGTCGCTCGGCACGGTTTCTTACCATATTCCCTGCCATCTCCGGGTGCAGAACATGGGGCAAAAGACCCGCGAGTTGTTGCAAATGGTTCCGAACACGACCGTCAACACCGTGGAGCGCTGCGCCGGCCACGATGGAACCTGGGGCGTGAAGAGCGAGTATTTCGACACGTCGATGAAAATCGGCAAGCCGGTGTTCAAGCAGATGGCATCGGTCAATCCCGACTACGTCAGCTCGGACTGCGCCATCGCCGGCCGCCACATCTGTCAGGGCATGGGCGAAAGCCAAGCCCGAAAACAGCATCCGATTTCCCTGATTCGCATCGCCTACGGGCTCTAACCGCGGAGGATCGACCATGCCCGCCATCACCCGGGACAGCCTGATGTCGCTGGAGCAATACGCTCGGGAACGCCCGGCGTTCCGGGCGCGGGTGCTCGCCCACAAACAGAACCGCAGCTTGGCGCTGGGCGAGCACCTGACCCTGATTTTCGAGGACGAGCTGACCATCCGCTACCAGATTCAGGAAATGCTGCGGATCGAGAAAATCTTCGAGGAAGACGGCATCAATGGTGAATTGGATGCCTACAACCCGCTGGTGCCGGACGGGAGCAACTTCAAGGCCACGCTGTTGATCGAGTACCCCGACGTCGAGGAGCGGCGGCGGATGCTGGCCCGCCTGAAAGGGATCGAAGATCGAATCTGGGTGTGGGTCGAGGGCTGCGAACCGGTCTGGGCCATCGCCGACGAGGACCTGGAGCGGGAAAACGAGGAAAAAACCAGCGCCGTGCATTTCCTACGCTTTGAGTTGGCCGCCGAGATGAAAAGCCGGCTAAGACAAGGAGCGGCACTGGCCGTCGGCGCCGACCATGAAAACTATGTTGCCGAAGTGCCGGCGGTTCCCGAGAACCTGCGTCAGTCGTTGTTGATGGATCTGAACTGACTGATTGAATCAACCCATCGCCCGCGCCGCCGTGCATACGCGCAGCGCTTGCACGGTTTCGCGGACATCGTGGGTGCGAATGACGCTCGCCCCTTGCCAGAACGCGATCACCGCCGCCGCCAGACTGCCACTCAGGCGCTCGCCAATCGGCGCGTTCAGCAGCGCGCCGATCATGCTCTTGCGGGAGATGCCGACCAGAACGCCAGCGGCCAGATCGGTAAAGCGGTTGAGATGGCGCAGCAACAGCAGATTGTGATCCAGGGTCTTACCGAAGCCAAAGCCGGGATCGACCAAAATCCGTTCGCGAGAAATGCCGACGCTTTCGCAGACGCGAATCCGCTCGGCCAGAAAGGCGTGAACTTCCGCCACCACGTCAGCATAGACCGGCTCCTGTTGCATCGTGGCCGGCTCGCCCCGCAGGTGCATCAAGCATACGGGTAGACCACCGCTGGCAGCGGCCGCTTCCAGCGCCCCCGGCAGACGCAATGCCCGCACGTCATTGAGCAGGCCAGCGCCGGCGCGCGCCGCTTCCCGGATGATTTCCGGCTTGCTGGTATCCACCGAGATCGGAACCGGCAGTTCCCGCGCCAACCGCTCCACCACCGGCAACACCCGATCCAGTTCCTCCTGAATCGATACCGGCGATGCGCCCGGCCGGGTGGATTCGCCGCCAACGTCGATCAGCGCCGCGCCCTCTTCCACCATGGTTTCGGCGCGGCGCAGCGCATCGGCAAGCTGAAGATAGCGTCCGCCGTCGGAAAACGAATCGGGGGTGACGTTCAACACCCCCATGACGGCGGGCCGACTCAGATCCAGAGCCTTACCCGCGCAGTCCAGTCGCATGACCTAGTGCTGTTCGGCGGGACCACCGATGGGCTCGTCGCCCGTCCGACCCTTGTCCAGGCTGACCGGCGAGCCGTTCGTCGGCGGCTCCTGATCGGCGTCCGCTTCGGCCGGCTCGCGCGGCGGGCGGCCGGCCATGATGTCGTCGATCTGCTCGGAATCGATGGTCTCGTACTTGATCAGCGCGTCGGCCATGGCGTGCAGCTTATCGAAGTTATCCCGCAACAATTGCTCGGAACGCTGATAGTTGCGATTGATGACCGCGCGGATTTCCTCGTCGATGACATGGGCGGTCTCGTCCGAGACATTCTTGTGGCGGGTCACGCTGCGGCCCAGAAACACCTCGCCGTCGTCCTCGCTATAGGTCAACGGCCCCAGTCGGTCGGACAGGCCCCACTTGGTCACCATGTTGCGGGCAATATCGGTGGCGCGCTCGATGTCGTTCTGTGCGCCGGTGGTGACAAAATCCGCCCCAAAGATCAGCCCCTCGGCGATCCGGCCACCGAACAGGCTGGAAATCTGGCTTTCCAGCCGCTGCTTGCTGAAGCTGTAGCGGTCACCCTCCGGCAGGAACATGGTGACGCCCAGCGCCCGCCCGCGTGGAATGATGCTGACCTTGTAAACCGGATCGTGCGACGGCACCAGCCGACCGACGATGGCGTGACCGGCCTCGTGATACGCGGTGAGTTTCTTTTCCTCCTCGCTCATCACCATGGACTTGCGCTCGGCCCCCATCATGATCTTGTCCTTAGCCTTCTCGAAATCGTCCATGTCTACGTCGCGTTTATTGGCGCGGGCGGCGAACAGCGCGGCCTCGTTGACCAGGTTAGCCAGATCGGCGCCAGAAAAACCGGGAGTGCCGCGAGCGATCACCGCCGGTTTGACATTTTCGGACAGCGGCACCTTGCGCATGTGGACCTTGAGGATCTGCTCGCGGCCGCGCACGTCGGGCAGCGGCACCACCACCTGCCGGTCGAAACGGCCGGGCCGCAGCAACGCGGGGTCGAGCACGTCCGGGCGATTGGTGGCGGCGATGACGATGATGCCCTCGTTGCCCTCGAAGCCGTCCATTTCCACCAACAACTGGTTTAGGGTTTGCTCGCGCTCGTCGTGGCCACCGCCCAGCCCCGCGCCGCGATGGCGGCCGACCGCGTCGATTTCGTCGATGAAGATGATGCAGGGCGCGTGCTTCTTGGCCTGCTCGAACATGTCGCGCACCCGCGAGGCACCGACCCCGACGAACATTTCGACGAAATCGGAACCGGAAATCGAGAAGAACGGCACCTTGGCCTCACCGGCGATGGCCCTGGCCAGCAGGGTCTTGCCGGTGCCCGGCGAGCCGACCATCAGCACGCCGCGCGGAATCTTGCCGCCGAGTTTCTGGAACTTGCCGGGATCGCGCAGGAATTCCACCAGTTCGGCGACTTCCTCCTTGGCCTCGTCGACGCCCGCGACATCGGCGAAAGTCACCTTGATCTGATCCTCGCTCATCATCCGCGCCCGCGACTTGCCGAAGGACATCGCGCCCCGGCCACCGGCGCCGCCCTGCATCTGACGCAAGAAAAACACCCAGATGCCGATCAAGAGCAGCATCGGGAACCAGGAGATGAAAATCTGCATCAATAGGCCCTGCTTCTCCGGCGGCTGGCCTTCGATCTCCACGCCGTGGTTGAGCAATTCGCCGATCATCGCGCTGTTGTCGGTTTCCGGGCTGTAGGTGGTGAACCGTTCGCCGCTGTCGGTGCGGCCCTGAAGGGTGCGGCCATCGATCGTGACCTGCTTGATTCGCCCCTGCTTGGCGTCTTGCAGGAAGGTCGAGTAAGACATCTGGGCGGACGGCGCCACCTTGGGGCCGAAGCTGTTGAACACCGACATCAGCACCACCGCGATGACCACCCACAACAGAATGTTCTTGACCATGTCGTTCAAGGCATGCACCTCAATACCGCGTAACCGGGATGAATTTGAAGAATGGATTGAAAGTCGCGGAGTTTTTAGACCCGCTCACCCGCGATAGTTCCTGGCCAACAGGTACTGCTCGGCGCTGCGGGCGCGCGATGCCCGAGGTTTACGAACCGCCACCGTGGCGAACGCGGCGCGCAGCTCGCGTAGAAACGCATCGAAACCCTCGCCCTGAAATGCCTTGGTCAGAAAATCGCCGCCAGGCCGCAGACCGCGGCGGACGAAGTCCAGGGCCAGTTCGGCCAGGTACATCCCGCGTGGCTGATCCACGGCCTTGATGCCGCTGGTATTGGGGGCCATGTCGGAGATTACAAGGTCCACGGGCCGGCCGTTTAGCGCATTCAGCAACCGCTCCAGCACCGCTGCCTCGCGGAAATCGCCCTCGATGAACGTCACGCCGGGCAGTGGTTCCATCGGTAGGATGTCCAGGGCAATCACCGCGCCCCGCTCGCCCACCAGCCGGGCCGCCAGTTGCGACCAGCCGCCCGGCGCGGCGCCCAGGTCCACCACCGTCAAGCCGGGCCGGAGCAAGCGGTCTTTTTCGTCAATCTCCAGAAGCTTGTAGACGGCGCGGGAGCGGTAGCCCTCCCGCTGAGCGCGCTTGACATACTCATCGGTGAAGTGCTCCCGCAACCAGCGGGTGCTGCTTTTACTGTGGGCCATCCGGATGCGATTCCCGGTCGCGGGCGATGCGTTGCAGGACCTTATGCGCGCGAACCACGATCCAGAGCATCCCCAGCACGCCATAGCTGGTCAGCACTAGCAGTTGCGCCAGCAGACCGTCCAGCAACCGCCCCTGCGCGAGCAGCAGCAACCCGCCGACCACCAGGATGATCGCCAAATCCAGCTTGACCTCATTCAAGGGACTTGGGGCTACCGTCATTCCCTTGCCGCCGGTTACACTGCGTGAACCCTCAGCCATCACGGTGTCTCTCGTGTTCGCGCTCACCAATCCGCAGAAGCGTCATCTCAAGGCCCTGGCCCATGCCCGCAAGCCGGTCGTGATCGTCGGTGACAACGGCATCACGCCGGCGGTCCTGCACGAAATCCTGCTGGCGCTCGACCATCACGAATTGGTCAAAATCCGGGTCAACGCCGAGGATCGGGAAGCGCGCGAGACCATGATCGGGGAGATTTGCGCGACGACCGAAGCGGCGCTGGTTCAGCGGGTCGGACATATTGCCACACTATTTCGGCGCAACCCCGAGAATCCGCGCATCGAACTGCCATGAACCAGCATGGGATTGTCAAGGTTTGAGGCGCGCAACGTCAACCGCGAATCAAGTTGTTCTACGTGCGCCAGCCTGTGTAACCGCTAACGCCGGGGAGACCACCGCATGGCCTGGCTTTACCTGATCGTGGCCGGCCTGTGTGAAATCGCCTGGCCGGTCGGCCTGAAGTTGTCGCAAACGCCGGGTCGGCTGGCGCTGGGCGTGCTCGTCGCCGTGGTCGGCATGGCCACCAGCGGGGCGTTTCTGTGGCTGGCCCAGCGCGACATCCCCATCGGCACGGCTTACGCGGTCTGGACCGGGATCGGCGCGGCGGGAACCTTCATGGTGGGCATCCTGTTCTATGGCGATTCCGCTAGCGCCTGGCGGCTGGTCTCGGTCGGCTTGATCATCGCCGGGATCATCGGCCTGAAACTGGCCCATGGCCCTGGCTGAATGCCGCTCATCCTCACATCAACGCCACGTCTTCATCTTTCGTAACCAAGACGTAATCGTTCAGATCCCCTGATAGTTTCACCCTGTATTGATGGGTTTCGCTACGCTCAACCCATCCTACAAGCCATTTTTTTTCGTAGGATGGGTTGAGCGTAGCGAAACCCATCGTCGTGCGGGACGAGGGGGAGCTGAACGCTTATACCATTTCCTGTTAGGTTTTGTTTTTTCAGGGGTCAAAAACTGTTCCATTCGTCATACCCGCGAAAGCGGGTATCCAGTGGTTCGGTGGCTGACTGGATTCCCGCCTTCGCGGGAATGACGAAAATCTATTCAGAATTAGTATTACGTATTGAACAAGATCCGCGCCGTACTGCTGCGGGAGCGCTGCTATCCCCTCACCCATCAGGAAATCCAGGAAGCCATCGAGCGGGACTTGTTGCGGTAGGGGCTGGGCGGTGAACGGTGCTTTTCTCCTCAACCACGACTGCTACCTGCTGAGCCGAGGATGTACAAACAGTTCGCGCCGCTGGTCGTGCGGCAGGTCGCGGTCAGGTCGCGAATCGCGTTCAATCTCGGTTCAGCTATGGCGGGATACCGTGTGGCGCCATGAACCCGCTTTCTGGAGCTAAGCTTGATCAAGATTGTGCTGATTCTCCTCGCCAGCGTGGCGATGCTGGCCGGCCCGACCCTGTTGGCCCCGGCCGATGCTGGCGAGACTGACGACGGACTCAACCCACAGAGGAGCAGCAGCGATGACGTGTAAACCGATGACCCTGATTAGCAGTGCAATCCTGGCCCTGGCCATGACTGGCCCGGCGGCAGCGGCGGATGTGACCGGCGCGGCTACCGATGCGGTCAAGAAGAAGGCCGCCGAGGAGGTTCAAAAGCAGGTGCCGGGCGCGGTTACAGCGCCCGCCGTTGATCCCACCAAGGCCGTGACTGGCGCCACCCCCGATCCCACCAAGGCCGTCAAGGGCGCCGCTCCGATGCCCGCCGTTGATCCCACCAAGGCCGTCAAGGGCGCCGCTCCGATGCCCGCCGTTGATCCCACCAAGGCCGTCAAGGGCGCTGTTCCAGTGCCGGCTGTTGATCCCACCAAGGCCGTCAAGGGCGCCGTTCCGGTGCCGGCCGTTGATCCCACCAAGGCGGCGACCGGAACGGCCGAGGATATGGCCAAGAAGAAAGCCACCGAGGCCGCGCAGGGCGTGGTCAAATAACCGCTCAATCCGTGCCTGGCAACCCATAGCCGCCCACGGGCGGCTTTATGCGGAGACACCAGTGACCCGATGCACGCCGCATTCCAGCGGTTGAAAATCATCGGCGGCGGCCAGCCCGGCGTTGACCGGGCGGTCCTCAATGTCGGGCTGGCGCTGGGCTTGGCCGTGGGCAGCGGGTATTCCAGGGGCCGACGCGCCGAGGACGGGCGGCTTCCCGACCGCTGGCGTTTCGGGACTGGCTGGACGAAAACCATATTGCCGTCTTGAACATCGCCGGCCCGCGCGCCAACGGCCGGGGGTGTACGCGGCGGCCCACCGCTGTTTGGAGACGTTGTTACAGTGACGGTGAAAGCCACCCTGCACCGCGCCATTCCACCCACCACGGTTCCTGCCCGCCTGCCGCCGCTCTTCCGACCCCTGATCGATCCCAAAAAACTTGGCGCTTCGCCGGTGACGCTCGCCGTTTTTCCGGCTACTTCCGCTGCTGTCGTTTCCGCCGGCGCGGCGCGGCGGTTGCTGGCCCGGCTCGGTGATGTTCCCGATCCGCTACTCGTGGTCGGATACAATTTCACGCAGGACGCGGTTACCGTCTTGCAAGACGCCCGCGCCACGCTGTTTGCCGTGTCCAACTTCTGGTGGTCGGACGCCCGCTGGCAAGCGATTCGCCAACGTTGAGATAGCCGGGCCAGCCGTTCCACGCGACGGCTGACAACCTCGCGTGAACAGACCCCCCTTGCCCGGCTGCCAGCAGCTTCGTCCATTCATCGGCACAGCGTCGCGCCCGGCACGCCGTCCTTGTCCCCATCGAGGGAGCGGACGCCGCACTGTAGGCTATCCTTCAAGAAACCAGAACCGAGGTGAGGAAGGGCAAATATGACGACGCAAGAACCCGACGATGAGCTTTCCGAAACTCGCATCATAGATGTTGAGAATCGAAGACGCAGGCCTGGCGGCACGCAACGCCCATCGCCGTCGACCGCTGTTGCCCCGAAAGTAAAAGAGGCCCTGTCGGGAAGGCCCACTATCGCGACGCAAGAACCCGACGATGATCGTTACGAAACGCTGGATTCAGGGGGCGAGCAGGCGACCGGATCGGTCTCGGTGGAGCAACTCCGCGATCAGCTCAAGGACGCTCGCGAGCGGATCAGGAGTATGCAGAGGCAGCAGAACCGATTGATGGCCCTGCTGGCAACCGAGCAGGCCGCTCGCGCCGCGCTGGAACAACGCCTGCTAACAGCGCCGACCCGGACCCCACCGGCGAGCAAAGTCGGGCTGTGGACGCTGGCGATCTTGTTGCTGGCCGCTTTGGCGCTGGCCGGCTGGCATTTTCGCGAGGGCATCCTGGCCACCCTGGGGTTGTGACCCGACCTCGCAACAACCGGCTTAACGTGAGTTCTTTATCAATCCGTCTCGCTCCCGTTGATACTGGGGATAACTCAGACTATTGACCTGGTCAATGCACTGTTGCATGGCGCTTTGGGAGAGCAAGGCCTCACACTTTTGTCGTTCGCTCGCCTGAAACCCCTCGTACCAAGCTTGCTGGGTACAGCCCGCTGCGAGCAGCGAACCACCGATGATCATTCGCCCCAAGTTCCCGCCACGGACCCATGCCATGTGATATACCCCATAGGAGCGGGAGGCGAGCCGTTGGGATCGCATTTGTTCTCTCCGCCCGAGCTACTCCTATTCGTTACCCGAATGATCCGCCTACTGTCAATACCTGAAAACCGCGCTGTATCAGGTCCACTCGGTTGCCCCCGTTCAGCGTGGATTTGCGCTATTGGAGGCACCAGTGACCCGATGCACGCCGCACTTCAGCGGTTGAAAATCATCAGCGGCGGCCAGCCCGGCGTGGGCCGGGCAGCCCTCGATGTCGGGCTGGCTCTAGGCTTGACCGTGGGCGGCGGATGTCCTAGAGGCCGGTGCGCGGTTTCGGTGTTCCCTGCGTGCGTGGGGATAAACCGGAGATACAACTCTCCGGCGCGGGGCACGAGCACGGTGACTTCATTCCACCGTCCGGCGCGGCGGATGGCTCACCTTGATCGCCAGGCGCTGGTTTCAATGTGAAATTTCCTGTTTCAAATTGAAACCGCCTCAGCGGTCAAACAACGAGCCCGCGCTGATAACCCCTTCATGGATAACGCTATCCACACCGGGCGCAGCCGTGGCATGGAAGATGCTATCGTTACAAGGTGCCTCGTGGAGTCGGGTCCGCTTCGGGGGAATGGCGCAGGAGAAAACCGATGGGCTTGCCAGAGATTTTTCTTAGCTACCCTTCATCACAGAAATCAATCATCAATCAACTCGCGCAGGCCATCCAATGTGTTGGCTTGAATCCAATTATTGACTTTGCGCATTTCGGCACTGGGAACAACCTTAGCGCTGAGATTATCAAGGCCATCGATCGCTCAACTTGCATTGTCGCTCTGCTCACCAAAGATCTCTTGTCGCCCGACTTACAAGAAGGCGCCTGGGTACGAGGCGAACTGAGTGTCGCCAGACAATTGGGTAAGCCGGTTATACCTGTGCTTTATGGCCTGGAGGATCCTAGCGACGTGAAATCTATCCTAGACCCACTGGCGAGCGAACCGCTTGAGTCGTTGGCTCTGACCGAAGTTCGCAATAGATTACAGTCCCTGTGCATTTCGTTCCCACAGGATGGCCCAACGTATGTGGATATCGGCACCTTGGCCAGAAAGGTAGTCGCGACGTACCGCCAACCTGCGGACGCGTGTTTCGCCGAAGACGCTCCTCCGATGTATCAACGCCTTCTACCAGGCATCCCTCACGCCCGCTTGAGGCTACTATCGACAGGCATCGCCGAAGCACGAGACCAGAGCGCCTTTGGTCAGACCATTGTTCTGGTTCCAACAGATCCACATGGGACGCCGGGCGGTGTGCAACAGCGCGAACTCTTAGGGACAGACCGCTTGCCTCTAGACACGGTGACACCGAAGGCTCCCAGGTATCTTGGGTCAACAGGAAAACTGGACTCGATTTCCTATGTTCAAGTTACGAGCTTTAGCGGCACAATATCTTCTACTGATCAGCGTAATTGTATCGAATACGCGCTCAAGCTTTCAAAGGACTGCAATGCCACGCTCGTGATGACGGCACTCCCCGGAACTGGACCGCATTATGGGTACCCAACGTTTTCGGCTGCGCGTAGCTTGCTTGTGGGCGCGTTGTCATTCTATTGGAATAGGAATAATCGTTTTGATCCAACTGTCCCTTGGCTGGCTCTCGTCCTTGACCCGACGTCTGAAAAGGATATCCACGTTAGGGCGTGGCTCCGAAGACTACCAACGGACCAAACCAAAGTAAGAGGACTTTTGGAGGAGGATCAGATCAGTCTGGCTTTCGAAAACGGTCAATACAACTGGGTTGGTAGAGGCTCCACTCTGAACCAAGTGGTTAGACAGCTATTGGGTAGGGAGATGCTATCGGGCGAGAACATCTGCATCCAAGTCGGAAAACAAAAGGGTAAACTTGTTACGCGGCGCAGCAACGGTGGCGACCAACCATTTCGGTACTCCAGTACTACCAAACTTCGAGATACTATCATCGAGCATGGTGATCGATTACTGCTGTTTGGCAGCGATAGCGAACCAAAGTGAGGTACATGAACAGCGTCGGCCCGCGTGAGATTTTGGATCGCCCAACTACAGCTTTTACCGGACCTTGAAGAGCCCTCAACATAGAGTTGGAGTAAGTTGTTATGAGAAATGTATTTGTAAGCTACTCACATAGATTGGATCAATCTGAAGCCGATGATTTCAGAGAGATGTTTAGTTTAGATAGAGGCGTATTTTCAGATAGGTCTTTGGAAAATAGAGATATAGGCCATCTAACGGATGATACTATAAAAAATAATTATATACGACCAAGGATCGCAGGATCATCGGTAACAATTATCCTCATCGGTAAGGAAACTGGTGGAAGATGGTGGTGTGACTGGGAGATATATTACAGCCTGCTGAAAACGACAGGCAATGACAGAAATGGACTACTAGGAATCCTCCTACCTAATAAGCAACACTACATTCCAAAGCGTCTTCAAAAGAATTTGCACATGGGCAAAATTATTACGATGCCTTGGGATTATAGAACGCTGGAAAATGCAATCGAAGCGGTTTACAGCTTGCGATGGCAACAGCCTAATCTAGAAGACCCACTTCGACAACGTAATTCATCGATTTACGATTGATAAGGGCTCTATTTTTATTTAGCAAAACAACATAATAGAGGGTAATTCAATGCCTGTATTCATCTCACATAAGCATGAAGATAAGCAAAGTGCATTATCTATCGCTGCCTATTTAAAGCAACAGGGCATACCTAGCTATGTTGATGTACTTGACCCAACGCTTCAAACAACTGACGATATAACAAAAACGTTAATGGAGAGGATTAATTTATGTACGCATTTAATGGCGGTGGTTTCTCAATATACCGAGCAATCATGGTGGGTTCCTTTTGAGATCGGCGTCGGATCTGAGAAAGATAGGAGAATTACTTCATACCAAGTAACGGAAGTTAAACTTCCAGCCTTTTTGACAAAATGGCCGATTTTAAAGAGTCAACGTGATCTGGATATATTTATCCGTCTTTATAAGCAAGATGCTGTCGTATCATTTAATGAGGCGCACGAATATCCCAAAAGTATTTATTCGGCGGATCAATTCCATAGACAACTAAAAATGAGCCTATGATGTATTGAATAATAGGCATAGGTAAAAACCTAAACATGACCAAATCAGGTTTAACTTTTAACATGTGGATGAAGCTATGTCACTTCCCAAATCCGATTCCATCCGCCCACTCCTCGCAATATATATCGTATGGCATCCATCCTTTGAACAAGGTGAATCCATCGCCAAATTGCTGTATGGCCATTTCCGTCGCGATCATTACAAGAATATCGCAGGCGGTGTAGGACTGAGTATCTTATACCGTTCAACTCCCGCGCCTGGCGCTAAAGTGCCCTTATCGATTGATTTCGATGAAGCTCAAACTACGGCTGTTATTATCCTGTCCGAACAACACATCGTTAACGATCCCGAATGGAAGCGATATGCTCAAAAATTGGCGGATTTAGCGGAACCCAAAGGTTTGGGTTCCCGTGTGTTTCCCGTGGAAATGGACGAATACGGGCTTAAAATCGGACTTAAGCAACAGGCTCTACGCTGGAATAATTGGCGCAGTCTGAAGCCAGAAATCAAACAGCAAAGATTAATTTCTGATCTCACTCATCAATTTTGTCTGATGCTTAGGCATTATCTGGAGCATATGAAGCCTCCGGTCGACAACAACGAAGAATTGATTCACTATTTATGCAAGGTGAAAGTTTTCCTGAGTCATTCTAAGCACGATAAGGACGGAGAGCGGATTGCGCGAGCAATCCGTGATCATATCCATGAAAAGCATAATTTGGAGAGCTTCTTCGATGTCTACAATATCCCACCTGGACTTCCTTTCGACAGGGTTTTGTTAAGCAAGGTTGGCGTCAGCGCCTTCATCGCGATATATACCGATTCCTACTCCTCGCGTGAATGGTGCCGCAAAGAAGTTATCGAGGCCAAGCGGTGCAGAGTACCTTTGGTGGTGGCGAATTGCATCAATAATCTCGATGAGCGTAATTTCCCCTATATGGGTAATGTGCCCGTGGCGCGGATGAATCCCAAACCGATCAAGGAAGAACGGATCGATTTTGTCATCGGCTGCTTGTTCGATGAAGTATTAAAGGACTATCTCTGGCGATGCCGGATTAAGCCTGTAAAAGGTGAGCCTGGAGTTGCCTTCCTGTCCCGGCCTCCAGAACTGATATCATTGGTGGGCCTAAACAATTCCGGCGGTACCCGAACGAACCTGATCGTCTATCCAGACCCTCCGCTCGGGGCAGAGGAGGAAAGGTTATTTGAGGAACTTGCTCCGGGAATACGATTACGTAGTATGCTTGAATGGCAAGCGGGGAGGTAAGCTACATGAGTTATCGTGAACCATTGAGCCAGCGAGCCATCGCGATTTCAATTTCAGAAAGCCCTGATATGTCGGCTTTAGGGTTGAGCCAAGCGCATTTGGAAGACGCCATGGCCGAAGTTGCCCGACATTTTTTGGCATTGGGTGCCCGGTTAGTTTATGGCGGTGACTTGCGGGAGGGTGGATTTACGCAATTACTATTCGAGCTGGTGGCACGGCATCGTCGAGATGCCGATCAAGGAGATCAGCGTCCCAGCGCGAGGAATTTTCTTGCTTGGCCTGTACATATCCTCAAACCGATAGCCGATCTCAAAAAACTTGCCACAGCTTTGGATAATTTGGCGGAACTGGTTTTACTCGATATCGAAGGCAAGGAGATTTCCTTTCAAGAGAGGACAGGGATGACAAGCCAGCAGCCTTCCGCCGACGAATGGTCACGGGGACTCACGGCGATGCGGCAATCCATGCGCCAATCCAGCCATGCACGAATTGTCTTAGGCGGACGGGTTGAGGGATATAAAGGCGTAATGCCTGGTATTGCCGAAGAATCTTTATTAGCGCTGGAAGCCGGGCAGCCCTTGTTCCTGCTGGGCGGTTTCGGTGGCTGTACCCGCGATATTGCCGAAACTATGGGCTTGATTCCCAGGTGGCCTGGATCGCGTGGCGATTGGCCATCCCGAGGGCAATTTATGCAATTTAAGGCGGGGGATTGTAAGAACGGACTCACGGACGAGGAAATACAAATCTTGGCTAAAACTCCACATACCGACCAAGCTATTGGTTTGATTCTGCGCGGCTTATTGAAGCTATGCAAAAAAAACTCGCATACGGTCATAGGATAGGCTAGTAACGGCATTATCGCTGCACCACCCATTCCTCACATCACCGACACAGCCCCTCACACGGCTTGCCATCCTTATCCCAATCCAGCCGGCTTATCTCACATTGCGTGAGATAAAACCGCGCTTCCTCGCAACTCGTCATTTCGCGGCAGGTGCGTTTCGCCCCGTAGCGCCCTGCCAATTCCACGTTGGCTGATGCAGCCCGCCCCTTCATTTTCCAGCAAATCCAGGATTTCACCCGCTTTCGAGCGCCCGGATAAGCTATTGTTATAGTGGCGCTCGCGATGCAGTTTGCCACCCGCGCAAGCCTGTTCCCACGGAGCCTTCCTCGCCCCCATCCAGGAACCGCCGATGCCCCTGACCGTTCCCCTGTCCGCGCCGCGTCAGTTGCCGCTGCGCGTTCACATCGCGACCCTGTTCATCGCCCTGATCCTGTTGCTCGGCGGAGCGGTGATCTGGAACAACTACGCGGAAACCACCCGGTTGATGCTGCGAACCGCCGACGAGCGGTTCGAACGGATCGCCGATCAAACCGCTCGCCGGATTCAAGCACTGGCCACGCCGGTCGCGATCACGGTCGACTTACTGGCCTGGCAACGGCTGACCTTCGCCACTTCGCTGACCGAGCGCCTCGATAGCCTGGGTTATCTGCATGAAGCGATGACGGAATCCGAACACATATCGGCCCTGTTCGTCGGTTATGACGACGGCGATTTCTTTCTACTGCGGCGGCTGCCGGCGGATTCCCCGCTGCGCGCCCCGCTCGCCGCCCCGGATCAGGCCCACTATCTGGCACAGAGCGTGGAACGCGACGAAGCGGGCGCCATCACGGCCACTTTCCTGTTCCTCGACGCGGATTTGAACCTGCTCCGCCGCGACGCCAAACCCGACTATACCTTCGATCCCCGTACCCGCCCCTGGTATCAGGCGGCGCGCACCCGGCCCGCTCGGATTCGCACCGACCCCTATCTGTTTTTCACGACCCGCGAGGTCGGCATCACGCTGGCCCGTCGCGCCACCACCGGCGCGGCGGTCGTGGGCGCTGACCTCACCTTGCGCGATCTTTCCGCCACGCTGGCCGCCAGCCGCTTCCTCCCCAACACGCAACTGGCGTTGCTCGACCATCAGGGTCATGTTATCGCCCACCCGGACGCCGCTCGGCTGCCACGCGAAGGCGACGGCGAACCGCGCCTGGCCCGGCTCGCCGAATTGAACGAGCCCGCGCTGACCCAACTGGATCAGGACTGGCGCGATCCAGAGCGGCGCGTGGCGCGGCTGGACCCCGCTGGCTTCACGCTGCGAATCGCCGACCAGCATTGGCGCGGAGTGGTAAAAACCCTGCCGTTCCAAGGTGGAGCGCCTTTATCGCTGGCGCTGGCCGTGCCCGAGCGCGAACTGTTGGCCGACGCCGCGCGCATCCGCAACCAATCGGTCCTGATCGCCATCGGTCTGGTGTTGCTGGCGCTGCCGGTCACCTGGTTGCTGTCCCGCCGGATCGCCCGCCACTTGCACAGCCTGGTCGGTGAGGCGGCCCGGATTCGGCGCTTCGACTTTCACGAACCCGTCGCGGTCCATTCGATCATCACCGAGGTCAACCAACTGGCCCAGGCGATGGGACTGATGAAATCCACGATTCGCCGTTTTCTCGATATCGGGTCGGCGCTGGCCGCCGAACATCATTTCGAGCGCTTGCTGGATCGGGTGTTGGCGGAAACCCTGGCGCTGGCCCAAGGCGACGCCGGCATCCTGTTTCTGGTCAGCGACGACGAGCGGGAGTTGCGGCCGGCCGCCGCCCGACTGCGCAGCGAGGCCGGAGCCGTGGCGGTCGACCGGCTGTCTCCCCTGTCCCTGACCGAATCCCAGCCCCACCCCCTGGTGGAGACCGCCCAGGCGACGACTCCTCAAATCCGACTGCTCACGCCGAGCGAACCGCTGGCCGATTATCTGGCGCTCCTGTCCGATCCCCCCCTCAACGCCGGCCACCTCATGGTCGTGCCGCTACGCAACCGCCAACGGGAATTGGTCGGCGTGCTGGCTCTGCTCAAGGCGGGATCGGCCGGCGCCGAAAACCCGATCGCGCCGGAATTGCTCGCGTTCATCGCCGCGCTGTCGGGCACCTCGGCGGTCTCCATCGAAAATCAGCGGCTGCTGCAAGCCCAGAAAAATCTGTTCGAGGCGTTCATTCGCCTGCTCGCCGACGCCATCGACGCCAAAAGTCCCTACACCGGCGGCCATTGCGCCCGGGTGCCGGAGCTGACCAAACTGCTGGCTCAGGCGGCTTGCGCCGACTCGGCGGGACCTTTTCGGGACTTCACCCTCAGCGAGGCGGAATGGGAAGAACTGCGCATCGCCTGCTGGCTGCACGACTGCGGCAAGATCACCACGCCCGAATACGTGGTGGACAAGGCCACCAAGCTGGAAACGATCTACGACCGGATTCACGAGGTGCGGATGCGGTTCGAGGTGCTCAAGCGCGACGCCGAGATCGCCTATTGGCGGCAAGTGGCCAGCGGTGGCGACCGCGATGAATTGCGGGCCAGGCTCGACGCGGAATGGCGAACGCTCGATGACGACTTCGCCTTCGTCGCTCGCTGCAACCAGGGCGGCGAATTCATGACCCCGGAGCAAACCGCCCGACTCCAGCGCCTGGCCGAGCGGACCTGGCTGCGCACCCTCGACGACCGCATTGGTCTGTCACACGAAGAGCGGACCCGCAAGGAACGCGCGCCCGCCTCTCCCCTCCCGGCCGTCGAACCACTGCTGGCCGACAAGCCGGAACACCGGTTCGAGCGCGCTCCCCAGGATCGAATCGAGGCGGACAATCCTTGGGGCTTTCGGCTGAACGTGCCGGAATTGCTCTACAACCGGGGCGAAATCCATAACTTGCGCATCGGTCGCGGCACCCTGACCGACGAAGAGCGTTACAAGATCAACGAGCACATCGTCCAGACCATCGTGATGCTGTCGCGGCTGCCGTTCCCCAAGCCACTGCGGCGGGTGCCGGAGATCGCGGGCGGCCACCACGAGAAGATGGATGGCGCCGGCTATCCCAAGCAATTGCGGCGCGAGCAGATGAGCGTACTGGCGCGGATGATGGCGATTGCCGACATTTTCGAGGCGCTGACCGCCATCGACCGGCCCTACAAGCTGGGCAAAACCCTGTCGGAAGCGCTGCGGATCATGGCCCGGATGTCCCAGGATCAGCACATCGACCCAGAGCTGTTCGAACTGTTTCTACGCGCCGGCGTTTACCAGCAATACGCCGCACGCTTCCTGCGGCCCGAACAGATCGACGCGGTCCACATCGAGGACTATCTGACGCCGGCGGCCTAGCGGTTTGTAGTGTTCCAAAACCCACAGAATCGCTAACCGAAGCGGCCTTGCCGTTACCACCGGCGGTCGAGCGGGATAGGAAGTCGGTCGTCCAGACTTCCATGGTGCTGGTGGTGGGACTCGAACCCACAAGCCCGGTCAGGGGCGCAGGATTTTAAGTCCTGTGTGTATACCATTCCACCACACCAGCGGGGAGAGGCTTAATCGAATCCGGCCGAGGGATGCCCCTAAAAAGCCGCCGGAATGATTGGCGGCGCTTAGGATAGTGTATTCACGCCATCACCGACAAGGTGGGCGCGGCCCGGCCCATTGAGTTTTCCCGCCAGGCGCGCGCTATATACGACAGTCGATAAGAACAGCATAAGTGTCTCAATGGAGACCAGAAACTACCCGCGCGCATGGGGCGGATCGGGTGCATTCACCGCCTGCTCGTACCACTTGAACATCTCGAAGAAAAAGAACTTGCCGAAGCCGGGATCGGTTTCCGTTTTGGCCATGAAGTTCAGGAATTCATCGGCGTTACTGAGGAAGGCGTCCTTGATGCCGCGATTGAGTTTGTCGCGGCGAAGATGCTCGATCTCATTGGTTTTGAACGCAGCCCGCAGCCTCGTAATCCTTGGCGTCGTAGTCGTCCTTGATGAGATCGGCGATTTTCCACAGGAACTCGGCGATTTCGGAGTGGTTTTGCATGACGTTCTGATCCTTCGCCTGAATTTCGGGTGGGGACCATGGAACCGGCCCACGGTGGGCGGCTCCGAGGGCGCCGCGCGCTTCGATGCGGCGCGATACGCGGCAGGTCAAGCACGATGGCGCTTTGGAGCGGACGGACGCCCACCACGGAAAACCCGCTCCAGGCGGGTCCGCGACGGGGAAAAACATCGTTGAAGCCTGATTTGGAGGCTAGGGTCGGGATCGAACCGGCGTCCACGGCTTTGCAGGCCGCTGCATGACCACTCTGCCACCTAGCCCTGTACTGAGGGGTTCCGGCCGCCAATCTCGCCGGGATACAAAAAAGCCCCGACGATTCGAGGCTTGGGAAATCTGGAGCGGGAAACGAGACTCGAACTCGCGACCCCAACCTTGGCAAGGTTGTGCTCTACCAACTGAGCTATTCCCGCTGTATGAGGAGCAGCGATTTTAGCGTAAAAAACCCGCTCGTCAAGCCTTTCAGCCCCGCCCGCTCCGCTGGAATACCGGCCACGCCGCCAGCAGGTAGTGCAGCATGGACCAGAGCGTCAGCGCCGCCGCGACCAGCAACAACCCCAACCCAACTTCCAGCGTCGGAAACCCGCCCACGGGATCCCGATACAATAACAACAGCACGGCGACCATCTGGGCGGTGGTCTTGAACTTGCCGACCGTGGACACCGCCACGCGGCCCTGATTGCCGATTTGCGCCATCCATTCGCGCAGCGCCGAAATCGCGATCTCACGGCCGATGATGATCGCCGCCGCCACCGCCATCACCGGCGTGGGAATCGCCTGCACCAACAACACCAGCGCCGCCGCGACCATCAGCTTGTCCGCCACCGGATCCAGGAACGCGCCGAAGGCCGAGGTTTGATCGAACCGCCGCGCCAGATGGCCATCCAGCCAGTCGGTGAGCGCCGCCAGCCCGAACAACGCCGCGCACAGCACGTTGGCGCCACGCACCGGCAGGAAGAACACCCCAACGAACACCGGGATCAATGCGATGCGCAGCAGGGTCAGCCAAGTGGGCAGGTTCAGTTGCATGAGTTCGGCCGGCGATCAGGTTTCGCCATGAAAGGCGTCGTAAATCCGCTGGGCCAGCTCGGCGTTGATGCCATCCACGCCGGCGATATCCTCGACGCCGGCCCGTGCAAGCTGCTTTACACCGCCGAACTGTCGAAGCAAGGCTTGCCGACGTTTGGGACCGATGCCGGGAATCTGTTCGAGAGCGGACGTGGCGCGGGCCCTGGCCCGGCGCTGGCGGTGGCCGGTGATGGCGAAGCGATGGGCCTCGTCGCGAATCTGCTGCACCAGATGCAGAGCGGACGAATCGGAGGGCAGTATAAGGGGGCGGTTTTCCCCGGACAAGAACAGCGTTTCCAGCCCCGGCTTGCGCTCCGGCCCCTTGGCCACGCCCACCACCGTCACCCCGACGACCTGTAGTTCCTCCAGCACCGCTCGCGCCTGGGCCAACTGCCCTTGTCCACCGTCGACGAACAAGACATCGGGCAGGCGGTCCTCTTCCTCCCGCAACCGGGTATAACGCCGGGTCAACGCCTGGCGCAAGGCGGCGTAATCGTCGCCGGGAGTGATAGCCTCGACATTGTAACGGCGGTAGTCGGCCTTGATCGGTCCCTCCGCGCCGAACACGACACACGCCCCAACCGTGGCCTCGCCCCGGGTATGGCTGATATCGAAGCACTCCAGCCGCTCCGGCGCCTCCTCCAGTCCCAGCGCGTCCCGCAACGCTTCCAGCCGCTGGCGCGTTCCCGCTTGACTGGACAGGTGCGCGGCCAGGGCGTGTTCGGCGTTGCGCCGGGCCAATTCCAGCCAGTGGGAACGCTCACCGCGTGGATGCGCGACCAGGGCAACCCGTCGGCCAGCGCGCTCCCGAAAGACCCGCGCCAACAGCGCGGCGTCCGCCGGTTCGTGGCTGACCAACAGCTCGGCGGGAATTTCCCGATCCAGGTAGTATTGGGCCAGAAAGGCGCCGAGCACCGCGCCGGCGTCCTCCTCCTCGGGCAGGCGCGGAAAGAACGCCCTGTTGCCCAACAGTCGCCCACCGCGAAACACGAAGACCTGCACGCAAGCCGAACCGCCGCGCGCGGTCGCGGCCAGCACGTCGAGATCGCCGCTCTCGCCCTCGACGTGCTGGCGCTGCTGAATCTGGCGCAATTCAGCGATCTGGTCGCGACAGATCGCCGCTTCCTCGAAATTCAACGCCGCCGCCGCCGCCTCCATGCGCCGCGCCAAATCGTCGATGACCTGTCCGCCGCGCCCCTCCAAAAACCGCAGGGCATCACCCAGGCAACGCTGGTAACCCGCGCGGTCGATCAGGCCGACACAGGGCGCGGTGCAGCGCTTGATCTGATATTGCAGGCAAGGCCGACTCCGCGCGCGGAAAAAGCTGTCCTCGCACGAGCGCAACTGAAACACCTTTTGGAGCAGATTCAGGGTCTCGCGGACGGCGCCGGCGTGGGGATACGGCCCAAGATAGCGCCCTGGCGCGCGTTTGGCGCCGCGATGCAGCGCCAAACGGGGAAAATCGCCCTCGGCGACGTGGATGTAGGGATAGCCCTTGTCGTCGCGCAGCAGGATGTTGTAGCGCGGCTGAAGTTCCTTGATCAGCCGGCTTTCCAGAATCAGCGCCTCGGCCTCGGTGTGGGTCACCGTGACCTCGATGGCCCGGATTTGGGCAACCAGGCCACGCGTCCTGGCGGAAGGGTGATGTTCCCGAAAGTAGCTCGACACCCGCCGCCGCAGGTTGCGGGCCTTGCCGACGTAGAGCACCACGCCGCGCTCGTCCAGCATCCGGTAAACGCCGGGCAGGGTAACGAGCGTTTTCAGGAAGGATCGTGGCTCGAACGGCGTCGTCATGCTGCCGGGGGACCGCGCCGGAGGGCTGGCCGGAATCCGCGATCCAGCCCGATTCGAAAAACGCCGGCCTGAACCGGCGTTCCCCACTCATCCGCTTCGGGGTATCCTAAAGGCTGTCGCGCCGGATGTCGTATTTTTCCATCAATCGGTACAAGGTCATGCGCGACACGCTCAACTCCTGAGCGGCGCGGGCGATGTTGAAACGAGTTCGCAACAGCGTGGCCTGAATGACTTCGCGGTCGGCCGCCATCCGCGCCTCGTCCAGGGTGACGAAGCCCCGCCCCAGCGAGCGCCGCTCCAGCTCCAGGTCGGCGGGCGAAATATAGGGTCCCTCGCTCAACAGCACCGCGCGGCGCACCCGGTTCATCAGTTCGCGGACATTGCCCGGCCAGTCGTAGCGATTGATCACCTCCAGCGCGTCCCGGCTGAAGCCCTTGGCGACCGTCTTGACCTCGGCGGAGAACTTGTTGAAGAAGTAGCGGGCCAGCAACTCCACGTCGCCCCGGCGCTCGCGCAGGGTGGGTACCCGCAGATGCAGGACGTTCAGACGATAAAAGAGATCTTCGCGAAACCGGCCGTCGCGCATCGCCTGCTCGATCTTGGTGTGGGTGGCGGCGATCACCCGGACATTGGTGGGAATTGGCTTGGTGCCGCCAAGCCGCCGAATCTTTTTTTCCTCCAGGAAGCGCAGCAGGTTAGCCTGCACTTCCGGCCCGAGATTGCCAACCTCATCAAGGAACAGGGTCCCGCCGGCAGCCGCCTCGATCTGTCCGATCCGGCGCTCGCCGGCGCCGGCGAACGCGCCCTTTTCATGTCCGAACAATTCGGATTGAATGAGATCGATGACCAGCGCCTCGCAATTGACCACCACGAAGGGCGCCGCCGCCCGGGACGAATTTTCATGGATCGCCCGCGCCGCCTGCTCCTTGCCGGTGCCGATTTCACCGGTAATCAGGACCGGCACATCGACCTCGGCCGCTTTTTGAATGCCCCGGAACAGCGCTTGCATCACCGAGCTGTTGCCCGTCAGGCCATACTGGGCCTCGGCTTCGCGCTGTTGGCGCAAATGGGTTTCGGTGAGTTCCGACATGCCGTAGGCATGGCCCAGCGTGACCGTCAGGCGCTGGGGGTCGACGGGCAGCGTGTGATAGTCGTAGCAACGTTCGGCGATGATGCCGGAGAGCAGCTTGCGCTCCACGCAAGGTCGCGGCAACGCCACGACCCACTGCATCTTGCGCCGGGCCAGCATCAGGTCGATCACCCACTGGATGGACCGTTCCGGTTCGCAACTGAACAACAGCGCCAAACCGACCCGGAACGATTGTTCAGTCAACAGAACTCGGGCCTGGCCCGGGTCCTGAGTCCAGTAAACCTCCCAATCCGCGGCGGAAATCTTTTGGACGAAGTCTTCGTCGACAGCGGCGGTGCTTAAAACCAACAGCTTGCGCATTATTTCTCTACCCAGGCCAGTTTGCTCACCCGCTGAGGCCTCAAGACCCCGCGGCTCCAAAAAATCGAAACACATTGAAGATGCTATGTAAATGGTATGGACCTTCGCGCCCCGCGACGATCCATCAGCCAACGAACTTCATGACAGCCCATCATGGGAACGGTTGAACCACACCCGGTCGAATGGGTCATTTCCCAGACAGCCTACCACTCCATGTGACATTCATGACCATTAAACCACAAGTGATGTCGTCGTTCAAAGCACGTTAAATCGCATACATGATAAGCTGTGGATTCATGGTATCAGGATCGTTGTCGACTGTCACTATTAAACTACGACGCAGGTTCGACCATCCATGAACGCACCTTCAATTCCCTCAATGATCCAGGGTTTTCCATGGACTACTACTCGCCGCTCCGCGCGCTCCTGTTTCAATTCGACCCGGAGACCGCCCACGACTGGACTCGAACGCTGCTGCGCCTGCCGGGCGCCGAGGCGCTGGCTCGAATCGCCGCTATCGGTATCCACGACGTTCCACGTCGGGTCATGGGCATCGACTTTCCGAACCCGGTGGGTCTGGCGGCGGGGTTGGACAAGGATGGCGAATGCATCGCGCTCTGGCGGGCGCTGGGCTTCGGTTTCGTCGAGATCGGCACCGTCACCCCGCGCCCCCAGCCCGGCAACCCCAAGCCTCGCATGTTCCGCCTGCCGCGCGCCCAGGCGCTGATCAACCGGATGGGCTTCAACAACCAGGGCGTGGATCGGCTGGTGGAGCGGGTGCGCCACACCCGCGGCCAGGGCGTGTTGGGCATCAACATCGGCAAGAACGCCGATACTTCGGTCGAGCGCGCCGTCGACGACTACCGGCTGGGCCTGCGCAAGGTCTACCCCTGGGCCAGTTACGTCGCCGTCAACATCTCCTCGCCCAATACGCCGGGGTTGCGCGACCTGCAATACGGGGCGGCGCTGGATCGGTTGCTGGACGTCCTGAAGACCGAGCAGGCCCGGTTGGCGGCCGAGCACGGACGCTACGCGCCGCTGGCGCTCAAGATCGCCCCGGATATCGCCGACGCCGACCTGCCCATCGTGGGCCAGGCGTTGATTCGGCACGAACTGGACGCCGTCATCGCCACCAACACCACGTTCTCCCGCGCTGGCGTGGAAGAACTGCCTCACGCCCAGGAAGCCGGCGGACTCAGCGGAGCGCCGCTGATGGCCCGCTCCACCGCCGTCGTTGGGCAATTGCGGGAGATTGTGGCGGACAAGCTGCCGATCATCGCCGTGGGCGGTATCCTGAGCGGGGCCGATGCCGCCGCCAAGATCGCGGCCGGCGCCAGCCTGGTGCAGTTATACACCGGCTTCATTTATCGCGGCCCCGAATTGATCCGGGAAGCCGTCCAGGCATTGCGTTGAACGCGCGGCGGGAACTTGTCGCCGCGTCGACCTACTCCAATCCCCTACCCTTCACCACCGAAAGGAGCCAACGATGCTACGCGCGTTACTGTTGCTGCTGTTGGGCGGGCTGGCGCCAGCCCTGGCCCAGGCCGCCATCGAAACCAAAACCGTCGAGTACCGGCAGGGCGATACCCGACTGGTCGGTTATCTGGCCTACCCCAAGGACGCCAAGGGGCCGCTGCCGGGCGTGCTGGTCGTGCATGAATGGAGGGGATTGAACGACTACGCCAAGCGCCGCACCGAGCAGTTGGCGGAACTGGGTTACGTGGCCTTCGCCGCCGACATCTACGGCGACGGCAAGATCGCCGCCGATGTCAAGGAAGCGGGCGCGCTGTCCGGGGCGTACAAGAAGGATCGGCCCCTGCTGCGGGCGCGGACCGCCGCCGGTTTGGCGGCGCTCAAGGCCCAGCCGGGCGTGGCGAACGACAAGGTTGCCGCCATCGGCTACTGCTTCGGCGGCGGCGCCGTGCTGGAACTGGCGCGGAGTGGCGCGGACCTGGCCGGGGTCGTCAGCTTCCACGGCAGCCTGGATACGCCCACGCCCCAGGACGCGAAAAACATCCGGGCCAAGGTGTTGGCGCTGCACGGGGCCGACGATCCCTACGTGCCGGCGGACCAGGTCGCGGCGTTCGAACAGGAAATGCGGGCGGCGGGCGCCGACTGGCAGTTGATCGCCTATGGCGGGGCGGTGCATGGTTTCACCAACCCCGCCCATGGCAACGACAACAGCAAGGGCGCGGCCTATAACGCCGCCGCCGATGTACGGTCCTGGGCGGCGATGCGGCAATTCTTCACCGAGTTGTTCGCCAAGCCTTGATGCGGCCTCTCGACCGCCGGATCGCCGTCGCCCCGATGCTGGACTGGACCGACCGGCACTGTCGGTATTTCCTGCGCCTGCTGAGCCGACATACCCTGCTGTATACGGAAATGGTCACCACCGGCGCGGTGCTGCGTGGAAATCCTGAATGGCTGCTGGCTTACGACCCCGCCGAGCATCCCCTGGCGCTGCAACTGGGCGGCAGCGATCCCGGTGAACTGGCCCGATCCGCTCGCGTCGCCGCCGGGTTCGGTTACGACGAGGTGAACCTGAACGTCGGCTGTCCCAGCGACCGGGTGCGGTCGGGTCGGTTCGGCGCCTGTCTGATGGCCGAACCGGAGGTGGTGGCCGACAGCGTGGCGGCGATGCGGGCGGCGGTGAGCCTGCCGATCACGGTGAAAACCCGCATCGGCATCGACGACCGCGATTCCTACGAGGCGCTGGTGGATTTCGTCGGTCGGGTCGCCAGCGGCGGTTGCGAGGTTTTCATCATCCACGCCCGCAAAGCCTGGCTGCGCGGCCTGAGTCCGAAGGAAAACCGGGAAATCCCGCCGTTGCGCCACGAGGTCGTTTACCGGCTCAAGCGGGATTTTCCCGACCTGACGATCATCCTCAACGGCGGGTTGACCACCCTGGAGCAGATTGCGAATTCGTCACGGGGGGTGGATGGCGTGATGATCGGCCGTGCCGCCTACGAGAATCCCTATCTGCTGGCCGGGGTGGATCGGCGGTTCTTCGGCTCCAGCGCACCGCCGCCGAGTCGCCATCAGGTCATCGAGGCTTTTCTGCCCTACGTGGCGGCCCAGTTGCGGCGGGGAACGCCCTTGCAGGCCATGACCCGGCATGTGCTGGGCCTGTTTCAGGGCATTCCGGGCGCGCGAGCCTGGCGACGGCATCTCAGCGAGCACGCTCACCGGCGCGGCGCGGGCGTGGAAGTGCTGACGGCGGCGCTGCGGCAAACCCCAAAAGCCGAGTGAAACCCGCTCGTCCGATGGCGCGAACCACCGGAACGATCCAGACAGGCTCGCGCCCGAGTCCTAAAATGTACCGATCTATCGCTCAATCCGCGCGGACGCGATCCCGCCGCCCCGCCCTGTCCCAGGATCATCCGCCATGTATGAATTCCTGAAATACGAAGTTCGCGATGCCATGACCGCCGATCCCATCGCCATCGGTCCCAATGCCCGGTTGCGCGAGGTCGAGGAGATATTCGAAAACCACGATTTCAACGGAGTGCCGGTGGTGGACGATCAGCGTCGCCTGCTCGGCATCCTGACCAAGTTCGATTTGCTCAAGGCGTTCGGTCTTGGCGTCCACGCGTTGGCGCCGCACTACGACGCCATCATGGAACAACCCGCCGCAGCGGTGATGACCCACGATCCGGTCAGCGTCGAGCCGCGCCTGCCGCTCAGCCGCCTGCTGCAAAAACTGGTGGAGATGCGGACCAAAAGCCTGCCGGTGGTGGAAAACGGCCGGCTGGTCGGCATCATCGCTCGCCAGGACGTGTTGAAGGCGCTGCGCCGGGCGACGATCCAACACGAAATCCCGCTTCATCAGGACTCGCCGTCATGACCACCCTGCTCTACACCCATCCGGCCTGCCTGGAACACGACACCAGCTTCGGCCACCCGGAATGCCCGGCTCGGCTGACCGCGATTCTCAACGCTCTGCGCACCGCACCGTTCGCCGCGTTGGAATGGCGGGACGCTCCCCAGGCCACCGTCGAGCAATTGACCCGCATCCACCCGCGAGCCTACATCGAACGGATTTTTGCTCGCGTGCCCCGGCAGGGTAATTTCGCGCTCGACGGCGACACCATCCTGTCGCCGCAATCGGGCGAAGCCGCCCTGCGCGCGGCGGGCGCGGTGTGCGCGGCGGTGGATGCGATTGTGCAAGGGGAAGCCAGCAACGCCTTTTGCGCCATCCGCCCACCGGGCCATCACGCCGAGCCGAACCAGGCCATGGGTTTTTGCCTGTTTTCCAACGCCGCCATCGGCGCCGCCCACGCCCGCGTCGCTCACGGCCTGGCGCGGGTGGCGATCATCGATTTCGACGTGCATCACGGCAACGGCACCCAGGCGGCGGTGGAACGCGATCCCGGCTATCTCTACATTTCCACCCATCAGGCCTACATCTACCCCGGCACCGGCCGCCGCGGCGAACGCGGGATCGGCAATATCGTCAATATCCCGTTGCTGGCCGGCAGCGGTTCGGCCGACCTGCGCCATGTTTGGAGACAAGAGATCGAACCGGCGCTGCGGGAGTTCAAGCCTCAACTGATCCTGATCTCGGCGGGCTTCGACGCGCATCACATGGATCCGTTGGCCGAATTGAACTTCAACGAGGAGGACTACGCCTGGCTGACCCGGCGGATTTCAGCGGTTGCGGCCGACTTCTGCGCGGGCCAAGTGGTGTCGATCCTGGAAGGAGGCTACAACCTGTCGGCTCTGGCCGCCAGCGTGGCGGCGCACGTCAAGGCATTGATGGAGGCGCCGGCGCGGGGCCACACGCCTTGATCAAGGACATCCTGAGGCGTCAAAAAACCGGGAAGAACGCGGCGGGGTCGTAAGAAAAAGCCGCCGTTCGGCGGCCCTACTCGACTTCCAACTCCACAACCCGCAGATCCGTGCCGCCGCGCACCCGCGGGAAATAGCCCCCGCAGCGGGGACAGGGATCTTCGCGGTTGCGCACCTCCACCACCGCGCCGCAGTCCAGACAGACCGCCTCGCCAGCGGGTTGCTCGATCTCCAGCACGGCATTCTCGGCCAGCGTGCCCTGGGCCGCCACCGTGAATCCGAACCGCAGCGCCTCGACTTCGACCCCGGCCAGCGCACCCACCGCCAACCGAACCGTGCGCACCCGGCGGAACGGCTGGCGACGGTTCTGCTCCTCGATGACGCGAACCAGTTCCATGCACAGCGACAGTTCGTGCATGGCGCGGAGGTTCTCAGGGCAACAACACGGTGGAGCCCGTGGTCCGGCGCGCTTCCAGATCGCGGTGCGCCTGGGCGGCCTCGGCCAGAGGATAGGTTTGGTGGACTTCGATTTTCACCGCGCCACCGGCGACCACCTCGAACAGTTCGGCGGCGCCGGCCAGCAAATCCGCGCGCCGGGCGGTGTAAGCCATCAAGACGGGGCGGGTGAGGAACAGCGAACCCTTGGCGGCCAGAATGCCCGGCTCGAACGGCGGAACCGGCCCCGAGGCGTTGCCGAAGCTGACCATCATCCCCAGCGGCCGCAGGCAATCCAGCGACCCCATGAAGGTTTCCTTGCCCACCGAGTCGTAAACCACCGCCACACCTTGCCCGTTGGTAATCTCGCGGACTCGCTCCACGAAATTCTCGCGGCTGTAGACGATGACGTGCTGGCAACCGTGAGCGCGGGCCAGTTCGGCCTTTTCGTCGCTGCCCACCGTGCCGATCACGGTCGCGCCCAGATGCCGCGCCCACTGGCTGGCGATCAGCCCCACTCCCCCGGCGGCGGCGTGCAGCAAAATCGTGTCGCCGGGCTGTACCCGATAGGTGCGCCGCAGCAGGTATTGGGCGGTCAAACCCTGCAACATCATGGCGGCGGCGGTGCGGTCGTCGATGCTGTCCGGCAAGGCCACCACCCGGTCGGCGGGCATCAGCCGGACCTCGGCGTAAGCGCCGACCGGCGGGCTGGCGTA
>CALGOO010000237.1 GCA_937960715.1 uncultured Candidatus Competibacteraceae bacterium
CATCCTCACCCAACTGGCCGCGTTGCTCAAGCTGCCCCTGGACGGCGTCGTCTGCGCGCAAGACAGTTCATCGTTCGGCGGGGCCGCCAAGCGGTGTCACGTGGTCGGCGGCGCGGGCCGTTACGCGCCCTACGTCGCCCAGCCGCTGGACGCATTGCCGGATCGGCGGATCGTGGACGCCATTCTAAGCGGTGTGGCGCGCCGCCAGCATGTTTTCGGCGCCGACCATACCGTGCTATGCCTGAACGTCGCCCCCGGCCAGGAAGCGGCCATCTTTCTCGATTCCGGCCGGGCGCTCGCCGCGCTGGACCGTCCCCTGCTCGAAGTGTTCGTCGCTCATGCCGCCGCCTGTCTTCGCAACGTCAACCTGGTCGAAAGCCTGCTGCGCGCTCAACGGGAAATCGAGAGACAGCGCTCGTTCCTCAGGACGGTCATCGACGCCGATCCCCATTTCATCCACGTCAAGAACCGACGCGGCCAGATCCTGCTGGCCAACCAGGGACTGGCCGGAAAGTTCGGCCTTACGCCCGAGCAAATGGTGGGACGCATGCTCTCCGACCTGACCGCCGATCCCGAATGGGCCCGGGCGTTGCTCGACGACGACACGGCCATCCTGACCCAAGGGCGGGATAGAATCGAACAGGAAGTCAAATTCGTCGATTCCACCGGACAGACGCGCTGGACCTACACCGTCAAGGCGCCCCTCAAGAATGAGGCTGGCGAAGTCGAACAGGTCATCGGGGTCAACATCGACATCACCGAGCGCAAACGCGCCGAGGAGGCGCTGTTCGAGGAAAAGGAGCGGGCCCAGATCACCTTGCATTCCATTGGCGACGCGGTGATCACCACCGATGCGCGCGGCGTCGTGGACTACCTCAACCCAGTGGCGGAAACGCTCACCGGCTGGACCACGGCCGAAGCCCGGGGCAAGCCCCTGCGCGACGTGTTCCAAACCGTCAACGAGCAAACCCGCCAGCCAACCCCGGACCCGGTGACGCACTGTCTTCGGGAAGGAAAAATCGTCGGCTTGGCCGATCATTCCGTGCTGATCCGCCGTGACGGGTCGGAATACGACATCGACGATTCGGCGGCGCCGATTCGCGGGCGGGACGGCCAGGCGCTGGGGGCCGTGCTGGTGTTTCACGATGTCACCGAAAATCGCCGACTGACTCGGCAGTTGGCCCATGACGCCACCCACGACGCCCTGACCGGCCTGATCAACCGACCCGAATTCGAACGGCGGTTGGAGCGGGCGCTGACCAGCGCCCGGCAGTATGGCGCTCGCCATGTGTTGTGCTATCTGGATCTGGATCAGTTCAAGGTCGTCAACGACACCGCCGGGCACGCCGCAGGTGATGAATTGCTCAAGCAAATCAACACGATCCTATCGGGCATGTTCCGCGAGCGCGATACCCTGGCGCGCCTCGGCGGCGACGAGTTCGGTTTGCTGCTGGACAATTGTCCGCTGGATCGGGCGCAAGTCATCGCCCAGACCGTGGTCAGCAACATCCGCGACTACCGGTTTCACTGGGAGGGTCGCAGCTACCAGATCGGAGTCAGCATCGGGTTGACGCCCATCACGGCGGAGACGCGCGACACCGTCCAACTGCTCACCCAAGCCGATGTCGCCTGCTACGTCGCCAAGGAGCTGGGTCGCAACCGCGTCCATCTTTATCAGCAGGAGGACAGTGAAACGGCGCTGCGCCACAGCGAGATCCTGGGCGCGGTGGGATTGCGGGACGCCTTGGAGCAGGGCCGGTTTCGGCTCTATTACCAACCGATCGTGCCTCTCAACGCCCCGGACCCGCGACCGGTCCGCCATGAGGCGCTCCTGCGCGTCGCGTACCGGGGCGATCCGAACCAGATCAGCGAGCTGGTGTTGCCGGCGGCCTTCATTCCGGCGGCCGAACGCTACGGGCTGATGGGCGCCATCGACCGTTGGGTGATCCAGATGGCGTTTCGCGACTATGCTCGCGGCATCGGCCAGACCGGCGCCCGAATCGCCATCAACCTGTCCGCCAACTCCCTCAGCGACGAGTCCCTGCTCGGCTTCATCGAAGCCCAGTTCGCCGAACATGCTTTTTCGCCGGAACGGGTCTGTTTCGAAATCACCGAAACCGCCGCCATTCAGAATCCGCGGCGCGCGGTCGAATTGGTAACGGCGCTCAAACAGCGCGGCAGTCAATTGGCTCTGGATGATTTCGGCAGCGGTCTGTCCTCGTTTCACTATCTCAAAACCCTGCCGGTCGACTATCTCAAGATCGACGGCAGTTTCGTCAAGGACATGATTGCGAACGCCAGCGACGCCGCCCTGGTGGCGGCGATCAACCAGATGAGCCATACCCTGGGAATCCAGACCATCGCCGAGTACGCCCACAATCGGGCGATTGTCGAACGTCTGCGCGAGCTGGGGGTGGATTATGCCCAAGGCTACTTTTTCGGTCAGCCCACGCCATGGGGTGAGACATCTTGCGAATAAGGCGATTTCCAGCCGGCAAGCCAACCGGCCCGGCGGCTTCCATGCCTCGACGCGCGCGTCAGGGACGACGCCTGGCAGTGGCGCATCCGCGACGCTGCTCGTCGCGCCCGCATCCGCTCGACGGCGCGATCGCGCGGGCAGCGGCTTTTCTCCCATGACGTCCGCCGCGCCGGAACTCCCGCCGATGCCCGACGAAACCAACGCCGAAATCCTGGTCGTGGACGACACGCCCGCGAATCTCAGGTTGCTTGCCAACCTCCTCACCGAGCACGGCTATCGCGTCCGTCCGGCCTCCAGCGGCGCACTGGCGCTGCGCTCGGTGGCGGCCAAGACCCCGGATCTGATCCTGCTGGACGTGTGGATGCCGGATCTGGACGGCTACGCGGTCTGCCAGCGGCTGAAGGCCGACCCGCGCGCTCATTCCATCCCGGTGATTTTCATCAGCGCCCTGCACGAGGCCCCCGACAAGGTCCAGGGGTTCGCCGTCGGCGGCGTCGACTACATCACCAAGCCTTTCGAGCCGGTGGAGGTGCTGGCTCGGGTTCGCACCCATCTGGAACTGTGGCGCTTGCAACAGCGCCTGGAACGGCGCGTGGAGGCTCGCACCGCGGAGCTGGCCAAGACCCATCGCGCCCTGCGCCAGAACGAGGAGCGCCTGCGGCAAGTCATCGAGGCCACCCGCGACGCCGTGTGGGACTGGAATCTGCGGACCGGCGAATTTTTCCTCAGCGACCGCTGGTACACGATGCTGGATTACGCGCCCGGCGAGTTCGTGGTCGATTACGCCGGCTGGCGCGACCAGGTCCATCCCGACGACCTGGCGGCGCTGGAAGCGATCCTGCGCGCGCATCGGGAGGGTCGCCTACCCGAATTCAGCGCCGAATACCGAATGCGCGCCAAGACCGGCGCCTGGCAGTGGATCAGCAGCCGTGGAAAAGTGATCGAGCGGGATGCGGTCGGCGAACCGCTGCGGATGGTCGGCGTCAACGCCGACATCACCGCGCGCAAGCGGGCGGAAGCGGAGCTGGAACGGCATCGGGACCACC
>CALGOO010000238.1 GCA_937960715.1 uncultured Candidatus Competibacteraceae bacterium
GCTTGCAGCACCTCAACCCACAATTTCAACCTCCTGTCAATGCGTAAATCCTACTTAAATCGCTACTTACCGGTCCACTGCGTGGACAGATGGGGCAAACCGCCTTGTGGTAGGAAACGAAACCATGCAGTTTTTACTCACAAAAACTCCCTCAACTGCGCCGGTATCCGTTCCTCCCGCTGCTCCTCCCCCGGCCCCAGCATCACCGCCGCCTCGCCGGGCTGGAGCCAGAACTGCACCACCACCTCGCCCCGGACGGCCACGAGATTGAGCCACGGCCCCAGTTCCGCATCGCGGGCGTAGTGCAGGCGGAGAACCCCGCCCCGGTAGCTGGCCGGGTTGTAAGTGTCCACGCTATCCAGCCGCCCCGTCATCGCCGGTCCCCGGCCATCGGGCATCTCCACCTCGCCCAGCAGGTAGTAGGGGCGGCTCTGGTCGATGCGGCTAACCAGCCAGCGCAGCGTGTGGCCCTGCATCGCCACCCGCTCCGCCACCACCCGCAGCGGCTCGCCCTGGATCAGGCGGGCTTTGAGCGGATATAGGTTATGGCTGGTCTGGCTCGGCCCCACCGCCCGCAACTGCCCGTCCCGCTCCACGATCAGGCCGTTCTGCCAGACGCCCACTATTGGGAACTGGCCCGTCACCGGTTGCAGGGTCAGGTTATCGGTGGCGGTCAATTCCAGTTCGTACCAGTGCGTCCCCGCCTGGCGCTGGTATTGCTCGCGGGCGATGTCGAAATTACGCAGTAGCCGTTGCAGACCGTCCCGAAAGCCGATCTGACTGAGCGGAACCAGCGCCGTCGCCGCGACCAGCAACGCGGACAGCAGGATCATCTCGCCCTTGCTCCCCACTTCCAGCCGCCAGTGCCGGTTGCCGGGCGTCACCACCCGCAGCGGGGAGGGCCAGAACAGATCCACCCCACGCACGTTGAGCATGTCCAGCCACAGGTGCGACCAGTAGCCGCCGACCACCGCCCAGTAGTAGAGCGGCTGAACGGCCAGGAGCGGCGCGACCAGGACGGCGACGGCCAGCAGCATGACGGCGGAATGGGTCAGGGTGCGATGACCGAAGCGGCGTTCCAGAGGCACGGCGACGAACCAGAACAGCCGGCCGATCCGGGCGGGCGGCAGGTCGATGTCCGGCAGCAGGCTGGCGACGGCCGCCAGCGCCCAACTCACCCAGTCGGGCCGGTAGCTAAACAGGGTCGCCCCGCCCAGGTAAAGGACGGACGCAAAGGCGACGTGGGTGCCGAGGGTCATGCGGGTTCACTCGAACAAATCGGCGTGCGTCCCGGCGCGAACGAAGACGATCAGATCGTCGGCGGGTGCTTCGGCCAAACGGTAGATCAGCAGGAAATCCCCGCCGATATGGCATTCCCGGCAGCCCTTCCACGCGCCTTGCAAGGGATGGTCGAGCCATTCCGCACCGAGCGGGGCGTCGGCGGCGATCAGCAGGAGCATGGCCTCCTTCAACCGCCCCAGATCGTACCGGCCGGAGCGGCTTAACCGCTCCCAGTCCTTACCAAACGCCTTGGTGTAATCGACCCGCCGGGGCGGGGCAGCCCGCTTAGCGCGCGCCGGTTTCTTGGCCGAGGGCATCGAATAGCGCCTTGGCGTCGGCGAAGCGCGCACGGCGCGCGCTGATGATCGCCTCGGCCTCGGCCAGCGCGGCGCGCGTTTCCGTGTTGGGGGCTTTCAGTTCGAACGGCAGGCGTTGTTCGGCCACCACTCGCGTCAAAAACACCCGCACCGCGTCCGACAAGGACAGCCCCATCGCCGCCAAGGTATCGGTCGCTTGGGTTTTGAGGGTTTCGTCCACCCGAATGTGCACCATCGTCGTCGCCGCCATAAAATCGCCTCAATGGTTTCTCAATTGAGATTACTTGTATCTCAATTGTCTTGACCAGGCAATGATCCGCGCTAATTCGCCTTGCCCGCCCCCCGGAACAGGAACACCCGGACGGAGATCACCACCGCCGCCAGCATCCCGGCGAAGATGTACAGCCCGGTGTCGCCGGTGCCGATGGCCAGATAGCGCGCTCCCACGACCGAGGCCAGCGCCACGATCATCACCGGGGTGAAGTCGAAATAGCGCACGCCCGCCGCGTGGCGCAGTTCCCGAATCTTGCGCTTGTCCACTAGTGGTTTGTCATGTTTGAATTTGTGGATAGAGCCGTCGGAGCTTGATGCGGGCATCGGGGGTAGTGAATTGCCAATCAACCCGCTTCTGCGCGGTGTTGCGCCGGGTTTCCCACGCCTGGGTTTCCTGACGCAAGGTCTCCAGATTGGGAATCCGACGATCCAGGCATTGCCGGGTGAGGACGCTGAGTTCCAGTTCGGCGATATTGAGCCCACGGCCGTGCTTGGGGGTGTAGTGAATCTCCCAAGCGTTGCGCCAGGCGCCGGGCCGTGTCCGGGGGGAAGGCTTCGTGGAGCGAGCCCAGCTTGTGGGTGTTGAGGTGATCGCAGACCCGCCGGATACGGTCGGCCTCGGGATACTCCACCTCCAGAAGATGCTGAATTTCCTCGGCCCAGTCGGTGGCGGTGCGCCGCTCACGGACATGGACTTGGCGGTGGCCTTGGAGCGGCTCGGTGAACAGGAACACGGTCGCGGTACCGTTGCGCTCGTATTCGTAGTCCATCCGGGGCGGGTGACCGGGCAGGGCCGGCAGGGGTGAGCGGGTCTCCTGGATGAGTTGCACCGGTTGTTCATCCCTGCCAATCAACGGGACCCGCCGATCGGGCGGCAGACAATTAAGTATCGAGTAGATCTTCCATCCGGGCCACGAACTCGCCGTTCTGCTCGGGCGGAATGACCCACGACTGACGCAGATGGGGCTTGAGTTCGTTTTTTTGAGCACGCGCCGGACGCTTTCATGAGAAAACCGCTCCACGATGCCGAGTTCGACCACCCGATCCGCCAGCAACCGCAGCGACCAGCGGGCCTGACCCGGCGGCGGTTCACTGCAACTGAGCGCCAGCAATCGCGCTT
>CALGOO010000239.1 GCA_937960715.1 uncultured Candidatus Competibacteraceae bacterium
AGTGGCGGAACTGGTAGACGCGCTGGATTTAGGTTCCAGTGGGGTAACCCGTGAGGGTTCGAGTCCCTCCTTTCGCACCATCCCGCCGCTCGCCTGGGAAGGGCTGGTGTGTCCCGCGGTCTTTGAAAGGCCAGCGGTGTCACCAACCCGATTCGCTCAATAGATAACGATTGACAGGTTTGAGGTGCATCGATGCAGGTTTCGGTTGAGACGCTGAACGATCTGGAACGTCGGGTGACCGTGCAGTTGCCCGCCGAACGAGTCGCCAAGGAAATTCAGGACCGATTGGTCTCCATGTCCCGCAAGGTCAAGGTAGCCGGCTTCCGTCCCGGCAAGGTGCCCCTCAAGATCGTGCAAAGGATGTACGGCGATCAGGTGCGCTACGAGACGGTCAGCGAACTGATGCAGACCAGCTTGCGCGATGCCTTGATTCAGGAAAGCCTGAGTCCGTTGGGTGGCTCGAAAATCGAACCGAAGCCGCTGGAGGAAGGGCAGGCTTTCGAGTACAGCGCCACCTTTGAGGTGATGCCCGAGTTTGAGCCGTCCGGTTTCGAAAACATCCACGTCGAGCGACCGGTGGCGGAAGTCACCGAGCAGGATGTGGACCATATGATCGAAACCCTGCGTCAACAACGGGCGATCTGGAGCGCCGTCGAGCGTCCGGTCCGTGACGGTGACCGGGTCCGCGTCGATTTCGTGGGCAAGATCGACGGTCAGGATTTCGCGGGCAACAAGGGCGAAAACACTCAAATTGTGCTGGATGGAAAGTCCCTGCTTCCGAATTTTCAGGCGCGACTGATTGGTTTGAGTCCGGGCGCGGAAATCGAATTCGATCTGATTTTTCCGGAGGACTATCGGGCCAGGGAGGTCGCCGGCAAGACCGCGCGGTTCCAGGTCAAGCTGCATGGGATCGAGGAAGCCCACCTGCCGGAGGTGAACGAAGCCTTCGCGGCGGATTTCGATGTCAAGGAGGGTGGCGCCGCCGGCTTGCGGCAGGCGCTGCGCGAGAATATGGAGCGCGAATTGCGTGAAGGTATCCGGGTGGCGATCAAACGCCAGGTCATGCAGGGATTGCTGGCGGTCAACGCCATTCCAGTGCCTCGGGTGCTGGTCGAGGTCGAAATTGAGTCTCTGGCGAAGCAGTTGCACCTGCAAACTGACGGTGTCAGTGAGGAAATCCGGGAAAAAGTCCAGCAGTTCAAGGCCCAATTGTTCGAAACCGAGGCCCGTCGGCGCGTGGCTCTGGGTTTGCTAATTGCCAAGCTGGCGGCCAATCAGGGTATCCGGGTCGACGAGGGGCGGGTTCGGGCGCGGCTGGACGCCTTGGCTTCCCCCTACGAGGAGCCAGCCGAGGTGGTGCGCTGGTACGAGGAAACGCCGAACGCGCTCGACGGTTTGCGCGCCTTGGTGCTGGAGGAACAGGTCGTCGACTGGATTTTGGAACGAGCGCAACTCACCGAAAAGGCCAGCACCTACGCCGAGATCATGACCCCCGATACGCCAGTCGCGGCTTCGCCGACGGAGTCGACCTTATGAGCGAAAACGGTTCCGCCGCTATCCGGGCGCTCAATTTGGTGCCGATCGTGGTTGAGCAGACCGCGCGCGGCGAACGGGCCTACGATATCTATTCCCGCCTGCTGAAGGAACGGGTCGTGTTCTTGGTGGGGCCGGTCGAGGATTACGGCGCCAATCTGGTGGTGGCGCAGTTGCTGTTTCTGGAGGCCGAAAATCCGGACAAGGACATTCATCTCTACATCAATTCGCCGGGCGGCTCGGTCAGCGCCGGTCTGGCCATCTACGACACCATGCAGTTCATCAAGCCGGATGTCAGCACCATGTGCGTGGGGCAAGCCGCCAGCATGGGCGCTCTGCTGTTGGCGGGCGGCGCGGCGGGCAAACGATTTTGCCTGCCGCACTCGCGGGTGATGATCCATCAGCCGCTGGGCGGCTTTCAGGGCCAGGCCAGCGATTTCGATATCCACGCCCGGGAAATTCTGCTGGTTCGGGATCGACTTAATCGCATCCTGGCCAAGCACACTGGCCAACCGGTCGAGAAGATCGCCGTCGATACCGACCGCGATAACTTCATGGGTGGAGCCGAGGCGGTCGAATATGGCCTGATCGACGCCGTGCTGAATCAGCGCGTTCTCCCCGGTTAGGCATCCGATTCGTATCCCCCGCCGCCGTTGGCCCCGCGAGGTTCCGGCGGCGCCGATCATGCGGCATCCCTGGAAACGGGCGTTACCGACTCCAGCGGCCGCGCGATGACGAGGATGGCATTATGAGCAGAGACCGAAGTGACCGGAGCGACGACGACAAGCTGTTGTATTGCTCCTTTTGCGGCAAGAGCCAACACGAGGTGCGCAAGCTGATCGCTGGGCCGAACGTGTTCATTTGCGATGAGTGCGTCGAACTGTGCAACGACATCATCCGCGAGGAGATGGAGGAGAACGCCCCGGCCGCCGCCAGCAAGCTGCCCAAGCCGCACGACATCAATCAGGTGCTTGACGAATATGTGATTGGTCAGGAGCGTGCCAAGAAGGTTCTCGCGGTGGCGGTCTACAATCATTTCAAGCGCCTGGAATTGCAGCGCGCCGGCCGCGCCAAGGACGCCGAGATCGAGGTCGCCAAGAGCAACATCCTCTTGATCGGCCCCACCGGATCGGGCAAGACTTTGTTGGCCGAGACCTTGGCCCGCCTGTTGAACGTGCCGTTCACCATCGCCGACGCCACGACGCTGACCGAGGCGGGTTATGTCGGCGAGGACGTGGAGAACATCATCCAGAAGCTGTTGCAAAAGTGCGAGTACGATGTCGAGAAGGCCCAGACCGGCATCGTCTACATCGACGAAATCGACAAGATTTCGCGCAAGTCCGACAATCCTTCCATCACCCGCGACGTGTCGGGCGAGGGTGTGCAACAGGCGTTGCTCAAGCTGATCGAGGGCACCATCGCCTCGGTGCCGCCGCAGGGCGGCCGCAAGCACCCGCAGCAGGAATTCCTGCAGGTGGACACTTCCAATATCCTCTTCATCTGTGGCGGCGCGTTCGCCGGACTGGACAAGGTCATCCGCAGCCGCTCCGAAAAGGGCGGTATCGGTTTCTCGGCGGACGTGAAGAGCAAGGACCAGGGCAAAAACCTCGGCGAGGTGTTGATGGAGGTCGAGCCGGAGGATTTGATCAAGTATGGCCTGATCCCGGAATTCGTCGGTCGCTTGCCGGTGGTGGCGACCTTGACCGAGTTGGACGAGCACGCCCTGGTGCGGATTCTGACCGAACCCAAGAACGCCATCGCCAAGCAGTTCAAGAAGCTGTTCGAGATGGAGGGCAGCGAGCTGGAGTTTCGCGAGGACGCCTTGCGGGCGGTCGCGCGCCGAGCCATGGAACGCAAGACCGGCGCGCGGGGCCTGCGGACCATCTTGGAACACATCCTGCTGGACACCATGTACGATCTGCCGAGCTTGCAGAATGTCCGTAAGGTGGTGGTGGACGATTCCGTGGTCGATGGTCGCGCCAAACCGTACTTCATCTACGAGAACATCGAGCGCCGCGCCGCCGCGCACGAGTGAGCGCCAGCCCGGCCCTGGCCAGCGGCTGGCGGCGTCATGGCCCGATGCTCCGAGACCGGAAAATACGCATTGGTCTTGGAAGCCATGCGAAAAACGAATGCTTATAAATTAATATGTTGTATGTAGGAGCGGCCTTGGCCACGATGGCGGACCCACCTATCGCGAGCAAGCCTGCTCCCGCGATCAATAGCTTAGTTTTCATATAGGCTCTTGACTCTTGAGTCTTGCCATGCCAGGCGATGATGTCGTCGCTCATTCGATTGTTCAGGTTACCCGCGGAGAGCCTGCCCCATGAAGCGTAGCGAAACCTTGTTCGACAGCTTGCCCAGTCATGCGCCCATGCCGGTTTTACCGCTCCGCGACGTGGTCGTCTATCCACATATGGTCATCCCCTTGTTCGTCGGCCGGGAGAAATCCATCCACGCGCTCGACCTGGCGATGCAGCAGCACAAGCGCATCGTTCTGGTCGCGCAGCGCGGCGCCGAGGTGGACGATCCGCGCACCAGCGATCTGTATGCCGTCGGCACCTTGTCGAATGTGCTGCAACTGCTACGGTTGCCGGACGGTACGGTCAAGGTGCTGGTGGAGGGTTGTCAGCGAGTCTATATCCACCGTTTCACCGAGACCCGATCCTGTTTTGTCGCCGAGGTGTCGGCGCTGGAAGCGCCGCCCGATGAGGGCTTGTCCCAGGAAGTGCAGGGGCTCATGCGCTCGTTGCTGAATACCTTCGACCAGTACGTCAAACTGAACAAGAAGATTCCGGCCGAGGTGCTGAGTTCAGTCGCCGGCATCGACGATCCCAACCGGCTGGCCGATACCATCGCTGCCCACATGACGCTCAAGCTCGACGAAAAGCAGAAAATTCTGGAAATCCAGGATTTGTCCGAGCGTCTCGAACATCTGCTCGCCTTGGTGGAAAGCGAGATCGACATTCTTCAAGTCGAAAAACGCATCCGCGGTCGCGTCAAGCAGCAGATGGAAAAGAGCCAGCGCGAATATTATTTGAACGAACAGATGAAGGCGATTCAAAAGGAACTCGGCGATTTGGAGGACGCACCCAACGAAATCGAGGAACTGGGCCAACGCATCGAGAAGGCGGGCATGCCCAAGGAGGCCAAGGACAAGGCCAAGGCGGAGCTGAACAAGCTGAAGATGATGTCGCCGATGTCGGCCGAAGCCACGGTGGTGCGCAACTACATCGACTGGCTGGTCAACGTTCCCTGGCGTAAGCGTACCAAGGTCCATCAGGATCTGGCGGCGGCCGAGGCTATTTTGGAAGCCGACCATTACGGGCTGGAAAAAGTCAAGGAACGGATTCTCGCATATCTGCCCGTGCAGCACGCAAGCTGAAAGGACCGATTCTATGCCTGGTGGGACCGCCGGGCGTGGGTAAAACCTCGCTGGGGCGCTCCATCGCCCGCGCCACCAACCGCAAGTTCGCCCGAATGTCGCTGGGCGGGGTGCGCGACGAGGCGGAGATCCGCGGTCACCGCCGTACCTATATCGGTTCGCTGCCCGGCAAGATCATCCAGAATCTGACCAAGGTCGGCGTGCGCAATCCGTTGTTCCTGTTCGACGAGATCGACAAGATGTCGATGGATTTCCGCGGCGACCCTTCATCGGCCCTGCTGGAGGTGCTGGACCCCGAGCAAAACAACACCTTCAACGATCACTATCTGGAAGTGGACTTTGATCTGTCGGACGTCATGTTCGTGGCGACCGCCAACTCGCTCAACATTCCGCCGCCGCTGCTCGATCGCATGGAAGTGATTCGCATCCCCGGTTACACCGAGGACGAGAAGCTGAATATCGCGTTGCGTTATCTGATTCCAAAACAGATGACCAACAACGGCTTGAAGGAGGATGAACTGGAGATCACCGAGGAGTCCATCCGCGACCTCGTCCGCTTTTATACCCGCGAAGCCGGGGTGCGCAATCTGGAGCGGGAGATCGCCAAGATCTGCCGCAAGGTGGTCAAGGAAATCACCCTGCATCCCACCGATCACCAGACGATCGTCGTTCCCAGCCTGCTTGGGAAATACGTGGGCGTGCGCCGTTTTCGCTACGGTCTGGCCGAGGAACAGGATCAGATTGGTCAAGTGACCGGTCTGGCCTGGACCGAGGTGGGGGGCGAACTGCTCAGCATCGAAGCCGCCCTGGTGCCGGGCAAGGGTAAACTGATCCATACCGGCCATTTGGGCGAGGTGATGCGGGAATCCATCCAGGCGGCGATGACGGTGGTGCGCAGTCGCGCTGGTATGCTGGGTATCGATCCGGAGTTTCATCAAAAATACGATCTGCACATTCATGTTCCCGAAGGCGCCACCCCGAAGGACGGTCCCAGCGCCGGCATCGGCATGTGCACGGCCCTGGTCTCGGCCCTGACCCGAATTCCGGTGCGGGCCAGCGTCGCCATGACGGGCGAGATTACCTTGCGCGGCGAGGTGTTGCCGATTGGCGGCCTTAAGGAAAAGTTGCTGGCTGCCCAGCGAGGCACCATCGCGATGGTGGTGATTCCCGAGGAAAATCGCAAGGATTTAACGGAAATCCCGGAAAATATCCTGGCCAGGCTGGAGGTGCGGCCGGTGCGCTGGATCGACCAGGTGTTGGAGATCGCGTTGCAAACGCAACCGTCGCCCAAGGCGCAGGATACGGTGGGGCAAGGCGAACCGGCGCCGGCGCCGGAATCCGCCACGAAAACCGGCGGCGTCCTGGATAGCGCGCGCCCCCACTGAAGGATGAATTCGGTAGCCAATTGACACTGCTTTGAGCGCCCTATATAAGATATTAAGGTGCATTCATTCTTCCGGGGCGCGGGTTATCGCGCGTCACGCGAAAATCCAATAAGTTACAACACCGCACGGGAATAGCCGCATGAATAAAACCGAACTCGTCGATGCCGTTGCCCAGGCAACCAATCTGTCCAAAGCCGCCGCGGGTAAAGCCGTGACTGCGGTGCTGGATGCTATTCAGGCCGCGCTTAACAAAGGAGATTCGGTGGTGTTGACTGGGTTTGGCGCCTTCTCGATCCGTGAGCGCCCTGCCCGAACGGGTCACAATCCCAAGACCGGTCAGCCCATGGAATTGAAGGCCAGCAAAACTCCGGTGTTCAAGGCTGGTAAAACTTTTAGGGATACCATAAAATAACCTCTTTGGGTGCTTAGCTCAGTTGGGAGAGCATCGCCCTTACAAGGCGAGGGTCGGGGGTT